>JAZKXW010000036.1:0-11269 GCA_045611825.1 Faecousia sp.
TATCAATGACACCAAGATCACCAACGTTGATGCCAACAAGAACGAGAACTACGGCGCTATCACTGTGGGCGATACCGCAGAGAACGCAAAGGTTACCGTTTCCGGCGGCAACATCACCGTTGCTGATGACTCCAAGAAGGCATATGTCTTCGCACCCACTGCTACTGTGGAAGGCGTTGACGAGATTGGCTATGTTGTAGCTATGATCGGCGATGCAGGTTACGACACTCTGGAAGAGGCTATTGCTGCTGCAAAGCCCGGCGATACCATCGAGCTGGTTCGCGACTACGAGCTGGCTGAAACTGTTAAGGTTAACAAGGCTGTTACCATTGACCTGAACGGCAACACCATTTCCGCTGCTAACTTCTACGCTACCTACGGCGTGATCTATGTAACCAAGGACGGTAACCTCACCATTAAGAATGGTACTGTTACCAGCCCCGACCTGACTATCGGCAACTATGGCGTTGTAACTGTTGAGAATGCCACCATTTCCGGTGACTACGCAGCAATCTACAACTTCTACAACAGTGCTGATGTCTACGGCGAAACCATTATCAACAGCGGCGCAGTTGAAGGCTGGCTGCTGAACTCCGGCGAACTGACCGTCAATGGCGGTGAGATCGACTGGGTCGACAACAGTGGTGCAATGGCAGTCAACGGCGGCAGCGTTGAGTACGTCTACGGCCGTGACGGTTCCGATGCAGCTGGCGTCGAAGGCGCAGGTACCATCGCAATCGCAGATCCTTCTGCAGTTGAAGTACCTGATGATTACAAGCTGGTCGAAGTAAGTGACGGCATTTACAAGGTCGTTGCTAAGGTCTACGTTGTTGAGATCGTAGGCGGCGACAAGTACGAGTCTTTGGCTGACGCTATTGCTGCAGCTGAGGCTGGCAACACCATCAAGCTGATCGCTGATGTAGCAGCTGAAGGCGTTGCAGTTATCCCCGCAGACGTGACCCTTGACTTGAACGGCAATACCGTTTCCGGCACTGTCCTGGGCAAGATCGCTGTCAACGGCGGTAACTACATCACTGCTGAAGGCTACAAGATGATCGGCGCTGATGCTGATTACTACTACACCACTGACGCAGTATTCACCATGACCGGCGTGACCGGCGATATCGCTATCCTGTCCGGTACTGTTGAACTGGTTCCCGAACTGTGGTACACCGGCGTTGGCCAGACCCTGACTGTTGAGTCCGGCGCAACCTTCGTAATTCCCGAGGGCAAGACTCTGTACGTTAACGGCAGCACTGTTATTATCAACGGCACCGCTGTTAACAACGGTACTCTGAAGATCGCTAACGGCGCATACGTCAAGGGTAATATCACCGGCGCTATCCAGATGGCTGGCGGCACCTTCGCAACCTCCGACTACACTATGGCCGGTGTTGCAGCTGACGCTATCTACTACACTGAGGATGCACTGTTCATCATCGAGGCTAACTACGATACCACTATCGTATCCGGCACTATGAAGCTGAACATTGCTCAGTGGTGGACTCTGCCCGGCCAGAACCTGGTCGTTGAGTCCGGCGCAACCTTCGTGGTTCCCGCAGGCACCAAGCTGAGCGTCAACGGCAGCGAGGTTGTTGTAAACGGCAATGCAATCGTTGAGGGCACTGTTGAACTGCTCACCGCAGACGCAACTGTTGCTTACAAGGATAATTCCTTGCTGGCTAACTTCACTACCACCGCAGGTGACAAGGTTCTGTATGTGGACGGCAAGTACATTGTCCATACCCACGTAGAGGGCGATGTTGTTGTTGAGAACAAGGTTGATCCTGACTGTGTCAACGACGGTTCTTACGACAATGTTGTTTACTGTACCGTATGTGGCGACGAGCTGAGCCGTGAGACTATCACTGTCGACGCTCTGGGTCATAAGTACGATAAGGAAGTAACCGATCCTACTTGTGAGGCTCAGGGTTACACCACCTACACCTGCGCTTGTGGCGATTCCTATGTTGCCGACTATGTCGACGCTCTGGGTCACAAGTACATTGGCACTCAGACCAAGGCACCTGAATGCGGCGTGGAAGGCGAAATGACTTACGTCTGTGAAAACGACGCAAGCCACACCTACACCGAAGCAATCGATGCTCTGACTCACGTTGCTGGTGCTGAGACCGTAGCAGAGCGCGTAGAGCCCACTCAGACTGAGGACGGCTACATCAAGTATGTTGTCAACTGCTCTGTCTGTGGCGAACAGCTGAGCGAGAGAACTGAGGTTCTGCCCGCTACCGGCGTTGTAGTCGCAGTGATCGGCGATGCTGAGTACTTCTCCGTACAGGCTGCTCTGAATGCTGCTACCGCTGGCCAGACCGTTAAGGTCGTGGCTCCCGCTGAGGAAGCATTCGTAGTCGTATATGCTGGCATTACTCTGGATCTGAATGGCTTCACTGTAGAAACCGGTTACGTCGTTGCATTTGAGGGCGCACATGTCGTTGACAACAGCGCAGAGAACACTGGTCTGCTGAAGACCGCTGAATCCTCTGTTGCTCTGGACGACGGCAACAAGCAGTTGCCCATCTACGTGGGCGACGGCTATGTATTCGTAGACATCAATGGCTACAACGCGCTTGGCGCCAAGGGTGACTATGACTACAGATTCGAGATCCTCTTTGAGACCGTTGCTCACCAGTATCTGGCAGACGGCGCATCTGACAACAACCTGAAGGTTGCCGTTCTGGTCAACTGGGAGCGTGCGAGCGGCGATGCATACCAGTACTACATCTACAACGATGTGAATATTTCCAATATTATCAACAGCTGGAACGAAGGAAAGCAGTGGTATGACCGCGTCTTCGGTTTAGGTTATGATGATAACTGGGGTGCTGAACCCGATCTGAGCGTTGTGCTGATCTCCGGCACCGGCGTTGAGTTTGTTGTTCATGGCGATGGCAAGAAGCCCATTTCTAACGACAACGGTCAGGATACACCTTCCATCGATGTGGTTGAGGGCGCAGAGGTTGCTTACATCGAGGCTACCGGCGAACGCTTCACCTCTGTTGCTGCTGCTCTGGCAGCTGCAAACGGCGGCAAGGTCGTTCTGTGCGGCAACGCTAAGGAAGAATACATTACTGTAGCTCCCGGCGTTACTCTGGATCTGAACGGCTACACTCTGGAGGCTACCTATGTTGTGGCATTCAACGGCGCACAGATCGCTGACAACAGCGCTGACAACACCGGCTTGCTGAAGGCTTCCAAGAACGCTGTGGCTCTGGACGATGGCAACGCACAGCTGCCCATCTATGTAAACGGCGGCTATGTATTCGTAGATATCAACGGCTTCAATGCACTTGGCGCTAAGGGCGACTATGACTACAGATTCGAAATTCTCTTCGAGACTGTTGCTCACCAGTACCTGAATGACGGCGCTTCCGACAATAATATTCAGGTAGCGGTTTTGGTCAACTGGGAACGTGCGAGCGGCGATGCATACCAGTACTACATCTACAATGATGTGAATATTTCTAATGTTATTAATAGCTGGAACGAAGGAAAGCAGTGGTACGACCGCGTCTTCGGTTTGGGCTATGATGACAACTGGGGTACCACACCTGATTTGAGCGTTGTGCTGATCTCCGGCACCGGCGCTGAAATCGTTGTGAATTAATTAATAGAAAGGAGTCGATACCCGTGAAAATCTATGAAAAGCCCGTAGCAGAGGAAGTTATGCTTCTGACTGCTGAGGAGATTATGGATGTTGAGACCGGCGATGTCTCAAGATAAACAATCTATGTACTGTAAAGTAGCAGAACTGATTGTTGAGGTCCCAAACGCGGGGGGCTTAGCCCCCCGTTGTGCGGGATATCTGTGCAAGGATACCAGCAATGCGGATATCACAATCAATACAGACCTTTATCGTAACGAAATTTACGATCCGTCAGTAAAACAAGAAATAATCGCTTACATTGAATCCGGTCGCCAGTTTTTGATTGGCTTGCTGAACTACGAAGGTGTATATTTGCATTCTTCTGCGGTTGCATTGGATAACAAAGCATATTTGTTTTCCGCTCCCTGCGGCACAGGGAAATCAACCCATACAAGATTGTGGCAGCAAGTGTTTGGAGAAGCGGCACAGGTTTTCAATGACGATAAACCGGCACTTCGGTATCTGGACGATGTGTGGTATGCCTACGGCACCCCCTGGTGCGGTAAGGATGGAATTAACATCAATACGAAAGTACCGGTAGCGGGAATCTGTTTTCTGAAACAGGGACCGGAGAATAAAATTCGCCGGATGAGCAAGTTGGAGGCTGCCCAGCGGATCATCGGTCAGACGATTTTTAAGTTTGACGATGCTTCTTTGCTGGACAAGCTTCTTGTTCAAGTGGAAAAACTGGTGGCTAAGATCCCCGTTTTTGAAATGGAAAACAGACCGGAACCGGATGCAGTTAAATTAAGTTATGAAACGATGCACCGCGCTGCGGAGGAATGTGGATTATGAAACTGAAAAAAGACTTCGTATTGCGGAAGATCGTGGGAACCTGGGCGGTAATGGCTGTGGGTTCCGAAACCGCAAACTTTCACAAAATGCTCACGCTGAATGATTCCGGCGCAATGCTGTGGAATCTTCTGGCTGAAGGCAAAGGTCAGGAAGAACTGGCCGATGCGTTGATGGCGGAATATGATGTTGAGCGCGCAGTCGCCATGGAGGACGCAGCAGAATTTATGCAGATGCTCCAAAAGGCAGGCTGTATGGAATAAAAGAGAAAGGCAGGGCAGATACCTGTCCTGCCTTTTTCAATCCCCCTGTATTTCTTGCCATTGTGAGAAAGAAAAATAATTGTCCCCCGTGTCATTGCGAACCAGTGATCACACTGGTGTGGCAATCCGTAATTCTCCGCAAGCCACAGGCTTGCGCGATGCAGAGCATCGCAAGGGAAGTGGATTCCCACGGTCGCGTTGCTCCCTCGGAATGACAATGTGTATTATTTTTCCTTCTCAGAGCGACAAAACGGGAAAACTACATAATGACACGGTTTTTTGGGTTGTGCGTTAGATTGCCACACCAGTGTGATCACTGGTTCGCAATGACACCCTTCGGGTGTAGGGGCGATTCACGAATCGCCCGGTAAGGCGAAGGCTTGCGCGATGCAGAGCATCGCAAGGGAAGCGGATTCCCAGAGCGACAATGAAATTGCAAAAACCCGGATATGAAACATTGACAGAAATCGTCGCAATTGGTATACTGATTGCGTTGTGTGTTTGCAGCAATGCTGCTTAGAAACTTATAGAAGAATCAGAGGTACCCCTATGCAGGAAAATAATGTAATGGTGGAAATAGATATTAAGGGCTTGCTTTTGCTGGTGCTGCGCAAGTCCTGGATCATTGTTTTGGTGGCGTTGCTGGTCGCAGCGTTGGCATTTGGTTATGCGAAGTTCTTTATAACTCCGAAGTATGCAGCTACGATCCAGTTATATTCCAATAATATTTATGAAGATAACAAAGGCGAGATCGAAGCCGGTCAGCTGACAGCAGCTGCTTATTTGGCAGAGGCCTACATGATTATTTTGCATGGCAAGCCGGTTTTGAACGAGGTTCTCAAGGTAACAGGCCTGGAGGACAAATACACGGTGGATCAGCTTCGCAGTATGATCTTGGCGAAAACGGTGAATCAAACAGAAATCTTTGAGATCACGGTGACCGGTGAGGACAGCGCGGAGGTTGCAAAGATCGCCAATACCTTCGCAGAAGTGCTTCCCGGAAAGCTGCTGGAAGTGGTGGAAGGCAGCGATGTCCGTTTGGTGGACTATGCGGTGGAATCCAAGCAGATTGTATCTCCGCAATACGATAACATCTTTCTGATTAGCTTTGCCCTGGGATTCGTTTTATGCGCGTTGGTGATTGTGGCAAGAGAATTGATGGATGACAGCATTCACACAGAGGAGTATCTGACGGCAGTATACGAGGAAATCCCCCTTTTGGCAGTGATCCCCGATGCCAATGAGCCCAAAAACGGCAACTACCGCGGATACAAGAACTACTATAAGAAGTATTACAAGAGCTATTACAAGAGCTATGGCGCCGTTGCGAAAACAGCCGGACAAAACGGAGGCAAGGCAGAATGAAATTATTTCGTCGCAAAAAACACAACAAACCGGACACATGGAATGTTCGGACCATGTTCGGCTCCGGCTTGAACTTTGCGGCAGCGGAAGCCTATAAGCTGCTGCGTACCAACCTGATGTTTTCCTTTACCGGTGAGCAGAAATGCCATGTGGTCGGTGTGACCAGCGCCATTCAGGAAGAGGGAAAATCCACTGTTACCTGTAATTTGGCCTATTCTCTGGCGCAGGCAGGTGTGACGGTACTGCTGATCGATGCGGACCTTCGGAAGCCCACCATTGCCAGCAAGCTGTGCGTGGATCGGGTTCCGGGATTGACCAATCTGCTGGTATCCCGGGAGAGCTACACAAAATTCATTCAGCAGAGTCCCCATGCCCCCGGCGTGGATCTGCTGACAGCCGGCGATATTCCTCCTAACCCCTCTGAGCTGCTCGGTTCTGCCCGGATGCATCAGCTGATCGAGGAGATGAGCAAGGACTACGATTATATTTTGATCGACCTGCCTCCCGTTACCATCGTCTCCGATACCGTTTCCGTGTCCAAGTATTTGGACGGTGTCATTGCGGTGGTCCGGGGCGGCGTTGCCCAGAAGAAGCTGTTGGAAGAAATGCTGCGGCAGCTGGAGCTGGTCAACCTGCGGGTGTTGGGCTTTGCCTACCGTGACCTGCTGCCTGCCAACGGCCGGTATTACAGAAACTACAAAGGCAAGTACCATTACTACCGCTACGGAAGAAGCTCCAAAAGCTCCTCTTCCCAGAAATCTTCATAACGCAAAAAAGCGGGGCATCATAAGACGTTGTTTTGTCTTATGATGCCCCGCCTTTCCAAGGAGCTTTTCTTGACAGTAGAGGAAGAAGATACTATAATCAACGGTAGGTTGGGGCTTGCTCCCACCGCTTATTGGGGGATGACAAAATGGTTATAGGCCACAAAGCATTGAACGGCTGCAGCGGTCATGATGCCGGCAGGGAACTGCTTGCCGACATGTACCGGGAATATACCGGAAAAGAAATGCCGGAAATTTTATATACCCACCGGGGTAAGCCCTATTTTGCCGACGGACCTTGCTTTTCTGTCTCCCATACCAAAGAAACCGTGTTCTGCGTCTTGTCCGACAACCCCGTCGGCATTGATGCGGAGCAGGCAGACAGAGACATTGATCTGCGGTTGGCAGTGAAGATCCTGTCGCCTGCGGAGAAAGTGCAATATGAAAAAGCCGTGGACAAACGCCTTGCTCTGCTGACCTTTTGGGTTTTGAAAGAGGCGGCAGCAAAATGTACCGGAGAAGGTTTGAAAGGCTATCCCAACCAAACGGATTTTTCGTTAAATGACCCCCGGGTCACCATCCAAAACGGCTGCCTTGTGGCCATAATCGAAGAATAAATTTCTCGGGTTGTGCCACCTGATGCGTCATTGCGAACCAGTCCGCAGACTGGTGTGGCAATCTATAAAACCGGCGTGTCCGCTGGCTCGGAATGACGGCTTAAACCGTATGAATTTGCTAAGGAGAAAAGTATGCTTTTTGACACCCATGCCCATTTGAATGATCCTGCCTTTGATCCGGACCGGGAAGCGTTGATTTCCTCGCTGCCGGAAAAAGGCGTTTCCCTTGTAATGAATATCGGCTGCTGTCTGGAATCCTCCAAGGACTCCATCGCATTGGCAGAAAAATACCCCTTTATTTATGCCACCGTAGGCAGCCATCCTGATTCTGCCGACGAGGTAAATGAAGAGGTTTTGGATGCCTACCGCAATTTGTGCCGCCATGAAAAGGTGAAAGCCATTGGCGAGATCGGTTTGGATTACCACTATGAGGATATCCCCCGGGAGATTCAGCAGAAGGCCTTTCGAATGCAGATGGAGTTGGCTCGGGAACTGAAGATACCGGTGGTGGTCCATGAGCGGGAAGCCCATGATGACGGCATGCGGATCGTAAAGGAGTTTAAGGATGTTACCGGCGTATTCCATTGCTACTCCGGCTCGGCAGAAATGGCATGGCAACTGGTGAATATGGGTTGGTATATCGGCTTTACCGGGGTCTTGACCTTCAAAAATGCACGCAAGGCGGTGGAAACCGCCGCAGCGATCCCGTTGGATCGGATCGTGATCGAAACAGATTGCCCCTTTATGGCGCCGGAGCCTTTCCGGGGTAAGCGCTGCGACCCCGGCTATTTGTACCGCATGGCGGAGCAGCTGGCTGCGATCCGCGGTATTTCTCCCGAGGAAGCCGCCGCTGCGACCTTGGAAAACGGAAAACGGCTGTATCGGCTGTAATATAAGCCCCATGGTGCGACCATGGGGCTTGTTTTTTATATATCTGCGTACCAGTGGTTATTTTCGGATTTGGGCTGACTGCGGAAGGATTTGACAAGCTGTTCACAAAAGGCCCATACCGGCGGCTCCAGCCATCTGTCATAAAGAATGCACATGTATAGTGCCTGATGCCAATTTTCCAACGGCACAAAGGTCACATCCTCCCGGTGCTGTACGCAGCTTTCCGGCAGGAAGCAGAAGCCAAAACCGGCGCTGACCATATTCAGCGCAGTTTCTGCGGTATTGACGGAACATACGGTTTTGTGTTCTCCACCGGCAGCCCATTGCTCAAAGGACTTGTTGATGTTGTAGTGGAATGCGACCTGCGGTTCTGCCTGCAGATCCTGATACATCAGGCTGCTTCTGGAAGCAAATCGGTGATTTGCCGGTAGCGCAACATAGAAATTTTGCTCGCACAATTTGCGGAAATGCAGAGATCTGTCCCGGTTGGTGGTATCCACCAGCGCCATATCCAGCTGCTCCTGCCGTACCATATCCATCAGTCCATCGGCAGAGTTTTCAATGAGCTGAAAACGGATCCGGGGATTTTGCCGGGCGTATTCGGTGACCTCCTGCGCTACCAGACCGCTCAGAGAACCGGAAACAATTCCCAGTCGAATTACCACAGGGGCGCTGACCTTGCTGTCCCGGAGGGTCATGGAGGCATCGTTCAGCTCCTGCAGCGCCGCGTCCACCTTTTCCCGGTAATAACGGCCTTCTTCCGTCAGGCGAATATTGCGGCCTGCCTTTTCAAACAGCTTGACACCGCCAAGGTCTGATTCCAGATGGTTAATGGCGCTGCTCAGGGACGGCTGAGAGATGCCCAGACGGGCAGCTGCCAGTGTATAGTGCTCCACTTGTGCCAGCACAGAAAAATATCGCAGGTAGTTGTAGTTCATAGGATGCCTCCTAAATCTATAGATATAAACTATAAATAAAATATCATAACTATATTGGTTTTTGCAAGAAAAATTTGTATAATCCTCTTGTAATTCAAAAAACACCCTTTTGAGAAACAAAGATTGCCTTTAAGAAGAATTTATGCTACTATAATAAAGTGATAACAATTCTAAAAGGCAAGGAGAAAAACAATGGCTTTTACATATAAGGGCTTGAAAGCCCAATTGGACAGACACATCATCACCGATGAGGAGATCGATCGCCAGATCCACCGTTTGCAGCAGCAGAATCCCCGTATCGCTGTGATTAAGGACCGTCCCACCGAAAACGGTGACGAGGTGGTGCTGGATTACGCAGGCTTCTGCGATGGCGAACAGTTTGCCGGCGGTACTGCGCAGAATCAGACGCTGGTGCTGGGCAGCGGCATGTTTATTCCCGGCTTTGAAGAGCAGCTGCTGGATAAGGTTCCCGGCGAAGAGGTCACCGTAAAGGTCACCTTCCCGGAGCAGTATCATTCCGAAGCCTTGGCAGGCAAGGAAGCAGAGTTTCGGTGTGTGATCCATGAGATCCGGGTCAAGACCCCCTATGAGCTGGACGATGTATTCGCTAAGGAAGTGGGTCGCTGCGATACCTTTGAACAGATGCGTATGCGCTTGGGTGAAGCACTGCAGTCGTACTCCGATGAGCGCGGTGAAATGGATCTGCAGGACCGTCTGCTCCGGCAGGCTGCGGAAACCATCGATGTGACTGTGACACCTGAGGAACTGGAAAAAGCCTTGGATGCCCAGATCCAGACGCTGGAAGCCCAGCTGGCGCAGCAAGGTTTGAACCTGGAAATGTACTGCTCGTTTATGAAGACCAGTCCTGAGGAGCTGCGCAAGGACGCAGAGCCGGATGCGCTGGCAGAGTTGAAGAATCAGGCTGTTATCGACAAGGTCGTGGAATTGGAAGGCCTGACGGCAGAGCAGGCAGAATTGGACAAGGCCGTGGAAGGTGTTTGTCGGCAGAACGGCATGACCATGGAGCAGCTGCAGCCTTACATGGGTCCCGAGTTTGAAGCGGCGATCAAAAGAAGTGTACTCACCGGCAAGGTCATGGCGCTCATTCGTGAGGCTGCTGACGTGACGGTCGTATAAAATTATTAATAATGTGCCGATGGCACCGAAAAACAAGGAGGAAACATACTATGGCAATCGTTTTTGACGAGAATGGCAAGTACGTAGACGAAAAGGGCTTGGTAAAGCTGGATCCCACCAAGTTCGCTGACTGGCAGATCGCAGAGGAAGCTGAAAAGACTCTGCCTTCCGTGGAGTTCTTCCGCGAGAAGCTGGGCCTGCTGCCCGAGGAGATCATCCCCTACGGCAAGACCCCCAAGATCGACTTCATCAAGGTTATGAACCGTCTGAAGGATAAGCCCGACGGCAAGTTCATCGAAGTCACCGCTGTTACCCCCACTCCCTTTGGCGAAGGCAAGTCCACCGTTTCTCTGGGCCTGATCGAAGGTCTGGGCTACATCGGCAAGAAGGCCGGTGGCGCTCTGCGTCAGCCCTCCGGCGGTCCTACCATGAACGTTAAGGGTACCGCAGCCGGCGGCGGTAACGCTCTGCTGATGCCCATGACCGAGTTCTCTCTGGGTCTGACCGGCGACATCAACGATATCATGAATGCCCACAACCTGGCTATGGTGGCTCTGACCGCCCGTATGCAGCACGAGCGCAACAACACCGACGAGTGGCTGGCTAAGAAGGGCCTGAAGCGTCTGGACATCGACCCCAAGCGTGTGGAGATGGGCTGGATCATCGACTTCTGCGCACAGAGCCTGCGTAACATCATCATCGGTATCGGCGGCCGTCTGGACGGCTTCATGATGGAGTCCAAGTTCGGTATCGCGGTTGGTTCCGAGCTGATGGCTATTCTGGCAGTTGCTAAGGACCTGAAGGATCTGCGCGAGCGTATCGGCAAGATCGTTGTGGCTTA
>JAZKXW010000037.1:0-39435 GCA_045611825.1 Faecousia sp.
GGCATGGAGTTCTTCGACTCCTGCATCATCAATGACGAGGTCATTGCCGCCATCGAAAAGTGCATTCCTCTGGGTCCCCTGCACAATCCCGCCAACCTGATGGGCATCCGCGCCTGCCAGGCTGTTATGCCCACCACTCCCCAGGTCGCTGTCTTTGACACCGCTTTCCACATGACCATGCCTCCCAAGGCTTACCGTTATGCCATCCCCACCGAGTACTTCAAGAACGACTCCATCCGCCGCTACGGCTTCCACGGCACCTCCCACAAGTATGTTGCCAAGCGTACCGCTGAGCTGGTCGGCACCACCGAGTTCAAGATGGTCAACTGCCACCTGGGCAACGGTTCTTCCATGTCCGCTGTGAAGGACGGCAAGTGCCAGGATACCACCATGGGCCTGACTCCTTTGGCAGGCGTTCCTATGGGCACTCGTTCCGGTGATATCGATCCCGCTGTTGTGCAGTTCATCTGCAACAAGTACGGCATGAATGTTGACGATTGCCTGAATATGCTCAACAAGAAGTCCGGTATGCTGGCTCTGTCCGGTGTCTCTTCTGACTTCCGCGATCTGGAAGACGGTGCCAAGAACGGCAACGAGGATTGCGCACTGGCTCGTGACAAGTTCTGCTACGAGGTTGCTAAGTTTGTTGGTGCTTATGCCGCTGCTTTGAACGGCATCGATGTGCTGACCTTCACTGCCGGCGTCGGTGAAAATGACTGTGCTGTCCGTGCTGCTGTTTGTGAGTATCTGGGCTTCATGGGTGTAAAGCTGGATCCTGAGCTGAACAACAAGCGCGGCAAGGAAATGTGCATTTCCGCTCCTGATTCCAAGGTTCAGGTTTGGGTTGTTCCCACCAATGAGGAATTGATGATCGCACAGGATACCGCAGAACTGGTAAACGCTGCAAAGTGATTTTCTGTATTTCTGAATAATAAAAACTGCTGTGGAATGTAGTACAATCCACAGCAGTTTTCATTTTATCATTTTTACGGATAGATGATAGATAGAAGAAACGGATTCTAAAACAGGGTGAGGAACGGGCTTCCGACAGAAGAACTGATTTTCACACCGGCATTTGGTTTTTATCGTTTTTTCGTAGATACGATAGGGGTGGAGGAGTTTCACTAAATCACCGATTGCATAATACTTTTGCAAATCCAAAGGCAAGCCAGCCAATTGTAAAATTTCAACACAAAATTCTACACATGTATAGGCGTTATCGATTGGCAACCGTTTTTTGAATAGGGATGCAACAGCGGAATAATAATTGTATGTATAGGTGTTGTTATTCGTGACCATGTCCTTTAGCTTTTTGCAAATTCGTTCGTAAACCGGATCGCTGACGGGTATTTTGCAAACCTGCAGTTTAACGGATTTGTCGTTTACATGATACCGCGAGAGGGTCTCCTGTACAAAGCCACCATAAAACGGAGTACGATAGTAACGGCGCGCAAAACTGTACATGGATGTCAATTCCTGATCCAGCGAAATGCTAATATGATTGTACTTTTCGTGGGTCACTTTTCGAATCAAGGTTCCCAGCTTATATGGTGTGGAAGTAAATACGATATACAAATATTTTGTTCCGTTTTCCATAATTATCCCTCACTTTGCACCCAGTATAGCACAAAAATGATATGATAACAAGGTGCAATTTGGATGCGTTGTCCATGTTCCTGTGCCCAAAAATATCCATAAATATTTACAGGAAAATGGAAATGTTTTCGTTGTGTTCTACAAAAATGAAAAATAGGCATTGACTGTTGGCAATGAAATAAATATAATAATATCGATAAGCGGCGATTGAATGCCGTACAAAAAAGGATGTGTGCATTATGAGTAAAATTACTGTGATTGGAGCCGGTAGCGTTGGCGCTACCATAGCAAATGACCTGATGATTCAAGGCGTTGCTTCTGAAATTGTCCTTGTGGATATCAATAAGAAGAAGGCTGTTGGTGAGGCGCTGGATATCTATCAGGGCGCACCGTTCCACTCTCCGGCGATTGTTCGCAGCGGTGATTATGAGGATGCTGTGGGTTCTGACATCGTTGTTATCACATGCGGTATTGCCAGAAAGCCCGGTATGACTCGCTTGGATCTGGCTCAAACCAATGTGAATATTCTGAAGGATGTTACGAAGAATATTGTTAAGCATGCGCCCAATGCGGTGTATGTGATCGTTTCCAACCCTGTGGATGTGCTGACCTATGTTTTCACCAAGATTTCCGGTCTGCCTGAACATCAGATTATCGGCTCCGGAACGATTCTGGATACCAGCCGTCTGCAGTCTGAGCTGGCTAAGCGGTTCCACATCAGCCCCAAGAATGTGCATGCCCATGTTTACGGTGAACACGGTGACAGCCAGTTTGTTCCTTGGTCTCTGGTTCATATTGCCAATAACCATGTAGACGCCTACAAGGACAGCTCTCCCGATCGTGAACGGATTCACTGGAATCAGGATTACGATGAGGTAGAGGAGTTTGTAAAGAAGTCCGGCGGTATGATCATTGAGAACAAGGGTGCAACCTTCTATGCAGTTGCAATGTCTGTCTGCCACATTTGTAAATGCGTGTTTGCCGGTGCGGGCACTGCATTGACCGTTTCTACCATGATGCATGGCGAATACGGCGTGGATGATGTTTGCTTATCTGTTTTGACATTGGTTGACAGAGATGGTGTTCGCGGAAAGATTTTGAATAAGCTGACGGAAGAGGAAGTCAAAAAGCTTCAGATCAGCGCTGAAAAGTTGAAGTCTGTTATTTCTCAAATTGAAATTTAAGGCAAGAAGCAGGATGCGACGCATCCTGCTTCTTTTTAGATGTTTTGGTTTTGTATCAAGTGATAAATATCTGAACGAACCTCATGGGCCAAATCAGGACAGGTGAGTAAGGCGTTTTTGATTTCCGCAGTATGAAATGCACAGTTATTCAGGCAGTTCCGAACCGCATCGGGTAGATCCCATTGCATAGAGTCGGTGTAGACGCTTGTATCTACGATGACGCCCTTGTTTACCTGCAGATTTAATTGAATACTACCCCAATCAAAGCGTCCTTCACAGGAGAAGGAGAAGGGCAGAGGAGTGCCGTAGAGCCAATCATGGCTGCCGTATCGTAATGTAAGCGCCTGAATTTGAGCATCCGTCTCTGCCTGTAAGGTAAGATTACTATACGGCAGATCATATTCAGCAGAGAACGCAAGCCGCATTTTCTCTTTCATCATGTCGCAGGTCAGTGACGGTGCAAAGGTATTCAGATTCACCACACGAGAACGGACAGAGGCAACGCCTTTTGCCTGCAGCTTCGCTTTGGAGGGACTTAGGTATCGCGATAGCTTTTCTATATCGGCATGAATCAAGATAGTACCGTGATGATAGGCTTTTCCATGGCTGTGATAAAATGCATTTCCGGAAAATTTGCTGCCGTTAACAGTCAGATCGTTGCGTCCGGTAAACTCTGCGTGAATGCCACAGTCAGCACAGGCAGTGCGGATCACATTGAGCTGTTTTGACAGATCGTAGTTTTCTTCTGCCATCACGAATGTGAAATTTAAGTTGCCGATATCGTGGAAAACAGCACCGCCGCCGGAAAGACGCCGCGCCAGTTTACCGCCTTCTGCATGCAAAAGCTCTGTTCGACACTCTACCCACGGATTCTGATTTCTGCCAATGACCACGGTGTTTTGGTTTTGCCATAAATATAAGATACAGGATTCTGTATCAACGGTTCGGAGTAAGTGTTCTTCTATCGATAAATTGACATAGGGATCAACATAGGGGCTTTCATATATGTACAGGTTTCGGATCATAGATTCGCTCCTTTCTGTTTGTCTATTATATCCTGACAAATTCCGAGAGTCAATACAGATTCAAAATAGGGGATTGACAACCGTTACATTTAGATGTTATATTTATGTTAAATAAAACTATTCGTAACATGTGAGGTAACTATGTATAACATTCGTCAGGAAAGTATGAAGGAGCATATTGAGAAACAGGGTGTTGTTTCTATCCGGGAACTGCAGTCTCTTTACCCGGATGTTTCCTTGATGACGATCCATCGGGATCTGGATACCCTTGAAAGTCAGGGTGTGGTTGTTAAGTTCCGCGGTGGTGCGAAATCAGTTCGCCATGCCGGCGATTTGGAATTTACGGTTCGTATGAACGCCAATAATGCAGGAAAAGCAGCTATTGCGCAAAAGGCCTTGAATTTGATCCAACCGCACACCTCGGTTTTTTTGGATGCCAGCACCACAAACCTTGCCTTGGCGAAGCTTCTGCCGGACATTAACATTAACATTTTCACTACAGGACCTAACATTGCGATTGAACTGTGCCGCCTGCAAAATCCCACAGTTACCTTATGCTGTGGCACATTAAATCGTAAGAATCTGGCCGTTTCAGGGCAGAATACATTGGAAATGCTGGACAGGATCAATATCGATATGGCATTTATCGGCGTGTCCGGATGCAGTGTAGATGCCGGCTTTACCTGCGGCACGGAAAATGATATGCTTGTCAAGCGAAAGGTGATTCAAAAAGCGCGGACAAGCGTTCTCGTTTGCAGTAAAGAGAAGCTCCGCTGCCTGATGCCCTATACTTTTGCAAACTTTGCGGATGTGGACTATTTGATCTCCGATGAGCGGATGCCGGAGGGCTTCCTTTCTGCTGCAGAGGCAGCAAAAGTAATTTGCTTATAACACTTGTCAGAAACCTCTGTTTTCTATGCAGAGGTTTCTTGTTTTTTATGTGAAATTACTATTGACTAACGGTGTTACAATAAGTTATAATTAACATGCTATAACAAATTATAAGGAGGCAATATAATGGCAAATGCAGTCATTATGCCGAAGGCCGGCATTACAGTTGAAAGCTGTATCATCGGTCAATGGCTCAAGAATGTTGGCGATCAGGTTAAGATTGGCGACGTCTTGTTTACTTACGAAACAGATAAGGCTTCGTTTGAGTGCGAATCCACCGCAGAGGGCGAACTGCTGGCAATCTTCTTTGAAGAGGGCGATGAGGTTCCCTGCCTGGTGAATGTCTGCGCTGTCGGTAAGGCAGGCGAGGATGTTTCCGCACTGAAGGGTGGCAGCGCTGCTGCTGAGGAAGCTGCGCCTGTTGCTGCCGCTGCACCTGCTGCAGTGCCTGCTGCTGTTGCATGCAACACCAAGGCTTCTGCGGTAATTATGCCCAAGGCCGGTATTACTGTTGAAAGCTGCATCATCGGTGAGTGGCTGAAGCAGGTTGGCGATCAGATTAAGGTCGGCGACATTCTGTTCACCTATGAAACTGACAAGGCAAGCTTTGAATGCGAGTCCACCGCAGAGGGTGAACTGCTGGCTATCTTCTTTGAAGAAGGCGATGAAGTTCCCTGCATGGAGAATGTCTGTGCTGTCGGTCCTCACGGCGAGCCCACGGATTGCCTGAAGCCCGGTGCTGCACCTGCTGTAGTTGCTGAAGCTGCACCTGTTGCTGAGGTTGCTGCCGCCGCTCCTGCTGCTGCCGTGGAAGTCAAGGCTGGCGCTCCTGTATCTCCCCGTGCCGCAAAGCTGGCTAAGGCCCACGGTGTAGATGCCTCTTTGGCTGCCGGTACCGGTCCTAACGGCCGTATCATCGAGCGCGATGTGCTGAAGCTGATTCAGCAGGGCGTTCCCACTACTGCCAAGGCTGCTGCAGTTGCTGACGGTCCTGAGTATGAGGATGTGAAGTTCAGCGGTATCCGCCGCGCTATCAGCAAGTCCATGCACACCTCTTTGTCTACCATGGCTCAGCTGACCCATACCACCTCCTTTGATGCCACTAATATTCTTGCTTACCGCAAGATGCTGAAGGCTGCCGGTGATGAGTATGCCGGCATCACTCTGGGTGATATCGTTCTGTATGCGGTTTCCCGTACCTTGCTGAACCATCCTGACTTGAATGCCAACATGCTGGATGATAACTCTATCCGCCTGTTTAAGCATGTCAATTTGGGTGTTGCCGTTGATACACCCCGCGGCCTGATGGTTCCCACTATTTTTGGTGCTGACCAGATGAGCCTGCTGGAGATCTCCAAGGCTGTTAAGGCTTTGGCTGCTGAGTGCCGTGACGGTGCGATCAACCCGGATAAGCTTTCCGGCGGCAGCTTTACCGTTTCCAATCTGGGTAACTTGGGTGTTGAGTCCTTTACTCCCGTTATCAATCCTCCTCAGACCGGTATTCTCGGTGTTTGCGGTACGGTTGATCGTGTCCGCAAGGGCGCTGACGGCTCTATCCAGATCTATCCTGCAATGGGCTTGTGCCTGACCTATGATCACCGCGCAGTGGACGGTACTCCTGCTGCACGCTTCCAGAAGGAACTGTGCAACAATCTGGAGAACTTCACCACACTGCTTGCCAAGTAATGAAAGGGGGAACAGAATATGCCTAAGAGTTTATTTGTGGATCCTTCCGTGGTTCGCGCACCCGGTAAGGTCACCTTCAACGATATTCCTGTTAACCAGTACAACAAGACCATTAAAGAAGAACTGGACTCCGGTAAGTTCACCAAGGAAGACTTGATTCGCATCTTCCGTGACATGACCATCCTCCGTGAGTTTGAGACCATGCTGAACCTGATCAAGACACAGGGTTCTTACAATGGTATCGACCATACCTATCCCGGTCCTGCCCACCTGTCTACCGGTCAGGAATCTGCCTGTGTCGGTCAGGCATATTTGCTGGACGAGAACGACTTTGCGTTCGGTTCTCACCGCAGCCACTCTGAGATCCTTGCCAAGGCGCTGTCTACCATCAACAAGATGAATGATGAGCAGCTGATTGCAGTTATGGAAGGCTTCCTGGACGGCAAGTGCCTGAAGGCAACCCAGAAGCTGGGTGAGACAAAGGATGTCAAGGAACTGGCGATCCGTTTCATTCTGTACGGTACACTGGCTGAGATCTTTGCCCGTGAGACCGGCTTCCACATGGGTATGGGCGGTTCTATGCACGCATTCTTCCTGCCCTTTGGTATTTACCCCAATAATGCTATCGTCGGCGGTTCCGGCACCATTTCCACCGGTGCTGCGCTGTACAAGAAGGTCAACAACAAGAAA
This sequence comes from Faecousia sp., assembly GCA_045611825.1. Lineage (GTDB taxonomy): Bacteria > Bacillota > Clostridia > Oscillospirales > Oscillospiraceae > Faecousia. The sequence goes on from JAZKXW010000037.1 coordinate 7,073, forward strand.
GGTATTTGTATTTGTAACATTGGCGATGCTTCCATGGCTCGCGGTCCTGTGTGGGAAGCTCTGAACTTCTCTGCTATGGATCAGTACAAGACATTGTGGGAGTCCCACAATGACGGTATGCCTATCCTGTATAACATCTTCAACAATTCCTACGGCATGGGCGACCAGACTCGCGGTGAGACCATGGGTCAGGGCTGCATGTCCCGTATCGCATCCGGTGTCAGCCCCACCCAGTTCCATGCAGAAACTGTTGACGGCTTCAATCCGCTGGCAGTGATCGACGCTATGGAGCGCAAGCTGGAGCTGCTGCGGAACGGTCAGGGTCCTGTTATGCTGGAGACCCTCACTTACCGTTTCTCCGGTCACTCTGTTTCCGACCAGAATGCATACCGCACCAAGGAAGAGATCGACGCATGGAAGGAAGTTGACCCCATCGTTACCTATCCTGCCAAGTTGATCGAAGCCGGCGTTATGACGCAGGAAGAGGTCGATGCGATCCTGAAGGAAACTTCCGAGCGTATGACCATGATCTGCAAGTACGCTGCAGATAAGGAGTTCAGCCCCTACTGCGACTTTAAGAAGGATCCTGCTGTGGTGGAGCGCCTGATGTTCTCCAACCAGAAGGTTGAGAAGATGGACGACCGGGAGCCTGAGTTCACTGTACCGAAGGAAGAGGCTGAAGGCTATAAGAAGATCAAGGCTAAGGAACGCAGCCCCATTGGCGCTGACGGCAAGCCTGTTTCCAAGATGAAGCTGTACAACCTCCGCGACGGCCTGTCCGAGGTTATTTGGGACCGCTTCTACGAGGATCCCACACTGATTGCATACGGCGAAGACTGCCGTGACTGGGGCGGCGCATTTGCTGTTTACCGTGGCATGATGGACGCTCTGCCTCACAGCCGTTTGTTTAACTCTCCTCTGGCTGAAGGTGCTATCGTCGGTACTGCTGTCGGCTATGCTCTGTCCGGTGGTCGCGCATTGGTAGAGCTGATGTACGCTGACTTTATCGGCTGTGCCGGTGACGAGATCTTTAACCAGATGTCCAAGTGGCAGGCAATGTCTGCAGGCATCCTGAAGATGCCTTTGGTTCTGCGTGTATCCGTTGGCTCTAAGTACGGCGCACAGCACTCTCAGGACTGGACTGCGCTGTGTGCACATATTCCCGGCCTGAAGGTTTGCTTCCCCGCAACACCTTGGGAAGCTAAGGGCCTGATGGAGACTGCTTTGAAGGGTACTGACCCTGTCGTATTCTTTGAGAGCCAGAGAATCTATGATGTTGGCGAGCAGTTCCGTGAGGGTGGCGTACCTGCCGAGCGTTATGAGATCGAGATTGGTGATACCAATAAGGTCCGCGACGGTAAGGATATTACCATCCTGACCATCGGCGCAGCACTGTACCGCGCTGTGGATGCCGCTAAGACCCTGTCTGAGAAGTATGGAATGGAAGCGGATATTATCAATATCCATTCTTTGGTACCTCTGGATTACACCAAGATCTTTGAGTCTGTCCGTAAGACCGGTAAGGTCCTGCTGGTGTCCGATGCTTGTGCAAGAGGCTCCTTCCTGAACGATGTTGCCAAGACCATCACCGAACAGTGCTTCGATGATCTGGATGCTCCTCCTGTGGTTGTGGGCGCAAAGAACTGGATCACACCTCCCTTCGAGTTCGACGAGTTCTTCTTCCCGCAGGCCAACTGGATTCTGGATGCAGTTCATGAGAAGCTGATTCCTCTGGACGGCTATACCGCAGAGGCCAATGTGTGCGATGAGGCAGAGCTGATTCGCCGGGGCAAGCTGGGTGTCTAATCCGTGGAAATCAGACGAACAGCGAATGCAGGAATCCTGCTGAAACTGGACGGTGTTTCGTTGTTATTGGACGGTGTTAGCCAAGCAGTGCAATCCTACTTGGCTACACCTGCTGATATACGCGATTGGCTTTTGTCATCACCGCCGGACGCGCTCGTCTTTACCCATCGACATGAAGACCATTATGACCCCGATTTTACTGCGGACTATTTACGCAGTACAAACGGGGTCATTATTGGTCCTAAGGATATTACCGGGTGTAAGCCCATCAGTAATGCAACAAGGATTGGCAATGTATCGATAATCCCGGTTGTAAGCAGACACATTGGAAAATCAGATGGGTGCGAGCATTTCAGCTATATCATTCAGGGTTCTAAAACAATCTTTTTCTTAGGGGACGCATCACCGCTCCAATGGCATCCGGAGGAAATTTTGCAAAATCCGGATGTTGTTATTGTTCCGTTTGCCTATGCGTCATCTGCATCTGCATGGAAGCTGACAAAATCTATGGGTGCTGATACAATTGTGGTGATCCACATGCCGGATAAAACAAATGATCCGATGAAGCTGTGGCCTGCGGTGGAAGGTACAATTGCAGATGACAGCGTGTTAGATATCCGCATCCCTGATATTGGAGAAACATCTGTGATATCTTAATCTATAACACCTCCGTTTGTATGGTTCAAACGGAGGTGTTTATGCAATAATATGTTAGAATTATTGAAAACTTATTTACTTTCTTGCAAATATTACACATTTATAGTATGATGTATAATAAGAACAGGGGGGGAGATGTATGAACACCGGTATCATGGGTATTAAGGTCTGCAAGGATGAATACTGTTCCAATCTATTGTTTAATCGGCACTGCCATACATATTATGAAATTATCTATGTTTTGAAGGGCAGCGTTAACATTGATATTGAGGGGCAACATATCCTGTTGTCGGAAAATGCAGGCATTGTGATTGAACCGCTCCGGTATCAAATTATCATCGGTAATGACTGTGTGTATCATCGGCTGGTTCTTTCATTCGGTAGGGAAGGTATTCCTGATGAGATTCGGGATGCCTTTTGTAAAAATGTTAGGAAAAATTTTGTATTTCGTTCTGAAAGCCTAACGCAGCATTGTTTGAAAATTGCACAGCTACAGGAAGAACGCAATCCTATATATCAGACGTTGTGTGACGCTGTTTTTACACAGATACTCTATGACCTGTCTTTTTATGATTCGCCGACATCGTTCCTTCCACAGTCTAAGCGTGCAGAAAAGGTACAGCAGATTGTTGCATATGTAGATAACCATCTGCGAAAGGATATTTACTTGGATGATATTGCTTCCTATTTTGGTATGTCTAAGTCTTCTATTTGTCATATTTTCAAGGAAGAAATGAAGATTTCTTTGAAGCAATATATTCTGCATAAAAAGATTCTGTATGCGAAAACGCTGATTCAGCAGGGGATGAGTCCCGGTAAAGCAGCGCAAGCGTGTGGTTACAGAAATTATGCATCCTTTTATAAGAGTTATTTGAAGATAACCGGTCAGACACCCTGTGCATCGATGGAAGATGCCTGATGAAATAGAAGATCCCGAAATGCAGAGGCATTTCGGGATCTTTTTGGTTATAATAGCGAATTAGTCTACGATTACGGTTCCGTCGTCTTTCACGGTAATCATCATACCGTCCTTTACATAGTTCATGAATTCCTCGCCGAGGCAGTCCACGACCGGCATGGTAACATCGTCCAGCCATACATCAGCAAGAACAGCACCTGCGGCGGCAAGAGAGTCAATAGGTTGAGAGAAGAGCATACCCGCAGGCTGGCGGTGCATGGAGCATGCGCAATACAGCACAAGTCCACCGGTGGTAGAACCGATGGTTTGGGGAAGGCAAAGTGCCTTGCCTGCCATCTGCTTGCCAAACAGATCCGGATTATTCTGATCACCACAGGTGGCTTTCTTGTCACCAAACTGCAGAGCCTTTTGGAAGGAGGCAAGGGTGTTCAGACCGTTATGGGAAACAACAGCTTCTGCCGTTACAGTGCCGGCAGCAACAATGCGACCCTTAAATTCTTTCATATTATTTGCCTCCTTTCGTGATCTGCAGTAAGATTTCGTCATCAGTATAGTAGCGCGCAGTCGTATAGGTGCGAAGCTTATTGGAAGAAGTGATGACGGGCATCTTCCCGGCAAGGGGGTTGTTCATATACATCAAGGGGCAGATATAAGAGGTAATAATGCCGGTAGCTTTCAGCCTGGATGCGTACGGTGTATTCTCAAACGCCTCCAAAACGGCAGGAGAAGCGGTAAAGACAGTAGGAATACAGACCTTTGTTTTTCCGGCTGCCTTTAATCCTGCTTCTACCTTATCAGTCCAATCCTTCAGCTGCTGCAGGCTCATGTGAGGACAGCCCATGAAGCAAAGCTTAGGCTTTGCATCCTCATTCTTCCACATGACAGGGTAGCTGTCATATACTCTTTGCAGTTCTGCGTCATCAATGACATAAACCTGCGCATTGTCCGCAATGAGACGCTCACCCAGCTCCACAGCCTCGGGCGTCAGGTTCGCAATGTGGTAAAGACCAACAGCGCCGTTAGATGCAGTAGCTGCGCCGAAATCCTTCAAATAGGTGCAGGCAGCATCGTCAAGCTCGTTGCCAAGCCAAGCGTCCAAACCCTTTACATAAGGAACGGCTTCCATGACCTTCATACCAATTGCGGAACCCAGCAGCTGGGCTTCCGGTTTTTTGGTTGTTTTAATCTCCACAACCCATGTTGCTTTTCTGCCCTCGTCGGTCAGAAGTCCGAAGTAGGGGACATATCCAACAACAGAACCCATCAGGTCGATGATGCCGGAGTTACGGTTACAACGGGCGCCTAAGACAGAGTTTGCGTAGACAACGGCAGAGGATTCAGCCCAGCTCAGCACATCGCCTTTTTGAGGCTTGTTGCCCATTTCATCCATGTAGCAGGTGCAGGAAAAGGCATTCTGGTCCATCAGACCCATCTTGTTAAGCTGCTTCTCATAAAAGTCCTGCTTGGAGTACATGAAATTCTTAAAAATGAAATCCAACAGGAAGTTGCTGGGTACATTTTTGTCGAGTGGTCTGGGGTCAACGGAGAAGGTCTGTTTAGAAATTGCACCGGCTTCAATGAGCTGGTCCATAATAGAATAAACAGGACCCAATGCCTTTAAGCCGAAGGAGGTAACAAGGTGATTGTGCTTGGAGGTTACGGGTACCATTTTGGTTGCACCGAATACCTCGCCATAGCGAACCAGTGTTTTCATGACCTTGGCAAGGGTTTCACCATGTGCGCCGTCAAGAATCCCTTGTTGTTCAGGTGTTAATTGTATCATAAGCTTACCTCCTGATTACAGCTTCATAGCAACATCCCATGCCTGCCAAATGACAGTACGGAGATTGCCGACTTTGCTGGCATCGCCTACGATGTGCACATGTTTTGCCTTGGGAGCCACAGGCGCGCTCTTATAACCGACGGAGAGAATCACATCGTCAGAGGGGATCTCCTCCACGGCACCGTCTTTATGGGTGACGATTACGCTCTTATCCGTGATCTCATTGACACGGGTCTCCAAATGGACAGGCACTTTATTGGCGTTGAAGAAGTCACGCAGGAAGCTTGTATTGGCAAGGCAGACACCCTTGGTGGTGATCAGGTCGTCCTGCATTTCCACAATGATGGGGTTCTTCCCTTGCAGATAGAGCTCGTATGCGATCTCACAGCCGGTCAGACCGCCGCCAATAATGGTAACATTCCGGCCGACTTCTCTGCCTAAGAGGAAATCAACTGCCTGAATAGCGCGGCCTGCGCCCTTTACGGGGATTCTGTTAGCGGTAGCACCGGTGGCAACGATCACTTCGTCTGCTTCCAAAGAAGCCACATCCTTGACCTCGGTGTTGAGCTTTACATTAATTGGATACTTGGTCAGCTCACGCTTGTACCATGTGATCAGCGCGCGATCCTTTTCCTTGAAGGAGGGGGCAGCTGCAGCAATGAACACACCGCCCAATTCACCGCTCTTTTCATACAGCGTTACCTGATGACCGCGCTTTGCACAGACAAGAGCCGCCTCCATACCGCCGATACCGCCGCCGATGACAGCAATCTTCTTGATCTTTTTAGCAGGCTGGATATAGTACTTTTTGGATTGCATGGTTTGCGGATTCAGCGCGCAGCGAGCAAGACCCATAGTGTCGGAAAGGTCCTGCGTATTGGCGTGACCCTTGGAGGAGGAGAAGTTAAAGCAACCGCTATGGCAGCAGATACAGGGCTTAATGTCCTCCAAACGATCCTCGATCATCTTGGTGATCCACTGAGGATCGGTCAGGAACTGACGGGCAATGCCGACAGCATCGATCTTACCGTCGCTGATAGCCTGTGCGCCCACATCAGGCTCCATGCGACCTGCGCAGACAACAGGAATATCCACAAATTTCTTAATGTGCGCAACGTCTTCAAGGTTGCAGTTCTGGGGCATGTACATAGGCGGATGTGCCCAGTACCAGGAGTCGTATGTGCCGTTGTCGGCGTTAAGCATGTCGTAGCCGGCATCCTGCAGATACTTGGCGGCTTTTTCAGACTCTGCCATGCAGCGGCCTTTCTCCTCATACACTTCGCCGGGGACAGCACCGACCCGGAAATCCTTGACCTTAGACTCTACAGAGTAGCGCAGAGAAACAGGGAAGTCTTCGCCGCAGGCAGCCTTGATGGCCTGAACAACTTCCACAGGGAAGCGGTAGCGGTTTTCAAAAGAGCCGCCGTATTCGTCGGTACGCTTATTTGTCCACTCCATGGTGAACTGATCCAGCAGATAACCTTCGTGCACTGCATGGACTTCTACACCGTCTACACCTGCATCCTTGCAAAGCTTTGCGGTCTTTGCAAAGGCTTCAATGATCTCGTGGATCTGCTCCACAGTCATTTCAGGCGTCGTGATCTCCGGATCCCAACGGGAAGGCAGGGGACTGGGACTTGCCAACTCGTGGTTGGTATCCAAAATCGGCTTCAGCAAAGTTCTTGTGAACTTGTTCTTATGCATGGGTGCGTTCAGCTCGGTGATCGCCCAAGAGCGACCCATACCTGCAGTCAGCTGAACAAACAGCTTGGCGCCGGTTTTGTGGATCTCATCCATAAATTCTTTCAGATCCTCAAACATTTTGGGATTCTGCCAAAGCCATTTGCCCCAAAATGTGTCACGCAGAGGCGCGATACCGGGAATGATCAGGCCTACATTGTTTTGCGCCCGTTCCAGAAAGAACTTTGCAGCCTCCTTATCAAACTTGCAGCCGGTAATCTCAAACCAGCCAAACAGGGAAGTGCCACCCATAGGGCACATAACGATACGGTTTTTGATCTCTACATTCCGTACCTTCCAGGGAGTAAACAGGGAATCGTATTTTTGATCCATTATATTGCTCCTTTTTCGTTATTTGAAAGCCGAAAATGTCGGATTTCGTTATATTTAGTATAAACAAATGAAGCTTTTCTGTCAAGAAAATAAGACAGCAGCCACCGGGAATATGGTGGCTGCTGCAGCTTATGCAAATATCATTGTGCCGAAGCACTGGGGTGTGTGGAAAGTTTGCACATCGGCATCCAAGGGATTCCATGCAAAATAGTGGGGTTGCACAGTTTTATCGCCGCACTTGTAGCAATTTGCGCGCATCTTGTAGCCGGGTTTGGGATCAAAGGTGGGGAAAAACTGGCGGATAAAGCTGAAGGGGATAGAATACTCAATATTCCAACCGTCATCTGTTCTGTTGACGACGGGGTTGAAAATATTCTTCTTGCGGATCAAACGGTACAGCTCGATATTGCCATCAACGTTGTTACCAAAGCCGAGATATACACATGTGTTGGGATTGTACTCAATGTTGAAGTAGCGAGTATCGCCCCAAATGGGAGAGAAGAAAAATTCCAAACAGCTGTCTTCGCAGACCTCGCCTAACGGGTCTGTAACTTCAGCGCGAATATGCTCCTCCACAGCTGCAAGGCGGATATATAATGCGTTGTCATCATAGCAGATCTGACCTTGCGCCTGAATGGGCGCAGCGCTATTCAGCTGAACCAGATCAATGGGAAGGATTTCAACGCTGTCCCAGGATACGGGTGCGGATTTCTTTGCAATCGTATAGGTTCTCATGGATATTCTCCTTATTCAAAGTACATGATGCCGAAATGCTCAGGACAGTGGAAGCTGATATTGGGAAGATCCACATAATTCCATGTATGATAATGGGGATTTACGGTTTCGTGGCCGCATTTGTAGCAGTTGGCACGGATAAATCTGCCGGACACCGGCGCATAGTTGGGGAAGAACTGTCTGACCAGTTCGTGGGGAACCTTGTATTCCAGCTTCCAGCCGTCCTCGGTTCTTTCTGCCATCGGAGCGATCAGATCCATATTCGGCAGCAGACGGACACTGCCAACCGGCGTGCGGTTCAAACCCATGACCATGCAGGTGTTCAGGTTGAATTCAAAGTTCAGGTATTTGAGCTCATCGTTGTGAGGACAGAAGAAGAACTCCATACAGCTGTCCTTATAAGGAGCGCCGATTCTGCCTGTCTCCTCAGCGCGGATGTTTTGCTCTACAACCTGCATGTGTACATACAGCGCTTCATCATCATAGCAGATCTGCGCCTGCATAGCAATGGGGAGCTTAGGACGCCACTGCTGATTATCTACATAAAGAACAGGCACCTGCTCCCATGAAAAATCTTCTTTTTTACGAACGATTGTATATTCACGCATATCTATTCCTCCGATTACAGATCGATATCAATATAAATGGGAGCATGGTCAGACAGGTAGAGATAATAGTCGGGACAGTAGCGCTCAAAGCACTTCACAGAACCTTCTTTGATATCCCGAACAAGAATATGGTCGATGGCATCAGCGTAGGTGCCGTCGCGCCATACACCGGGACCTTCAGCGCCGCAACCGTTATATCCGACACCTTCATACACATGATCGGTAGCGACATCGTGGGCGTGAAGGAACTTGCCCTCGGTCAGGGCATAAACCGGCGCAGGCTTATTCAGGGGCGTATTCATATCGCCGCAGAAAATGATCGGGCAGCCGTTGTATTTTTCTTGGTATTTGTTGATCAGATCAATGGCAGCAACCATTTGCAGTCTGCGCACTTCGTCGGAGCCGGGTTGGCTTTTTTCGGATTTCCACCACATGTGGGTGTTGGCGAAAATAAACACATTGCCGGTTTCCTTGTTGCGGAAAACACCGAGGTTACAGGCTTTACTCAAAGAGTCATTGCACTGACCGTCATAACCGTCAATAGAAACAGGGTAGAGCAGGAACTCTGTGTCTAACAGTTCCAACTTGTCCGCGCGGTAGATAATAGGTGTGTAGTTGCCCCAAATAATGGTATAAGGCAAATTGTTTTCAATACAATTCAGCTTCAGGTACAACTGCATATCCCGGGTCACTTCCTGACCGCCAATGATATCGGGATTAATGTGCTGAATGATCCGGGTATGACCCTTCATTCTGTACTCAGATGAACTGTTAAGACCCTTTTCCTCCCAAGCGGGATGGTTGACAGGACAGCTCCATTGGTTTTGCGACATAAGACGCAGCATAGTGCCTCACCTTCCTTCGACTGCATTGTATCACAGTGCTATCTACTAATCAACACAGGATTTGGAAAAATGCGGTAAAAAACAAAAAATTACCCCTGATGTACACCTGTACATCAGGGGAGTGATAGTTATTCTTTGCCGATGACCTCGTTGTAGTGCTTTAATACATCCTCTGCGATACGAGTAACAGTTGCTTTGTGGATCTTTTCAGCGAATTCGGGTGTAAATCTCCGGAACTCTCGTTTGCAGGGACGACTGGATTTCTCTTCGTAATGCTCAGGCAAAGCACCAAAATGCTGGGGATATTTTGTTTCGTCCAGATATTCGGGGTGGAAATACTCCGGGTTTACTGCGTAATTCAGCGCAGCCTCCCACACGCCACCATGGAGAGAGCACCAAGGCATGGGATCGTCTTCTTTAATTTCATTGTAGTATTCCATGATCAGATCTCTGTTGTAATCGGTAGATCCGATGGTCATAACATGCATACCGTGGAAATCGCCGGATACCTTTTCAAACCGCTCCTTATAGGGAGGGATCTTGCCGTTGGATTCTTCGATGATTATGTCTTTGAGCATCCAAGCTGCCGGGCCGTGGGAGCCCACAAAAACGCACATCTTGAATCCAATTTCGTCAGCCAGCATTTCCATCAGTTCTTTGTACATCATTTTGCAGACTTCGCTGCTGAAAAACAGACTGGGATACAAGCTGCCAAAACTGTTGGCATATTCCTCTCTGTAGTGCGGTAATTTGTAAAGACTTCTCATTTTCTCTTGGTTGTTATAAGTGCCGGCACTAAATGCGGGCGCCACGGGGAGCATGGGGAAAACAATACCGCCGGTAATTTCAGCAGCCTCCAGGCACCATGCATAACCCTTGTTGGTGTCTGCGCCGAGGATGTTACACTCTTCGTGGTATTCCAGAGGACCGGCGGAAACATATACGATAGAAGCCCGTTCCTTTTCACGGTCAAATTCATACGGGGTGAGTTCTTCATATTTGTGCATATTTCTACTCATGTTCTTATCTCCTTGCTGTATTTTGCGTTGTTATCTGATTGGAGCATAGCATACTTTTATGATAAACTCAATTCATAAATGTAAATGCAACAAAATTTGTAATGATGATTGCAGAAAGTGTAATGATTAGACAGAGTGCTTGCTGCTTCGCTGCGGCAATTCATTCCAAAGGGTAAAGCCGAGGATAAGACAGCCGCCGATTGCCTGCCAAATCGTCATGGTTTCCTGCAATAGAGTGACAGAGATCAGTACAGCGACCAACGGATCAATATAGCTTAGAATGGCGGCTTTTTGCCCGGGCAGATCCTTTAAGGACGAGAAATACATACAATAGGTAACACCGGTATGGACAAGACCGACGATCAATAGATTGATCCATCCGGCGCTGTTAAGCGCAAATAAGGTGAAACCGCCGGTCAACATTACATAGGGGGTCAAGACTAAAATGGCGGCAAGAAACTGTAGGAAGGTCCTGTGGATGCCGGTGACATCCTTGATAAACTTGTTGATCAGTACCACACTTGCATACAGAACGGCAGCGCCCAATCCGCAAAGAATGCCAAGCAGATCTTGTCCACCTGTTAAGTCGCCGATCCCGGTGATCATAACAATGCCGGCCGTAGACATGATAAAGCACAGAAGCTGTTTTCCGGTGAGCTTTTCACGAAACAGCAGGGGACTGACAACGGTGACAATTACCGGTGCAAAGTAATAGCTTAAAGTAGCCGCAGATACTGTTGTATATTTATAGGCTTCGAAAAGCAAAATCCAGTTAAAACCCATTGCAATTCCTGACAGCAATAGCAAAGGAATGGATTTCTTAATGTTTTGAAAAGGAATCCTCTGCTTTGTCAGCAATAAAAATGTGCCGATCAAAGCAGCTGCCAGTACAGCGCGGTAAAGGGCTAACTCGCCGGAGGAAACAGATATATTTCTTACAAAAAGCGCCAATGTGCCAAAAATCGCCATTGACACGATCAACATCCACTTGGGATCGAGTCTCTTTTTCATTGCAATCGCCTCGTGTTAATCGGTTGTCTTGTCATGTCGGATCATTCCGAGAATAATCGAAATAAGCGTGAGGATCTCACAAATAGTAGCGCCCCAAGAGCCGACAACAACATTGTATATCAGCCAAGAGGGTGCGCTGATGAGTCCGCATTTCCGAATGCCTGCTGCGTCCTTTAACCGGAAGCCGACAGTCAGAGCAATCATGCCCACAACGGGCAGTACCTCGATCATGAAATTGAACAATGTGGGTTCTCTTCCGAAAACTGTAAAGTTCAGGATGTATACCGCAATGAAGGACGCCACAAAACCAATAAACCAGAGGATATGATCGGCGTGAAATTTATCTTTGTTGATAAAAATGATTGCGCGAAATGCTGCGATAAGGTTCAGAATTCCGCCGATGGTAGCGCCAAGCATTAAATAGTTGGTAGCAAACAGTGCGGCTCCGGTGAGTTGCACGACGATAACCGTTTTCTGTTTTTTGCATTGATAGGAGAGTATGTTAAATGCCATTGCGAACAGACCGATGATCTGTCCAATGATTTCAATCGGTTCCATAGTCACCACTCCGTTTTTTTTCTTAACAGTATAGCAAAAGAATCATGGTAACACAATATGTTTTACGAGAAAAGTAAAAAGATAAAAAGTAAAGGTCCTGAATGCTTTCACATTCAGGATTTTTTCATTGGTCAATAACTTGAATCGAATATTAGGTTAGGCTTTGCTGCTATTTGATTGATTCTTTTTTACACATCTTAAGATGATCAGTCCAACAGACAATATCACAGGGAATAGGGTGGCCACAAGTAAGCCTGTCTTTAGATTGCCGCCTGCCATTTCGGAGATGCTTCCAACCATTGTAGGGCTGGCGGCAGCACCCAGATCGCCGGCCAATGCTAAGAATGCAAACATTGCTGTGCCGCCTTTGGGACAGTTCTGTGAGGATATGCTGATGGATCCGGGCCACATGATACCGACAGCCAATCCGCAAAGAGCACAGCCTGTCAGTCCGAGAATTGGCAATGTGGCCAGTGAGGCCAACAAGTAGCAGCCGGCGCACATAATTCCGCAATAAAGCATAATCTTGGTTAAATCCAGTTTCTCGCTGAACTTACCGTAAATTACACGAGCTATGCCCATAAACAATGCAAACAGACACGGACCGGCCAAATCACCGATTGTTTTTGAAACACCGATTGCAGATTCGGTAAATGCGGATGTCCATTGCGTCATAGTTGCTTCTGACGCTCCGGAGCATACCATAAGCAATATCATTAACCAGAAGATCGGTGTCTTTAATAACTTGCTGATACGCATGCTTTTGCCGTCTTCAACCAGGCGCTCAATTGGGCATTTTGTGAAGTTGAACGCGTTATAAAGCGGAATCAATGCCCAAATAAATGCAAGGATTCTCCAATTCTCAATTCCGAATATTGCAAAGAAAATTGTGGAACCCAGGATAACACCCACGGAACCCCAGCAAAAGAAGGAATGCAGCAGACTCATTACACCGTCCTTATTTTCAAAAGGACATGCCTCAACAATTGGACTTAATAAAACTTCTACAAGTCCGCTTCCCATAGCATAAAGTACAACCGAAATCAGTATTCCAACAAACGGCACAGGGAGTAATTCCGGCAGTATTGCCATCATAACAAGGCCTACAGATGATAACAATTGTGATGCGACAACGCAGATGCGGTACCCGATTCTATCGACAAACTTTGTTGCTGCAAGGTCAATAAGTAATTGCGTTAAATAGAATACCAACGGAATGAGCGCTATCATTTCAAGTGAAATGCCATAGGTGTTTATAAATGTTAAAAACAAGAGCGGCGCGAAATTGGCGGTGATCGCTTGCGTGATATAGCCGAGATAGCAAGCATTTAACGTTTTTTTATAGTTCTTATGATTCACCATCGTAATTCCTTTCTGTCTTCTAAGGATTCTGATTTGATTATACCACCTCGGCAAACTTAAAACAGTCACAGAAAGGTCAATATTAAGCATTATTTACCCAATTCTGAATTTTGCTGGGAGCATATCCGTATTTCTTCTTAAATTGACGAGTGAAATAATTTACGGAATTAAAGCCGCAGGCATAACTGATTTGTTGGAGTGTCAGTGTTTTGTCACTTAAAAACTTGTGTGCCATTTGAAGCCTGTATTGGATTAGCGCCTTGATTGGTGAACAGTTCATATATGTATGGAAACATCGACCTGCTTCGCTTCTGCTGATATCAGCGGTTCGTGCGATATCCTCAAGTGTTACCGGCTGCGAGTAGTTTTCAAAAATATAGGTCAGCATCTTTTGGAGACGGATTTGATTGTTTATCTGTATTCGCGTAGTTTCAGCTTTCAGGAGAGTTGTAAAATTACAGACAATATATTCAAATATATGGTTGGGATTGCGTTGAACGGTCAACTCGTAGCATGCCTTTTTCTCGTGCATTAGCTTATACACATCTTTGATTAAACGGTTGATTTCAATGTTCGAATTGTGCCGAAACACGATGTAGGGCAGGGAATCGCATTGAGAAACAGGCAGTACATACTTTTGATAGATCGTACTTGACTCCGGTGCGATTAACGCACCGGAAAATACGATGTTTGGCATAGGGTCAGGTAAATCACCGGATAGCTGTTTTATTCCGTGCAATGTATTACCGTTGACAAATATACTGTCACCGGCTTCCAAAATAATATGTTGTTTACCGACCTGGTAATCCAATACTCCGTATTCTGCCGTTGCAATCTCAAAATCAGGATGCCAATGCAAAGGTCCTGACCGGTCAGGAAGAGCAACAAGCTCATTATGAAAATAAGTGATTGGAAATTCTGTTGTGCTGTGCGGAATATATTCTTTCAACTGATGATCAAGTATGATTGGCATAAATTAGAAGCTCCTTCATAACGATTGCGTGTTGTATCATAAAATCAAACAGTGCAAACAAAAGGTGGTAAGTAAAAATCCTGAATGCAAATGCATTCAGGATTTTTGGTGGGGGAGGACGGATTCGAACCATCGAAGCGATACGCAGCAGATTTACAGTCTGTCCCCTTTGGCCACTCGGGAACTCCCCCATATTCAATTACCTGTTTGAGTGCCTGTCTGGAGCCGGTAGACGGACTCGAACCCCCGACCTGCTGATTACAAATCAGCTGCTCTACCAACTGAGCTATACCGGCGGCTCAAACAGAACATGCTTATTATAGCCATGAGGAATAGAATTGTCAAGCATTTTTTTGCTTTTTTCAAAAAAAGTCGCAGGCGATTGTAAAAGCATTAAAATTGTGGTTTTTTAAGCCCTATTTTGTGTGTATCTGCTGTAGATTTTTTGCAATTTTTGCGTTATAATGCAAGAAAAATATGTGTTTGGAGCGATCGATATGGATTTTCAAAAAGAACTGTGTCAGCGTACAGACGAAATTGAACAAGTTATCAGATCTTTTTTGCCGGCAGAAGAAGGGCTGCAAAGGACTGTCATTGAGGCAATGAATTATAGCGTGCTTGCAGGCGGCAAGCGGCTGCGTCCTATGCTTATGCTGGAAACATACAAACTCTTTGGCGGCAAGGGGGAGGTTATTGCGCCCTTTATGGCGGCATTGGAAATGATCCATACATATTCTCTTGTCCATGATGATCTTCCCGCAATGGACAATGACGAGTACCGCCGCGGCAAGAAGACCACTCATGCAGTTTACGGTGAAGCTATGGGCATTCTCGCCGGTGACGGCCTGCTGAATTATGCCTTTGAAACGGCTTCCAAGGCCTTTGACTTGGAGCTGAGCGCCAATGTGGCAAGAGCGATGCAGATCCTGAGCCGCAAGGCAGGTATCTACGGTATGATCGGCGGACAGGTGGTGGATATTGAATCCGAAGGGAAGTCCGTTGATATCGATACTGTTACCTTTATCCACAAGAATAAGACTGCGGCACTGATCGAAAGCGCCATGCTCATTGGTGCTGTGCTGGCTGGCGCAACAACTGAGGAACAGGATAAAGTTGAGCAGGTTGCTGCCAATATAGGGATTGCATTTCAAATTCAGGATGACATTTTGGATGTGGTCAGCACCACTGAAGAATTGGGTAAGCCTGTGGGCAGCGATGAGAAGAATAATAAGTGCACCTATGTTTCCTTAATGGGTTTGGATCGGGCAAAGGCAGATGTTGCTGAGCTTTCTAACAATGCACTGTCGATTCTTGCTTCATTTGAAAATAAGAATCCGTTCCTTGAGGAATTGGTGGCTATGTTGATCAATCGAAAAAAATAAGGAAAGGGTGCGGTTGCACCCTTTTTTATTTCCTCTATTCGCTTGGCGTGTCGGGATTCGAACCCGAAGCAGGGCAAGCCCTGCTTGAGGCGAATGTCCCCACTCGCTCTCCGCTGCGCGAAAACCGCTCGGGGATGACACCCAAGAGGCCTCGGGTTCGGTTAACAGCGCAAAAAAGACCGAAACTCACAAAAAGTGAATTTCGGTCTTTTGGTCGGAGTGTCGGGATTCGAACCCGAGGCCTCTTGGACCCGAACCAAGCGCGATACCAAACTTCGCCACACCCCGATAGCCTATGTATTATATTGAACTTTTGGACGGTTGTCAAGTCTTATGTGGTTTTTGTTATGCGTGCTTTTTGCGGCTGTGGCATCGTATGATATTAGAGGGAGGGATTCTAATGTCATACTCGGTATATTACAGCACAAAGGGGATCGCAAGGTATCGATCCGGAACAAAGAAAAAAGTTTTGCGTCGCTTTCTTTTGGGTATTACTGTCGCAGGTGCGTGCTTCACGCTTTTCTGCGCACCTGTCAGAAATCGATTGATTCAAGTATTCTTTCCGGGAGATCATGCGGTCACGAAGGAAGCAGCAACTCAGATGATTGCAGATATTAGGGATGGGCAACCGGTTAGGGAAGCGGTATCGGCATTTTGTCAGGAGATCCTGAACTATGATATTCCGTAGACAAACTGTACCTGTGTTGGTTTTGCCGCAATTCTATATTGTGTTGGCGGTGTCTCTTTTGGTGATACCGCTGAAGTGGTTGCTTGGGTGGTTTTTTGCAGCTGCATTCCATGAGCTTGGTCACTATTTGGCGCTTAGAATATGCAGATGCCCCATATACAGCATCCGGATCGGCTTGACCGGTGCGGCTATGGTTACCGCTCCGATGTCGTCGGCAACAGAATTGATTTGCTCCATATCAGGACCGATATTCGGTGCCTGCTTGCTTTTGCTGTCCAAACAATTTCCTGTATTGGCTGTCTGTGCATTCACGCAGACGGCTTATAATCTGTTTCCTGTTTATCCTATGGACGGCGGACGCGTGCTGCGCTGCGTACTGAAATATTTGCTTCCGGAGCGGACGGCAATTCGCATTTCTAATGTAATTAGCTTTGCGCTTTATGGAGCCGAAGCAGTACTGCTTATGGTGGTATGTATCCGCTTATCAGCGCCTGCGCTGCTTTTGCTGATAGGTATTGTGTTTGCATTCAAATATTATCGAGGAAAATCCTCTTGCAATGGCAGACATTACGCGGTACAATAAGCGTAACTGAAATTTTGAGGTATCGGCTATGACAACATTATTACAAAGGATACTGCCTACGGTGCAGAAGCCTGCCCGGTATACCGGCGGTGAATATAACGAGATCAAGAAGCCTTTGCAGGATGTTCGTGTCCGCGTGGCATTTTGCTTTCCTGACACCTATGAGATCGGTATGTCCAATGTGGGCATGCGGATCCTCTACAGTGTGATGAACGAAATGGACGGCGTGTGGTGCGAGCGTGTGTTTGCACCTTGGGCGGATATGGAAGCGGCAATGCGCGCCAATGATCTGCCTCTGTGGGCGTTGGAGAGTCAGGATCCTGTTAAGGATTTTGATATGATCGCCTTTACCATCGGTTATGAGATGTGTTACAGCAATATTTTGAACATGCTGGATCTTGCCGGTGTTCCCCTCCGTTCCGCAGATCGTACGGGATTAAAGAACATTGTGTTTGCAGGCGGTGTGTGCGCATTCAATCCTGAGCCTTTGGCTGATTTTGTGGACTTCTTCTCCCTGGGAGAGGGCGAGGAGATTACGCCTGAAATTCTTCGCTTATATGACCGTGCTAAGGCTGAGGGTTGGACAAAAGAGGCGTTCCTGCTTGCTGTATCGAAGATCCCCGGCATCTATGTTCCATCCTTTTATGAGCATACTTACGCACCTGACGGCACATTGACCGAGGTTCGGGTAAAGAATGATGTGCCGGCTGTGGTGACAAAGCGGATCATTGAAGACCTTGATAAGGCATACTATCCAACCAAGATGATCGTCCCGTCCACAGAGATCGTACACGATCGGGCAAATCTTGAAGTGTTTCGTGGCTGTATTCGTGGTTGCCGGTTCTGTCAGGCAGGCTTTTCCTGCCGTCCTGTCAGACGCAAAAGCGCGGATGTACTGTACCGGCAGGCGGTGGAAACGCTTGAGGATTCCGGCCATAATGAAATTACATTGTCCAGTTTATCCACTTCGGACTATCGGCAGCTTAAGGAATTGACGGATGCGGTGATTCCGTACTGCGCCGATCATAAGGTAAATCTGTCTGTGCCATCCCTGCGTGCAGATAATTTCTCACGGGAATTGATGCAAAAATTGCAGACACTTCGTAAGAGCGGTTTGACCTTTGCACCGGAGGCCGGCACACAGCGACTTCGGGATGTTATTAACAAAAACCTGACGGAAGAAGAGATCCTGACTACCTGCTCTAATGCCTTTTCCGGCGGCTGGAACAATGTGAAATTGTATTTTATGCTGGGTCTGCCTACCGAAACAGACGAGGATGTTTTGGGGATTGCCGAGCTGGTCTATAAGATCATTCAGGCGTGGAAAGAATGCGCATCCAATAAAAAGCGCGGTTTGCGTGTCCATGTTGCCACGGCGTATTTTGTGCCGAAGCCCCATACGCCCTTCCAGTGGGAAAAACAGATCACACCGGAAGAGTATCTGCGCAGATGTAAGCTTCTAAAGAGTCATTTCTATTCCAAGTCCATTGAGTATAATTACCATGAACCTGACCTGAGCCGTTTGGAAGCGGTCATGGCAAGAGGTGACCGCCGTCTCGGCCCAGTGATCGAACACGCAGTCCGATCAGGCGCCCGGCTGGACGGCTGGGATGAGTTCTTCCGGTATGACATCTGGATGGATGCTTTTAGGGCCTGCGGTGTTGACCCCAATTTTTATACCATTCGCGGTTACGGTGAGGAGGAGTTACTTCCTTGGGACAGCATTGATGTTGGTGTTTCCAAGAAATTCTTACTGTGCGAAAGAAAACGGGCGTACTATGCAACCGTAACGCCGGACTGCCGCCACGGATGCAGCGGCTGCGGCGCGAACAAGCTGTTGCAGGAGGTGCAGTGCGATGCGTAGAATGTTGTTTGAGAAAACGGGTAACAGCGTATGGATCTCCCATTTGGATCTGATGCGTGTGTTTCAACGGGCTTTCAAGCGTGCGGGGCTGCCCCTTACTCATACACAGGGTTATAACCCCAGACCTTCGGTGTCCATTGCGCTGCCTTTGTCTGTCGGCGTGGAGAGCCGGTGTGAGTTGCTGGATTTTGAGTTGGACGGCGTGACCGTATCCAATGAAGAAATTCGGGACAGACTGAACAAGGTGCTGGTATCGGGTGTGACTGTCAAGGAGGTCTATGACGGCGGCAGAAAGCTTCGAGATCTGTCGCTGCTGTCCTGTGTGGTGACATTGGAGTACGATGCCGGTGTACCTGACGGTGCGGAAGATGCGATCCGTCAGTTCTTTGCCCAGCCCAGTCTGATCGCACCTAAGAAAACCAAAAGCGGCATGCAGGATCAGGACATCATTCCTATGATCCGCTGCATGGAGATCACAGCAGGGGAGAATACCTTGCAGATGCATGCGCGGTTCTGCTGTCAGAATCCCAGCCTGAATCCTATGCAGCTGGCAGCTGCGGTCTCCATTCATTTACCGCAGTTTAGACCTGACCATGCGAGCTGTATCCGTACAGAGTTGTTTGATATAAAAGAAAAAGTATTTCGATAAGGAGATTACCATGGAGATCAATCCCAATTATATTTTAGAGGACTGCCCCATCTGCAGAGGAAACGGATTCCTCGTTCATGAGGGCGGCTGGAATGTTCAGGTGGAGTGCTCGGATTGCAGTGCTCATACCGTGTATGTGGAATACGCCACAGAAACAGAGAAAAAGGATGCAGAACAGCAGGTTGTTCGGCTTTGGAACATGGGTAAAGTCATTAAAAGTGACGTAGGCGAATAATTTTTCTAAAAAGATAAAAATAATGCTTGCATTTTTCGGCAGACTGTGCTAATATACTCAGGCGGTCGCAAGACGCAAGCAAAATCCGGGTGTGGCGAAGTTTGGTATCGCGCTTGAATGGGGTTCAAGAGGCCTCGAGTTCGAATCTCGACACTCGGACCAAAAACCGAAATCCACTTTTGTGGGTTTCGGTTTTTTATTTTGCGCTGTCAATCGAACTCGAGGCCTCTTGTATTACAATCCCGGCCTCAGGCAGTCGGTGCAAAGCACCGGACTGCCTCGAGTTCGAATCTCGACACATAAAATGTTCAAGACATTCTTTGAATGCCGAATAATTCAAAAGAATATAAAATAATGCTTGATTTTTCCAAAATCCTATGTTATACTACCGTAGTCTGAAATCAAGGTGAGTCCTCTGCAGTGCCGGGAACCATATCGCCGGAGCATACATTGTACGAACGCCTAATATTAAGGAGGACAAAGATATGGATTTGGTAAAGGCTCTGTCCAGTCAGTACATGAAGCCTGAGCTGCCCGAAATGCGGGTTGGCGACACTGTTCGTGTACACGTACGGATCAAGGAAGGCTCCCGTGAGCGTATCCAGGTGTTTGAAGGCACCATCATCGCTCGGAAGCATGGCGGCATCGGTGAGACCATCACTGTTCGCCGTATCAGCTACGGTGTTGGCTGTGAGAAGGTTTTCCCTGTTCACTCTCCCAACGTAGCTATGGTTGAGACTGTCCGTAAGGGTAAGGTACGCCGTGCAAAGCTGTACTACCTGCGTGATCGTTTCGGCAAGGCCGCAAAGGTCAAGGAAAAGGTTTGATCCAAAAAACAATAAAAAAAGAGGGGAAACCCTCTTTTTTTATTTCTCAAAATCGTTTATAATGTAATGGAGTATACATATATTTGCTGCTGATTTCAGTCAGGAGGTTTTTCATTTGAAGTTTTTGCCAAAGAAAAAGGAAGTAAAAAAAGTCGAACAGGTGAAGGAAACACCCCAACAGGTAGTTCTTTCCTGCTTGCATGACTTTGTATACCTGCTTGTAGCCGTTTTACTCATCTGCTCGCTGCTCTTTCGTGTGGTTGTGGTTTCCGGTCCTTCCATGAACGATACATTGGTGCATGGGGACTGGCTGATCCTGTTAAACTCTGCGGTGACCGGTGAGCCGAAGTACGGCGATGTGATTGTCGCAAGCAAAAAGTCCTTTGCCAACGGTGAGCCGATTATCAAGCGTGTCATTGCAACCGAGGGTCAGGAAGTGAATATTGATTTTAGAAAGGGCATTGTATATGTGGATGGCGAGCCTTTGAATGAATCCTATACCCTGACACCTACCAATATTCAGGAGGGTATGGAGTTTCCGCTTGTTGTTGACGAAGGCTGCATTTTTGTGATGGGCGACAACCGCAACATCTCCAAGGACAGCAGAAGTACAGAGATCGGATTGATCGATTGTCGCGAGGTTATGGGCAAAGCGATCTTTATTCTCTATCCCGGTACAGACAAGCTGCACCCCGACCGTGAGTTTAACAGAATCGGAGTGATAAAATAATGGATTCCGAACGCATGACAATTCAGTGGTATCCCGGCCACATGACAAAGACCCGGCGGCAGATCGAAGCAGATCTGAAGCAGGTAGATGCTGTTTGTGAGATCGTAGATGCCCGGATTCCGGTTTCCAGCCGAAATCCTGACATCGATGCGATTTGTGGACAGAAGCCCCGGATCATTGTGTTCAATCGAATGGATCTTGCGGATCCTGAAATGACAAAGGCTTGGATGTCTTACTTCCGCGCCAAAGGCATTGCTGCTCTTGCTACTGACTGTAAATCCCGAAAGGGTATTAATGATTTCCAACCGGCAGTACGCGGTGTATTAAAAGAAAAAATTGAGCGCAACGCAGCCAAGGGAATGAACCGTCCTGTGCGCGTGATGGTTGTCGGTATCCCGAATGTAGGTAAATCCACACTTATCAATCAGATTTCCGGACGCAAGGGCGCGAAGGCAGAGAACCGACCCGGTGTGACGCGCGGCAAGCAGTGGGTGACGGTTGACAACGGACTTCTTCTTTTGGATACCCCCGGTATTCTGTGGCCCAAATTTGAAGACCCCAATGTGGGCATGAAGCTTGCATACACCGGTGCCGTTAAGGAAAATGTTATTGACACGGAAGAGCTGGCTTGCTATTTGATGGAGCTTCTTTACCGCCATTATCCCCAGACTGTAAAGGATCGTTACGGCATTGATATGCCGCAGGATACGCCCGGTTACATGCTTTTGGAAGAAGCAGGACGCAAGCGTGGCTATCTGCTCGCCCGAGGTGAGATCAATACAGAGAGAATGGCAAAGGTGCTGCTGGATGAATACAGAAGCGGCAAGCTTGGCCGGATTACGCTGGAATCTCCGGAGGATGGAATATGAGCGAACGCAATATGTGGGAAATCGAGGAAGCTTGGTTTTCCAAGGGTGTAAAATTAGTTTGCGGCGTGGATGAAGCCGGCAGAGGTCCTCTTGCAGGTCCGGTTTGCGCTGCTGCAGTCATTTTGCCGGAGCATGTGGATATTCCCGGCTTGGATGACAGCAAAAAGCTTTCTGATAAGAAGCGTCGGGAACTGGCGCCGATCATTAAGGAAAAGGCCGTTGCGTACGGTATTGCTCTTGTGGATCATGAAAAAATTGACCAGATCAATATTTTGCAGGCAACCTTGCTGGCAATGGAAAATGCCATCCGTTCTCTGTCTGTGAAACCTGATGTTGCACTGATCGACGGAAACAGACAGAAGGATTTTGGTATTCTCACACAGACGGTTGTCCACGGTGACAGTTTGAGCGCAAGTATTGCCGCTGCATCCGTGCTTGCAAAGGTAACGCGAGATGATTACATGGTAGAAGCTGCGCAAACATATCCCGGCTACGGTTTTGAGATCCACAAAGGATACGGCACTAAGGCCCACTATCAGGCTTTGGAAGCGCAAGGTCCTTGTCAGATCCACCGTATGACCTTCCTGAAGAAATTCTATGGGGAGAAATAATATTACCGGTGCTTGGGGTGAGAGCCTTGCCGCAAGGTATTTGCAGAATAAGGGCTACAAGCTGGTGGCGTCCGGCTATCGTTGTCGGTTTGGTGAGATCGACCTGATTGTCACAAACAGAAAGTACATTGTGTTTGTGGAAGTGAAACTCCGCAAATCAGGAAGCTTTGCACAGGCATGTGAATTTGTGGACTGCTTCAAGCAGGAACGACTTCGCACCACAGCCGGAATGTACTTGTCTCAAAATCCGACAAAATTGCAGCCTCGCTTTGATGTGATCGAGATATATGCACCGGAAGGCGTTGCTACGGAACAACCCGAATATCATCATTTGGAGGGCGCATTTGAATGAGTTTTCCTGTTTTTGATCTTCATTGCGACAATGCGTATGCATTGCTTGGTACAAACTTGAGAACCTGTGGAAATATGCTTGCTAACGATTTGCATTTTGACATTACCCGTGCAATGCAAGGCGGCCTGTATGCCCAATGCTTTTCTTGCTTTGTATCCGAATCCGAAGAGGTCAATAAAGGCGTTTCTCCTGTGGAACTGTTTGAGCGGCAGCTTGCCACCATTCATCGGGAAATTGAGCGCAACAATAAGGTAATCGGTCAGGCATTTACTGCCAAGGAGATCGAAAGAAACAGGGAGCAGGGGAAACTGTCGGCAGTTTTGACCATTGAAGGTCCTGCCGGGTTTGGATACGATCCGGAACTGCTGGAAGATCTGTACAATGTGGGCTTTCGTATTACCACTTTGTGCTGGAATGAGGAAAATCCGTTAACAGGTACGCATGTTACCGGCGGCGGGTTAACGGATCTGGGACGGGCGTATGTCCGGGAAGCCCAGCGTCTTGGAATGATTATTGATGTCAGCCATATCAGCGATCAGGGCTTTTGGGATATTATGGAGATCACGAACGGACCTGTGATCGCCAGCCATTCCAACAGCCGCAGTGTATTTGATGTTAGCCGAAATATCACCGACGACATGTTTTGGGCAATTTGTCAAACCGGTGGTGTTACAGGATTAAATTTGTATGCCGACTTTGTGGGCGTCAATCCGGACATTTCCTCCGCCTGCGCCCATATATTGCACTTCCTGTCTTTGGATCCCGATGGTACCCATGTGGCTCTCGGTGGGGATTTGGACGGCTGTGACCGCCTTGTGGACGGATTTTCCGGTGTGCAGGACTATCCTGAAATTGCCGCATGTCTGCAAGCATTGGGTGTCAGCGACGATATAATCGCAAATGTATTCTGGAAGAATGCGTTAGGAGTGTTAAACTGTGCTGTATGTAACCACAAAAAGCAATAAAGATGTGTTTACCGCCAATAGAACGTTGTGCTCTGACATGGCGGAAAATCTGTTTGTGCCTTACCGTATGCCTATGTTTTCCAAGGCGGATTTGGATGGCGTACTTGGTGAAAGCTTCAACGAAGCCGTTGCCAATATTCTGAATCTGTTCTTTCCTGTACATTTTAGTGGATGGGATGTTGAATTTGCGGTTGGAAAATTCACCAAGGTCAGTGCGTTGGGACAAAAGGTTGTGATTGCTGAGCTTTGGCACAATCATGATACGGACTTTGCCTGCACGGAATCTAAGCTCTTTACTACCATTGGCGGTGACGAGAAGCTGATGCCGACCCAATGGTTCCGGATCGTAATTCGTATTGCGGTATTGTTTGGCGTTTATGGGGAACTTCTGCGCAGCAATTTGCTTCTGCACGGACAAAAACTGGATGTATCCGTCAATGCGGAAAATATGGCAGAGGTTGTGGCTGCGTTGTACGCCAAGCAGATGGGACTGCCTGTTGGCACTGTGATATTTGCGTGCAACGAGAATAGCGTTGTATGGGAATTTCTGCGCCGGGGATGCATCAACATGTCCGCGCAGAACAGTACAACAACGGATATGCTGGAGCGGATCATACACGGATATTTCGGGCAGGATGAGGCGCTTAGATTTTATAAGGCTGCCGAGAATAACGATGTATACCGCATTAGCCCAGAACAGATGCAGTTATTGGGGAAGGAAACCTTCGCTGCGGCTGTGGGAAAGGCGCGTCTTGACAGCGTTGTCAACAGCGTCAAGAGGACGGACGGCTATGATATCTGTGCATATACTGCCCGTGGATTTGGCGGCTTGCAGGACTTCCGCGCCAGTATCGGTGAAAGCAGAATGGCGCTGTTGTTCTCTGAGCGGGTAGACTAAAGGAGCGATAATATGGCGCTATACGCGATCGGAGACCTGCATTTGTGTTTAGGTGCTCCGAAGCCTATGGATATATTCGGCGGCAATTGGGTTGGCTATATGGAAAAACTGAAAGAGGGTTTTTCCTGCGTTGGCCCTGAGGATACTACGGTTTTGCTTGGCGATTTATCTTGGGCATTAGGACTTGAGGAGGCAGAGGCAGATTTTCGATGGATCAATGATCTGCCGGGAAAGAAGATCATTCTCAAGGGAAACCATGATTACTGGTGGAGCACCGCATCTAAATTCTATAAGTTTTGCGAGGAACACGGTTTTTCCGACATGCAGATCCTTCACAATAATTTCTACGAATATGACGGTTGGGCTGTTTGCGGCACAAGAGGCTGGTTCTTCGAGGAGGAACGCAGCGGAGAACACGACGAGAAGGTTTTTTCTCGGGAAATGATGCGGTTGGAGGCATCCCTTGCGGCGGCAGGGGAGTTACCCAAGATCGTGTTTCTTCACTATCCGCCGAAATACAAAGGTTATGAATGCGAACAGATCATAGAGCTTTTGGAAAAGTATGATGTCAGGCGCTGTTTTTACGGGCATCTGCACGGCGCAAGCCACAATTTGGCAATGGAAGGACTTTGGAATGGCGTGGAATACCGCCTTGTTTCCGCTGATTATCTGAATTTTAAGCCATTGCCTGTAATTTTGTAAATTTTTTAAGAAAAAGAGTGGACTTTTTGCGCTAACTCTGCTAAAATATTTCGGATGCAAAAAAATGTAAAAATAATAAATCATAATCATGGTTTATTTATTAGGAGGACACAAATAATGAACATCAAAAACATCGAAAGAAACGGCAATGAGACTACTATCGTGGTCGAGATCGATAAGGACCTGATGGAGTCCGGCGTAAGCAAGGCTTATATGAAGGCTCGCAAGAACATCATGATTCCCGGCTTCCGTAAGGGCAAGGCTCCCAGAAAGATGATCGAGTCTATGTATGGCGCCCATGTTTTCTATGAAGACGGTCTGGAAGAGATTTTCCCCGAGGTCTATGAATATGCTGTTATTAAGCAGGAAGTGAAGGCTGTTGGCCGTCCTAACCTGACCGATATGCAGATCAGCGACGACGGTATCGTCACCATTACCCTGACTACTGAGGTTTACCCCGAGGTCACTCTGGGCGATTATAAGGGTCTGGAGGTCGAGAAGAAGGAAGCGGTTGTTACCGACGAGCAGGTTCAGGCCGAGCTGGACCGCATGGCACAGAATGTTGCTTCTACCGAGACTGTTGAGCGCGCAGCTGAGATGGGCGATACTGCAAACATCGACTTCGAAGGCTTTGACAATGGTGTTGCTTTCGACGGCGGCAAGGGTGAGAATTTTGACCTGAAGCTGGGCTCCGGTTCCTTTGTTCCCGGTTTTGAGGAGCAGGTTGTCGGTATGGCAGCAGGCGAGGAGAAGGATATTGATATCACTTTCCCCGAGGATTACCACGCTGACCTGGCAGGCAAGGCTGTTGTGTTCCATGTGAAGGTGAACAAGGTCACTGTGACCAATGTTCCTGCGCAGGACGATGAGTTTGCTAAGGATGTTTCCGAGTTTGAGACCTTGGACGAGCTGAAGGCTGATATCCGCGCTAAGGCTTTAGAGGCCGCGCAGAAGCAGATCGATTCTGCTTTCGAGCAGGCTTGCGTTGAGAAGGCTGCTGAGAATGTGACCGTCGATATGCCCAAGGCGCTGATCGAGGCTGAGCTGGATAATCAGATGGAGCGCTTTGCTTATCAGCTGCAGATGAGCGGCTACTCCATGGAGAACTACGCCAAGATGATGGGCGGCGATGTCTCCACTATGCGTAATGCATTCCGTCCTGCTGCTGAGAAGCAGGCAAAGATCAATGTGACTCTGGCTAAGATTGCCGAGGCTGAGAGCATTGTGATTTCCGATGAAGATGTGAACGAAGAGTACGAGAACCTGGCTAAGCAGTACAGCCTGGAGCTGGATAAGGTCAAGGGCATGGTTCCCGAGGCTGAGATCAAGGCCAGCTTGGAGACTCGTAAGGCTGTTAAGGTGATTGTGGATGCCGCTGTCGCTGTCGCTCCTAAGGCAGAGGAAGCTGCTTCTGAGGAATAAGCCTCTTCGTAAATGGTTAGAATCTTCCAGACTATGAAAGGAGACATGACCATGAGTTTCATTCCCTATGTTGTTGAACAGACCAGCCGCGGTGAACGCAGCTATGATATTTTCTCCCGTCTGCTCAATGACCGTATTATCTTCCTGTCTGAGGAGGTCAACGATACCACTGCCAGCCTGATCGTTGCGCAGATGCTGTATCTGGAAGCACAGGACCCTGATAAGGATATTCAGTTCTATATCAACAGTCCCGGCGGCAGCGTGACTGCCGGCATGGCGATTTATGATACCATGCAGTATATCAAGTGTGATGTGGCAACCATCTGCGTTGGCATGGCAGCCTCTATGGGCGCATTCCTGCTGTCTGCAGGTGCAAAAGGCAAGCGCTTGGCTTTGCCCAACGCCGAGATCATGATCCACCAGCCCTCTGCCGGTACACAGGGCCAGATCACCGATATGGCAATCCACATGAAGCGCTTGGAGACCATTAAGGCACGGATGAATCAGATTCTGGCGCAGAATACCGGCAAGAGCATTGATGAGGTAACTGCAGCCTGCGAACGCGATAATTTTATGACTGCGGAAGAGGCTATGCAATTTGGCCTGATCGACAGGGTTATCGAGCGTCATTGATCCAACGAAAGGCGGTACCTGATTTATGTCAAAAACAGACGAGCAGGTGTTATCCTGCTCCTTCTGCGGTAAAACCGAGGCACAGGCAAGATTGATTGCAGGTCCCGGCGTTTGTATCTGCAGCGACTGTGTGGAAGCATGTCGCGATCTGTTGTTGGAAGACAGCAGATCCGTCGGAATGCCTGACCATCTTCCTACTCCGGTAGAGATGAAGGCATACATGGATAACTACATCATCGGTCAGGAGGACGCAAAGATCGCGCTGGCTGTGGCGGTATATAACCACTATAAGCGTATTTATCTTGCCGAGGATTCCGATGTGGAGCTGCAGAAGAGTAATATTCTTCTGATCGGTCCCACCGGCTCCGGTAAGACTTTGTTTGCACAGACCCTTGCTAAGATCTTGGACGTTCCTTTTGCCATTGCAGATGCAACCACATTGACGGAAGCCGGCTATGTTGGCGATGATGTGGAGAACATTCTTGTTCGTCTGCTGCAGGCTGCAGAGTTTGATGTGGAGCTTGCTGAGCGCGGTATTATCTACATTGATGAAATGGATAAGATTGCTCGTAAGAGCGAGAATACATCCATTACAAGAGATGTATCCGGAGAGGGCGTTCAACAGGCGCTTTTGAAGATTTTGGAGGGTACTGTCGCCAATGTTCCTCCACAGGGCGGCAGAAAGCATCCCCAGCAGGAGACCATTCAAGTGGACACCACCAATATTCTGTTTATCTGTGGCGGTGCATTTGACGGTTTGGATAAGATCATTGAAGCCCGCACCGACAAGTCGGCCATTGGCTTTGATGCGCCGGTTGAAAGCAAAAAGCACCGCGACATCGGTAAGCTGTTCTCTCAGGTACAGCCCCATGATCTGCTGAAGTTTGGTATTATTCCCGAGCTTGTTGGCCGTATGCCGGTTATCACCAGCTTGCAGGACCTGAAGCGCGAGGATCTTGTCAGGATTCTTGTTGAGCCGAAGAATGCCCTTGTTAAGCAGTACGAAAAGCTGTTTGCCTTGGACAATGTGCAGCTGGAAATTGAGCCTGCTGCATTGGATGCGGTTGCTGATAAGGCAATCGAGCGGCAGATCGGTGCCCGCGGACTTCGCGCGGTGATGGAGAGCATTATGACAAGCATTATGTTCACCATTCCTTCTGATCTGACCATTAAAAAGGTGGTAATTACCGCCGAGTGTGTGAACGGTGGCGAGCCGAAGATCATTCGGGATGCGAAGCATCCGCGAGAAACGATCAAAACGCAAAATTGATACTTTGCAGGGGGTAGGTATCTACCCCCTTTTTGCTCCATAGCAATGGAAGGAGATTCTTATGAGTGAAGTCATTGTTTCCGGAAAAATGCCAGTGCTCGCGTTGCGTGGCATTACTGTGTTTCCGGAGCAGGTTATCCATTTTGATATTGGCAGAGTAAAATCGGCCCTTGCTTTGGAAGAGGCAATGAAGCGGGATCAAATCCTTTTTTTAGTTCCGCAAAAAAATATAATTGACGATGATCCGGATCTATCCGGTTTATATCCTGTCGGTACGGTCGTTAAGGTCAAGCAGATCCTAAAAGCGCAGGATGAGAATATTCGTGTGCTGGTCACCGGCCTTTATCGGGCAAAGATCACAGAATTAACGCAGTTTGTACCATATTTGGCAGGCTGTGTTGAAAAGTTGACCCAGACCGGCGTATCCGACACTATGCGCGCAAGAGCGCTTCGCAGAGAGGCAAACACACTTTACGGCGCGTATCTTGACTTTGCCGATCGGCCGGCGCAAGGTGTACAGCTGCGGATTATGGCATCCGAGGACTGCGGCTTTATTGCAGATACCATTGCCCAAAATTCCAGCTTCGATTATCCGGATAAGGCGAAGCTTCTTTGTCAGCTGAATCCTGTTCGCCGTTTGGAAACGGTTCTGCGTTTGCTGAGTCAAGAGGTGGAAATGCTCCAGCTGGAGTCCGAAATTCAGCAGAAGACTCGGACGATTATGGATCAGAACCATCGCGATTACTATCTCAGAGAGCAGATGAAAGCGATCCGCGAGGAACTTGGTGAGGGGGATGAAAATACCGAATTTGCCGAGTATGAGAAAGGTATCCTGAAGCTGAACCTGCCGGAAGAGATCGAGCAGAAGCTTATGAAGGATCTGACAAGACTGAAGAAACAGCCCTTTGGCTCTGCGGAAGCATCTGTCTATCGAAATTATCTGGATACGGTGCTGGAGCTTCCTTGGAATCAGCAGACTAACGAGCGCGTAAATGTGGAAGCTGCAGCCAAGATTTTGGACAAGGATCACTTTGGCCTTGAGAAGGTGAAGCAGAGAATTTTGGAGACGATTGCCGTCCGTCAGGCAGCACCGGAGATGCCTCCGCAGATTTTGTGCCTTGTGGGCCCTCCCGGTGTCGGTAAGACATCTGTTGCGTATTCTATTGCCCGTTGTCTAAACAGAAAGATGGCAAGAATTGCCTTGGGCGGTGTCCATGATGAGGCAGATATTCGCGGCCACAGAAAGACCTATGTGGGCGCAATGCCCGGACGGGTGATCTCGGCCATGATCCAAGCCGGCAGTATGAACCCGGTCTTGCTGCTGGATGAGGTGGACAAGATGGGCTCTGATTACCGCGGTGACCCCAGCGCGGCATTGCTGGAGGTGCTGGACGGTGAACAGAACAAGGCCTACCGCGATCATTTTCTTGAAATTCCCTTTGATTTGAGTAATGTCATGTTCATCACCACCGCCAATACGGTGGATACGATTCCAAGACCGCTGCTTGACCGCATGGAGATCATTGAACTGAATTCCTACACAGACGAGGAAAAGCTGATGATCGCCAAGAATCATTTGCTCCCGAAGCAGCTTGCCAAACACGGTCTTAAGAAGCGGCAGCTTCGTATTACTGATGATGGTATCCGTGAGATCATCCGGTGTTATACCAGAGAGTCCGGTGTTCGAAATTTGGAGCGCAATCTCGCTCAGATTTGCAGAAAGGCAGATATGCAGTTTGTCCAACCGGATACGCCCAAGGCGTTGCAGGTTACAGGTACAAATGTTGAGGAGTACCTTGGTGTTCGTAAATTCCTCCCGGATCTGCTGCCCAGTCAGGATCAGGTAGGTGTAGTAACCGGCTTGGCTTGGACTTCTGTCGGAGGAGATACCCTCGAGGTGGAAGTCAATGTTATGGAGGGAACAGGCAAGCTGGAGCTTACCGGTAATCTCGGGGATGTGATGAAGGAATCTGCCCATGCAGCCCTGAGTTATATCCGTGCCAACGCGCAGACCCTTGGCATTGCGCAGGATTTCTACAAGACGAAGGATATTCATGTGCATTTCCCGGAAGGTGCGATCCCGAAGGACGGTCCGTCAGCCGGTGTAACGGTTTGTACGGCGATTGTTTCCGCATTGACCGATACAACCGTTCGTTCTGATGTTGCTATGACCGGTGAGATCTCCATTCGCGGTCGGGTATTACCCATCGGCGGTCTGAAGGAGAAAACCATGGCAGCCATGCGTCGCGGTATCCACACCGTAATTATCCCCAAGGATAACGAACGGGATTTGGAACAGATCGATCAGACCGTGCGCGCTTCCTTGAATTTCGTCACAGCCCAATCTATCGATACAGTCCTGCGGACGGCTTTGAACAAGAAAACGGATATGACACCTGCTTTGCTGCAGGATATTCCGGAGGATGTAAAGACAAAATCCCGCAAACCTGTAATCCGGCAGTGAGGTAAGAGATATGAATCTTCATAATGTTGAATTTTTGATATCTGCAGCGTTGCCAAAGGATTTTCCTAAAGATCGCTTGCCGGAGATTGCCTTTGCCGGAAAATCCAATGTGGGCAAGTCCTCTGTGATCAACCGGATTCTGCAGAGAAAGAATTTTGCAAGAGTCGGTGAGAAGCCGGGCAAGACCATCCATGTCAATTATTTTACTGTTGACAAGAAGTGCTACTTTGTAGATCTGCCCGGATACGGTTTTGCGAAGGTATCTCAGGCGGAAAAGGACCGTTGGGGAAAGCTGATGGAGTCCTACTTTGCAGCAGACCGGATCGATTTGGGTGTGATGATCGTGGATGCCCGACACGCGCCTACCAATAATGATATTACCATGGCTAACTGGTTTATTGAAAGCGGATGCCCGTTTGTGGTCGTCGCCAATAAACTGGATAAGCTGAAAAAAAGTGAGATCCAGCCGAATATGCAGACCATTCGGCAGGACCTTGACTTACCGGAGGACTGTCCCGTCATTCCTTTTTCCGCTGAAAAAGGAGACGGAAGAGACGACCTTTTGAAATTGATATTTTCTGCTGTTGAGGCATAAAAAATACCGCGTACGATTTGTACGCGGTATTTTGTTTGCGTTAATTTGTGGTGTAGTTATCGAAGTAGCCCTGAATATATACAATGGGAGTGCCCTTGTCGCCAGAGCCGGAGGTCAGGTCACACAGAGAGCCAATCAGGTCAGTCAGGCGGCGAGGCGTGGTTCCCTGAGATGCCATGTTACCCACAAGGCTGGAGCCATCTTTCTGCTGGATCTTTTCCTTAATGGCGTCCTGCAGTTCTTTGCCGGACAGGGCGGCAAAATCATTGTCTGCC
>JAZKXW010000038.1:0-8836 GCA_045611825.1 Faecousia sp.
GTGCGCATACGCAGAATGGGCATATCAGAGCCAAAGAGAACATTCTTTACGCCGGCATGCTTAATGACCTCGGTAATGGCGTACTCGCAGCAGTTGGCACTGAAATCGTAGAGAATGTTGGGGTTGGTATCCAGCAACTCGGACGCATCGCCCACATCTTCCTTGGTGTATGCTCTGCCCACATGGGCAACGATCAGCTTTACATTGGGGAACTCTGCCTTCAGCTCCAAAATCTGGTGCAGGTTTACAGGGTCTTTCAGTCTGCCGTCACGGGGAATGTGCAGCATGACAATGCCGCCGATCCGGTCAAGCATAGCAAGCTGATGCTTGGGGAAGAAATCGAAAATGCGGATTTCTTTGGTGGGAATATAAGCGGGACTGCGGCTGAGATAGCTCTTGACACCCAAGAAGCCACCTTCGCGGATCTTCTGCTCCAGCTCCTCTGCGGACTGGGTAGGAAGGCTGAAGTAAAGGCCGGCCCAGTCACCGCCGGCTTTCGCGGTGCTTTCCGCCACATAGGCGTGATTCTTCTCATAAGGTATACGGGTAGTGAAGCACAGCGCGGAAACCTCCTTGCCGGGGTACAGCAAACGGAAGGTCTCCTGCAGGTCCTCGATGGGATTGGTGTCTGCTACCAAAGAGGGCCATCTGACCACGCGCTTGGTAGTTCTTGTTACGCCGTCTTCTGCAAATTCCTTGCACCACAGGTGGGTGTGGATATCGATAAACTTATCAGGCAGGAAGTCCTTCAGTTCTTCCTCATAAATTTTCTTATCATATTCGGTAACTTCGAACAGTGCCATAACTTATCTCCTTTGTCAAATTAAAAGTTCGCCGTTGTCAACTGCCAGTTCACCCTGCAGAATAACCTTTTCCACATGGACCATATCGTCAATAATGATAAGGTTTGCGGTCTTACCGGCAGCAAGGCTGCCCACCCGGCGATCAATGCCCAAGAGCTTTGCAGGATTCAGAGTTGCCATCCGGATGGCATGGCACAGGCCGTAGCCGGTATGGACCATCATGTTCCGGACACCGTTTTCCAAAGTCATACGGCTGCCTGCCAGCTTACCCTCGTCATCATAGTTCAGGTCAGGGCCATACCAAATGCCCATTTCCTCGTTATTCTTATAGTTGGTGCGGGCCAGCATAGAGTCGGAGATCAGGCAAATCCGCTCCACGCCCTTAGTACGGACGATCATCTTAATGAGATCCGGCGGCACATGGATGCCTACCTCATCACAGATCAGTTCGGCATACATATCCGGATCGTAAAGACAATACTGATCGCCGCCGGCACCGGGCGTACCCTGTGCGCGACCCTTGGACTGACCGGCATCAGTAATGTGAGTGCGCACCTTGACACCGTAATGGACAAGGTTACGGATCTCTTCGGCAGTAGATCTGGAGTGACCGTGGGCAAAAATAGCGCCGGGGGTTTTCTCCACAACATACTGCATAAACGCTTCAATGCCGTTTCGGTTGGGGTCGATGGCCCAAACGCGAACCATATCCCCCAAGCCCTCCACCAGAGGAACATAATCCTCAGGGACCACATCACCGCTCCACTTGATCTCGTTGCGGTAGCTGCCCATCAGATTCATAAACGGGCCTTCCATGTACAGGCCGTCCATGATCTTACCGGCACCCTGCTTGGAAACCTCACGGATCTTCTCCGCGCTTGCCAGCATGGTCTCCTTATCCAGATTGTGGTAGAAGGTCGGCAGCACTGTGGTAACGCCGTGCTTGATGAAGAACTCGCTGCAATACTTGGGGTTTTCTGCAAAGAGCCAATCACCGCCGCCGTGGTTGTGGATATCGATAAGGCCGGGAGCCGTATACTTTCCCTGCGCATCGAATACCTCTGCATCCGCAGGGACTTCGATTTGGGATGCATAGCCGACCTTTACGATCTTGTCGCCCTCGTAAAGAAGTACGCCGTCAAAGATGATGCCGTCTTCCATAATGAGTTTTGTATTGATGATTGCTTTCATAAGGATTCCTCCGGTTATGTACGGCGATGTGCCGCACGGCAAAAGCAGTGCGGCACAATGCCAATTAAAATTCGATGTCGAACATGGGCTCAATGGGACGAGCCATATCCTCACTGACATAGATCGTACCCTTGGTCAGCTGGAACAGAGATGCAGGCACTTCCTTGCAGACCGGTCCGTACAGCTGCAGACGGGAGACCATACGCTCCCAAGAGCTGTAGCCGCCAAGCCAGCCCAGATCGTGACGCTCCAGATGCTCACGGGCATGCATAATATCACGGGGACCGATGGACACAGAGTAACGGGCGGTGTGGTAGGTATCGCCGCTTCTGCCGCCGGAGTTCTGGGCGATGGTCAGCCGGTGGTTATCCACAAAGCCTGCAGGAATCTGCATAAACTCTTCCAAGGTATCTGCCTTGAAGGCTCTGGTATCGGGATCGATAAACGCAGTATGGCCGATCCAGCCGGTAGCGGAGATCAGCAGGTCAGCGCCGCCGTCGCCGGTCTCATCAATGAGATCGGAGTAATGGCCGATATTCTCGTTGGTATAGTAATGGATCTGGCTCAGCGGAGGACGCAGATCCTCACGGAACTGCAGGTAGAACTCACGCAGGAAAGCGCCGCCCAGAGAGTTGCCGTAGGAAATAGGCGCAACATTGCCGTCCTGATCCGCATACTCATCCATGCAGAAAGCGTGAATGTTTCTGCCGGAAATATTGTAACGGTTACACATGTGGACAGCCGCAGAATAGATGTTTCTCCAGGAGTTGGGGAACACGATAACGGTCTTCTTGTCCTCTACATCGGAGCGGTAGATCCAGTTGAACAGTTCGCCGGTAATGGCGCAGGAAGGATGGGGCACAACGCGGATGCTGTAGCCGTTCTCGTTGGTCGTCTCCATTTCTTCGCGCTTGATGTTCCGGCAGTACTCCAGAACATGCTTATCCTTGGTAGGCAGCCAAACAGCAGGCTCAAAATCAAACAAATTACGGTTCATATTACTGCTCCTCCTTCTTGCGAATCTCTTCAATGGTGTCGATCAACCATTCGTTATCGGGTCTGTACGGTGTATAGCATGTCACTTCAGGAGTTGCATAGCAGGTACCGGGATACAGACGCATGATACAGGAGGGATTCTTGGGATCCAAGGGGCCCAGCAGACCCAGCTTCAGGGGGAACTTCTGATAAGAAACGGTGCCGCCAACAGAGGACAAAAACTCCATGTGCATTGCGTACTTCACAGCTGCAATATCCTTGGGGCCGATGGTCACAGCACAGGGAGGCACATTGCCCACATCACCGCTGCAGCCGAACATGCCGCGCATGGATTCCATCGCGCCGTTCTCCAAAGTCACAGGCACATAACGGCTGCCCATGCTCAGGAACTGGTCCATGGTTTCTGCAGGGAAGGACTCTGCATCGATAAAGCCGATGCCGCCGGCCCAACCTAAGGTCAGGTAAGCAACATCTGCGCCGCCTTCAGCAGCGATCATATCACCGTAGGTTGCGTAGTTTTCCTTGGTCCAGAAATGGATCTGCTCCATAGGCATACGCAGGGATTCTCTCAAGCGGAAGTAGAATGCCTTCATAAACTGGCCGGCGCGGCTGTAGGGGCTCTGCCAAGGTGCCACATCGCCCTTCTCGTTGGCAAACTCATCCACAAAGAACACATGGACATTGCGGCAGCTGACATGATACTTGTTCAGATTCTCCACAACGCTGATGTAAACAGGGTTCTCGGGATTGGGCAGGATCACTACCAGCTTCTCGTTCTTCACATCGGACATACGGATGCGATGGAACAGGTCTGTCACGAAGTAATTGCGGACATCCCACACTACTTCAAAATCGAACTCGGGATTCTCGAAGTTTTTGCCCTGGTACTTGCTCAGGTCCTTGTCTACCAGATCATCCAGCAGGGCCTGATCGCGAATGGGCAGCCACTCGGCGGGCTCAAAAGGAAACACGGTCTTAAATGCCATTTCATTACCTCCAATTATTTTTCAGGGTTTTACCCTTGTATTATAAGGCAGAAATATCCCTTTGTACATTCGATATTATCATTATAATTTATGATTTTGTAAAATGCTATAATAAAATTGTACAAAATTAGTTTTTTATGTTATAATATCTGTACAAAAAGAGCTTTGGAGGTCCGTCTATGGCGATCCATTACGAAAAATACTGGCTGTCTCGAATCATCTCCGTACAAGCCATTGTTTCTGCCGACTATATCAAGGGCGTCCACCCGGCCGCGCGAAACCACGCCCATCAGGACGCGTGGGAACTGATCCTTTGTCTAAGGGGCAATGTTTCCGTAGAACACAACGACACATCCTACACCCTCGGTCAGGAGCAGCTGATCCTGATCCAGCCCGGTGTTTCTCACGATTTGCAGATCGATGACGAGACCGCTAAAACCTTCGTCCTGTCCTTTACCTGCAACAACGACAATTATCTGCTCTCCCTGCAAAATACGATCCTGCACGTTTCCCCCTCTATGCTGGCGCTGACCGATGCCATGATCCGGGAATTAAAAGGCGCATTTAATGCGCAAGCGCAGCGGCTGCACCTGTTCCACTTTATCCCCGATGCCAACTCCCCTCTTGGCGCGGAACAGATGATCTGCTGCTACTTGGAGCAGTTCCTTATTCTGCTCCTGCGAGAGTCCACCATGGAGCAAGGCAACATTCTCTCCTCAGACCGCTTCCGCAAAGCATTTCAAGCCTACCTTGCCGATCAGGTGACCAACTACATACAGGAGAATCTCACCGGACAGCTGTCAGTTCAAAGCATCGCAGAGCACTTCCACTACAGTCGCGCACGGCTGTCTGCGCTGTATAAGGACGCAACCGGAATTTCCATCAGCGACGCCATCGCCGATGCCCAAATTCTGGCGGCAAAGCGTATGCTTCGGGATCAAGGAATGAGTATTACACAGATCTCCGAAACGTTAGGCTTCTCCTCTCCCCAGTATTTTTCCTATAAGTTTACCAAGATCACAGGCACCACTCCCTCTCAGTACAGTCTGAAACGAAAAGGATAAATGCACCTTGCATTTAGAAAATATATATGGTAGAATTTAAGATTGATGAGAATTTTCCGGTTTAAGGAGACAAGAACATGAAATTAGGTATCGTTGCTCAGCGGCCTTTTTTATAACTCCTTATAAATCCATATAAACCCGATAAAACCCTTGTGGCTCAAGAACTTTCGGGATTCAGACAAAAATGTATCTTCATATAGTTCCATGCATCTCAATGTCAAAAAGGTGTACAAAAGGTGTATAAAAGGTGTACGGAAAAAGTGAAACTACCGAGAAAATGCCAATGCAACAATACCGACAACAACGCCCCGCCTTTGTACGAAGGCGGGGCGTTTGCCGTTCATTGTATATTGATTACTTAAGAAGGACCTCAAGAATCTGTGATATATTCTTCTTTCCAAAAGATACTTTCTCGTTATTGATCACAAGGCAAGGCACACTCATCACGTTGTATTGATTTTTGAGATTCTCAAAATGGCGAATGTCATACACATGGGCTGTTACATTGGGATTCTCAGCAGCGATCCGCTGTGCCGCCACCACCAGGTCAGGACACATGGTACACGACAGTGTGACCAGGATTTTCATATCTGTCTTGCTTGTAATGGCTGCGATCTGTTCCCGGGTGGCTTCATCCAGAGCCTGTCCGGGGCCTGCAGCATTGTACAAACCCAATACAAAGGAAGTAAACTCATGACCGCCGGGAACGCCGTGAAAGGCAAGGCCTGTTTCCGTTCCATCTGCCTTGCATACACGGATACAAGGTGCGTTTTCGGATGATGCTTTTCTTTCCGCAACGGTAACCGTCAGTTTGTCGGAAAGTGCTGACAATGCGGTGATGAACTGTTCCAGCTCTGCCGATACCGGGCGGTCATCCAAACGCAGCTTTAGCAGCAGAGGACTTTCCATCCGGGCAAATACCGTATCCAGCTGCTGTCGCATTTCTTCGGTAAAAAGCTCGCCGGATTCCGCTTCTTTCTGCGCATTAACTGTGACAGTTGGTTTGCTCTGCTTTGGCGCAGGGTCATCGGCACGCAGGCCCGTCTTTCGGTGTACTGCAGCTACATGCCTCTCCAGTTCTGTTGCAGCAAGCGCACCGTCACTGGTGGCTGTCACCACCTGCCGCAAGGGCTTAATGCATACATCACCTGCCGCATAGACACCATCCGCGCTGGTTTTCTGAGATTTGTCGGTAATGATATACCCTTGCTCATTTAGTTCCACGATTCCCTTGACAGTTTCCGTAGCTGGGGCATATCCAGCAAAAACAAAGACACCAAAGGATTCCTTGCTTTTATATTCCGTCACCTCTCCGGTGGCGGTATTTTTATACCGTGCATAGGTCAGTCCGTTTTCGCCGGACACTTCCTCCATCACTGTGTTATACAGTACTGTGATCTTCTCATGATTCTTCGCCTGATCTGCAACAGATGCAGCACAGGAGAAATCGTCTTTGCGAACAAGGATCGTTACATGCCGGGCAAACTTCGTTAGGAACACGCTTTCCTCTGCCGCCGCATAACCACCGCCCACTACAATAATTTCTTTTCCGGCAAAGAACTCCCCATCGCAGGTAGCGCAGTAGGCAACGCCCCGGCCCTTGTGTTCTTCCTCACCTTTGAATCCAACGGTCCTCGGATGGGCACCAGTGGCAAGTAGGATTCCGAAACAGCGGTATTCTCCCCGATTGGTACGGACGGTCTTAATATCCCCAGAAAGGTCAAAGCCGGTGGCTTCTGCCAGCATAAACTCTGCACCAAAGCTTTCTGCCTGCTGCTGGATGGTATCTGTTAAGGCTTTGCCGCTGGTTTTGGCAATGCCGGGATAGTTTACCACCTCATGGGTAATAGCAATCTGACCGCCGAACTGCTCCTTTTCCAGGACCAGCACCCGGTACTTTGCCCGGGCTAGATACAGGGCGGCGGTGGGTCCCGCAGGACCACCGCCGACTACGATCACATCGTATAAATTCTCCATCAAAGCTGTCCCACAAGATCCAGTCTGGGCTTCAGGGTTTCCGCGCCGGGTTTCCAGTTAGCAGGACAGACTTGGTCGCCATGGGCGTGGACAAACTGGCAGGCCTGCACCTTGCGCAGCAGCTCCTCAGCATTTCTGCCCACATTGCCGGCAGTTACCTCATAGCCTACGATCTTGCCCTCAGGATTAATAATAAAAGTACCGCGCTCTGCAAGGCCGTCGGCCTCGATCAGCACCTCAAAGTCCTTGGAAATGCTATGGGTGGGGTCAGCCAGCATGGGATAGTTGATCTTCTTAATCCGGTCAGAGGCATCGTGCCAGGCTTTGTGGACGAAATGGGTATCGGTGGACACGGAGTAGACCTCACAACCGATGCCCTTAAACTGCTCATACTTGTCCGCCAAGTCCTCCAGCTCCGTAGGACACACAAAAGTAAAGTCCGCAGGATAGAAGAAAAAGACGCTCCACTTGCCTAAGATATCCTCCTTGCTCACAAACTTAAAATCATTTTCGTGGTAGGCATAGGTGCGAAAATCGGAAATTTCCTTGTTGATCATAGACATACTTACTTCCTCCATAAATCGTGTTGATTGCAGAATGCGTACACCGCACGGACTTCGTCCCCATCGCAAATAGAGAACTTTGCTTTGGGCTTATCATCCGGGTCCAGGTGGGCATACTGGATGCCGTGCTCTGTTTCCAGACACACCCATTCGATATAGTGTTCCTCGGTCGTGGGATGCTCCACAGAGCCCACTGTAACATGGACGGTATTTCCCTCCACCTCATATACGGGAATATGTTTTTCCCCGGAAGCTTCCGTGGTACCAGGAATCAACTCCTGCATTTCTTCACCGCAGCAGTAGACCGGAACCCCCTTATCCCGGATCATAGCGACAATGTTGCCGCAATGCTTGCAAATCAAAAATTTTTGCTTCATATTCGATCCCTCCTGTAAAAAGTGTGTCCAAATATAAACAAATAATACAAAGAAAGTCTGGGCATACTATCCCTAAAAGGATGTGAACGAATGGCATATAAACGCGGATTTATTCCATACGCACTGGCTGCTCTTTTGATTGGTCTGGTTGGCGGCTTTTCTGCGGTTTTAGGACCGGCTTTTGTACAGGACATTGGGATTTCCTATAATAATACTACCTGGACCGCCCTGGCCCAGGCCATGTCTACGGCAGCCTGTGCGCCCATTCTCGGCAAAGTCGGAGATGTGATCGGACGCAGAAAGACTTTGCTCTTGGGTATTGCGGTATTCACCTTAGGCAATGTACTGTC
Source organism: Faecousia sp. (assembly GCA_045611825.1). Classification (GTDB taxonomy): domain Bacteria; phylum Bacillota; class Clostridia; order Oscillospirales; family Oscillospiraceae; genus Faecousia. The sequence goes on from JAZKXW010000038.1 coordinate 8,308, forward strand.
CGCCTTTGCAAACTCTCTTGTATTTATGATGATCGCCCGATTTATCGTAGGTGTTGGCACAGCAGCTATGGGGCCTGTGATCCTTGCCTATATTGCGACCGAGTTTCCACAGGATAAAATCGCAAAGGGATTTTCCCTGTATATGCTTCTTTCCAGTGCATCGGTGATCATTGGACCGACCATAGGCGGACTAATTGTTTCTTCTTACGGATGGCGCACCATGCTGTGGGTATGTGTTGCTATTTGCGCCGGTATCTTCGCTGGCTGCGTCCTGACTTCCCGCAATCAAGTCTCCGCAAAGAAGCCTCTGCAAAACTTTGATGTGCCCGGTGCTGTTCTGATCCTCATCTTTTTTAGTCTGCTGCTTTGCGTACCCTCGTTTGGGCAGAATTTCGGCTGGACATCCACGCCGTTTCTGATCGTGCTGGCACTTGCAATCGTCAGCCTGGTCGGTCTTGTACTTGCGGAACGAAAAAGCCCTTATCCGATTTTTGCGGGTAGCTTTATAAAACGCAGCGCTTTTGTTCTC
>JAZKXW010000039.1:0-3231 GCA_045611825.1 Faecousia sp.
ACCGCCACTGTATGCGTGGAGGTTCTCTGCTTGGCGAAAGCCGGTCATTGGGTGCGAACCTGAGAAGGCTATGGAGAACCGAAGAAACGTAAGTCAGGAGAACTGCTCAAATGAGGTAAAAACACATGGGTCTGCAAGTACGGATTCTGTGATTTTTTGTTGCGGAAAAACGGCTGCAGCGGCCCGATGTAGGGTTGCTGCAGCTTTTTTGCTGTAACCGTCTGCGTGTGGATTCCCCCTTCTACGCGGATTGCCCGGACGGTCACAGCCCGCAAACCAACTGAATATTGCTTTATTGATGCTGTTTGGGAATCCGGTGGGAATCCGGAACAACCGTCCATTGCTGTGTCTTAGTCAGCGAGCCTGCGGCATCAATTGGGTTTATCACGCTTTGACAGGAGAGTGTAACCTTGTTTGTCCGTACTTGAGGGCAAGCAGGTTACACTCTTTTTTGTTTGCGGGAAAACCACAAAAATGTAAAGGAGGGATGCAAGTGACACCCGAAGAGAAGAAGGCCTGGGCGGAGGACCTTCTGCGCCGCAAGTACCACGAGTTAGGAAGACTCCCCACAAAGAAAGACTTCGATAATGCTGCTTGCGCCCAGATCAAGGCATACCTTGGGCCGTGGCCCCGCGCATTGGAGTCTGCCGGATTGAAAGAACCCAAGGTAAAAAACAACCAAGCATAAGAAAGGACGATTCTATTATGCGAACTACCAAGAAAATCTTAAGTATGATCCTCGCCTTTGTACTGGTGCTGGGTCTGCTGCCTGCCACCGCCTTTGCGACCGGTGCAGACAGTGTTTACATCTCCGTCAGCTTTGATGGCGAGTACATCAATGACAAAAATGGCAATGCGATTGCCTATATCCCAGTATCTTTTGAAAACTTAGCATCCATTGACCTGGACGAATACGGTTTGAGTGATTACAAATACGATGAGGACGGCGACGGTAGCTATGAAACCACTGCCCTCCAGCTCATCATCTATGCCCACGAAAATATCTATGGCGGCAGTTGGAGCGATGTGAACTTTACCGGTGCAGCTGGTAGCTCCTATTTCCAGGGAGGCATCTTTGGTTTTGATGAGAACCTGAACTACTACCTGAATGGTCAGTATCCTCTGGCAGGTGCCGGTTGGGGTGCTACCTCCGACCAGATCGTTCTGGAGGCTGGTGATTTCATCGACCTTGCCAGTTTTAGCAGCTGGGATTTTTACCAGGACTCTGCCTACGGCTTCCATTTCTTTGCAGATGGTAACGGCGAAATTACTCATGCATATACCGCAAAAGCTGGTGTTTCCTGTGATGTGAAGCTGATCAAGGGAACCAAGGATTACGAGTATAACTCCGTATTCTATGATGTTCCCGACTACGAAGTGTTCTACGGTACTGCCTATGGCGATGTGGCAGGTTCAGTGACCACCGACGGCAATGGCTGTGCATCCATTACCTTCCCCACTGCTGGTACCTATTACCTGTGGGTAGATGGAGGCTATGGCAATGAGTACTCCGAGGCCATCGTTTCTGCTCCCGGCTATGCAAAGGTAACTGTAAACGCAGCAGAAGAGCCTACACCTGAGGAGCCCGAGAATCCCCGTGAACCTCAGAGCGTCAGTTCTGTACTGAATGCTACCATGGCCCAGCTTGCCGCTACTGTCACCGAGCCTGTTTTCGGTACTACTGCAGGTGAGTGGACTGTGCTGAGCTTGGCTCGTGGAAACTACTATACCAAGGATAATGCTTACTTCACCGGTTACTACGACCGCATCGTGGAAACCGTGAATACCACTGCGGCATCCGTGAATATGAGCGGCGCGCTGCACAAGAACAAGTCCACCGAAAACTCCCGCTTGATCGTTGCACTGTCTGCACTGGGTATCGATGCTACTTCCGTAGGTGATTGGGATCTGGTGGAGGCATACAGCGCCAATGGCTTTAGTTGGATCAAGAAACAGGGTCTGAACGGCACAATCTGGGCACTGATCGCTCTGGATTCCAACAATTATGCAACCTCCGATACCACCATCCGTCAGCAGTGCATCGATTCCATTTTGTCCCTGCAGCACGATGACGGCGGCTGGGCGCTGCAGGCCAATCTGACTTACGCTTCCGACCCCGATGTAACCGGCATGGCACTGACCGCTCTGTATCCCTATCGGGATCAGCCGGAGGTCGCTGCAGCAGCAGAGGAAGCCTTCGCCTGCCTGTCCGCTATGCAGCATGAAAATGGCACCTTTGCTTCCGGCGGCAGTGAATGCTCCGAAAGCTGCGCCTGGGTCATTGTTTCCACCACCACCTGGGGCATCAACCCCGATACCGATAGCCGCTTCATTAAGAACGGCAATTCCGTTGTGGATGCGCTGCTGACCCACTATCTGGCCGAATCCGCAACCTTCCAGCACATTATCGGCGCAGGCTCCAATGCTATGGCAACGGATCAGTCCTGCTATGCACTGGTTGCCTATGACCGTTTTATCAATAACAAAAAGGCCCTGTTTGATTACTCCGATGTGACCTTCGAGGCAGCAACCCCCGAAACCGACGAAATGACTGCAACTCTGGGTCTGCCTGCCGAGATCAACTCCGGTGACAGCTTCAACGGTGTGATCAGCATCAACAAGTGGGACAACGAAGCCGGTTACAAACTGATCGACTTTATCGTGAATGTGCCCGAGGGCGTAACTGTCACCGATGTAACCGCAGGCTACCGTCTGGCAGGCGGTGAAGTGAGCTGGAACCTGGAAGCAGAAACCGGAAAGCTCCGTGTGGTCTACTTCGATGCCAACGAAAACACCACGCTGACCGTTTCCGGCGAAGAATTCCCTGCAGAACTGTTCACCATCGCCTTCCAGGCCGATGGAGTTGCCGGCGGCACAACTCTGGATATTTCCATCTCCGGTATGTCCGTAAAGCTGACCTCTGATTCTTCCGACGAAGCAGCTATGGTAATCGTCAACACCGACACCGCACAGGGCAGCGTGGAAGTGGTCATCGGCATCTCCTTCAGCGCCGTTGAGCTGTACACCGGTGACGGCGTGGATCTGATTCCCGCAAGTAAGAAGGCCGTGGCGGTAGCTGTTACCGGCATTACCGGCGGTAACAAGCTTTCCTACAACGACGGCACCAACGCCGTGGAATTCAAGTACAGCGCAGAAATCACCGCCAAGACCGGCGTTCCCACCTATGTTGCCATTGTGGATACCACCATCGCCATGGAGAACTTTGTCAAC
>JAZKXW010000040.1:0-24270 GCA_045611825.1 Faecousia sp.
CTGCTGGCGCAGCCCGACATTGACGGCGGCCTCATCGGCGGCGCATCTCTGGTGCCCGAGAAGTTCGTGCAGATCATCGAGGCTGCTAACCAGCCCATCGCTTAATGACCTTATGGGAGCAGCCGCGGCTGCTCCCATTTTATACCTTCCCCCGGGGGGAAGGTGGATTTTTGCGCAGCAAAAAGACGGATGAGGAATAGCGAAATCTAAACATTGGAAAGAAGTCTGCTACAATGCAGAAACGTTTGGATCGTCGCCCGCATTCCTCATCAGTCACGGCAAAGCCGTGACAGCTTCCCCCCGGGGGAAGCTATCACTACATTCCCATCATTTGCAAAGGAGGAAACAGGTGTGGATACTTTGATATTGCCTGCCGGGCTGCCGGATGTGGTGCAGATTGCTTCAGAGCTGCTCCAAAAAGGTGAGCTGGTGGCGCTGCCTACGGAAACGGTATACGGCTTAGGCGCAGACGGCTTGAATCCCCATGCGGTCAGCAAGATCTTTCTTGCCAAGGGCCGTCCCCAAGACAATCCCCTGATCCTCCACATTGCAGAGCCGAAGCAGATGGAGGATATCTGCCATGACATTCCCGAGGCTGCCTACCGGCTGGCAGAAGCCTTTTGGCCCGGTCCTTTGACCATGGTGCTGCCGGCTAAGGATCTTGTGCCCAAATGCACCACCGCCGGTCTGCCCACGGTGGCTGTCCGGTGTCCCGACTGCGAAGTGACCCGGTCCATCATCCGGGAAGCCGGTGTTCCTGTGGCCGCGCCCTCTGCCAATCTGTCCGGCAAGCCCTCTACCACCACCGCAGAGCATGTGTACCATGACCACAAGGGCAAGCTGCCCCTCATCGTGGACGGCGGTCCTTGCCGGGTAGGTGTGGAATCCACCATCGTGGACCTGACGGAAGAACGTCCCCGGCTGCTTCGTCCCGGCGGTATCACCCCGGAGCAGCTTTTAGAGGTTTTGGGGGATCTGGTCATTGACAAGGCAGTCACCGCCAAGATCGACAAGGATGCGGTGGTAAAAGCCCCCGGCATGAAGTACCGGCACTATGCCCCCGACGCGGAGGTGCTGATCGTTGCCGGCAGTCGGGAAAAGGCGGCTGCCTACATCCACCGGCACTTTGTACCCGGTGACCGGGTGCTTTGCTTTGAAGAGGAGCTGCCCCTGTATGCAGACTGCGCTCCCCTGCCCTACGGCAAGGAATCCGATGTCGCCACCTTGAGCGCCGGTCTTTTCGACGCCCTGCGGCAGCTGGATGATCCGGCAGTCAAAACCGTATACGCTCGCTGTCCCGATGGCGGCGGTATGGCCTACGCCGTCCAAAACCGGCTGAAAAAGGCTGCCGCCTTCCGCATCATTGACGGGGAGGCAGAGGTATGATCGTAGGCATTACCGGCGGCACAGGCTGCGGAAAGACTACCGCATTAAAAGCCTTTGCCGATTTGGGCGGCTTGGTCATTGACTGCGACGCCCTGTATCACCATCTGCTGGAAACCGAGCCTGCGCTGCTTGCCGCCATTGACGCCCGGTTTCCCGGTACGGTCAGGGAAAATACCCTTGACCGGAAAGCCTTGGGAAATCTTGTGTTTTCCGATGAAAACGCCCTGAAGGACTTAAACGCCGTTACCCACCGGTTTATCTGCGCGGAGGTGAAGCGGCAGATAGCAGGCTGCAAGCATGCCGCCATTGACGCCATCGCCCTTTTGGAAAGCGATCTGAAAGATCTTTGCGATACAACGGTAGCCGTCACCGCCCCGGAGGATGTCCGGGTGGCACGGATCATGGCAAGAGACGGCATCTCCGAAGAGGCTGCCATGTGCAGGATCGCCGCCCAGAAAAAGCAAAGCTATTTTACGGAAAATTGCCGCTATACCTTGGAAAACAACGGAACTGCTGCGGAATTTTACGACAAATGCCTGACTTTTTTCAAAGGTTTGGGTATAATGAAGAAAGGGAATTAACCTCCGGTTCGTAGAGCTGTTGGTTAGCGATTGTAGGGGCGACCAATGGTCGCCCGTCATTGCCGCGCAATGTATTTTGCGGGCGAGCAATGCTCGCCCCTACAGCAATAAGCCGGAATTTACAGAGGAGGAAATGATGATGACCAGCGAGGAATTGCGAGAAAAACTGATGTACGCGCCGAAAAACGGGTATGAAACTTTGACCGACGCCCAACGGGCGGAGATGAATGACTACTGCAAGGCCTACGCCGCCTTTATGGATGCCTGCAAGACAGAACGGGAAGCCACCGCATGGACGGTGCAGGCCGCCGAAGCCAAGGGCTTCCGCCCCTTGACCCCCGGTGAGAAATTAAAGCCCGGTGACAAGGTCTACCATGTGAACCGGAACAAGTCCGTCATTTTGGCGGTACTGGGTCAGCAGTCCCTGAACGAGGGCGCAAACATCTGCGCCGCCCATGTGGACTCCCCCCGGATGGACTTAAAGCCCAATCCCCTGTATGAGGATTCGGAGATCGCTTACTTCAAGACCCACTACTACGGCGGCATCAAAAAATATCAGTGGACTGCCGTTCCCCTTGCCCTCCACGGTGTGGTGTTCCGCAAGGATGGCGCTGTGGTAACGGTGACGGTTGGCGAGGAGGAAAACGATCCCATTTTGATGGTCTCCGATCTGCTGATCCACCTGTCTGCCGATCAAATGAAGAAAACCATGGCCGAGGGCATCGTGGGTGAGCAGCTGAATGTGATCCTTGGCTCCGAGCCCCTGAACGGTGAGGGCAGTGACCTTGTGAAGCTGAACATCCTGAAGCTTTTGCACGAAAAGTACGGCATCATCGAGGAGGATCTGCTCAGCGCGGAGCTGACTGTGGTGCCGGCGCTGAAGTGTCGGGACGCCGGTTTGGACCGGAGTCTGCTGGCGGCCTACGGTCATGATGACCGGGTCTGCGCCTTTGCCCAGCTGACTGCCATTTTGGAGCTGGAAAAGCCCCAAAAGACTGCGGTTTGCATTCTGGCGGACAAGGAGGAGATCGGCTCGGAGGGTGTGACCGGTCTGAAGAGCCGGGCTTTTGATACCTTTATCCACGATCTGTGCCATGCAACAAATGCCAGCCTGTACCGGTGCTTTGAAAACAGCTTCTGCCTCAGCGCGGATGTTTCCAACGCCTTTGACCCCAGCTTCCCCGAAACCTGCGACAAGCGGAACAACAGCCGCCTGAATTACGGCATCGCGGTATGCAAGTATACCGGTGCCCGTGGCAAGAGCGGCGCATCCGACGCCTCTGCCGAGGTGATGGGTCACATCCGCACCGTTTTGGACAAAGCCGGTGTCCGGTGGCAGACTGCCACCTTGGGCAAGGTGGATCAGGGCGGCGGCGGTACGGTTGCCGCGTATATGGCAAACCGGAACATCAGCACCGTAGATGCCGGTGTGCCGGTGCTGAGCATGCACGCGCCTATGGAGCTGGTCAGCAAGTTTGACTGCTACATGGCCATGCTGGCCTGCAAGGCAGTTTACAATGCTTAATTTTATGACAAACATCCGTCGATTATGGTTAATCGACGGATGTTTCATTGTAGGGGAAACGGATTGCCACAGGCGGCGAAGCCGCCTTCGCAATGACACCTTTCGGGTGTAGGGGCGATTCATGAATCGCCCGCGGGCACATCGTGATGCGCCCCTACAATGATCATTGTCCCGGTCTTGCCAAACATAAGAATATTTGCTATAATGGATAAAATACCCTTTTTGGGGAGGCGACTGTATGAAAATCGTCATTGCAGGCAGCGGTAAGGTGGGACAGACCCTTGCCAAGCAATTATCTGCAGAGGGTCATGATCTGACCATTATCGACAAGGACAATACTGCTGTGGAGACCGCTGTGGAGCGGTTTGACGCTATGGCGGTAGCCGGCAACTGCGCAACCTTTGCCGCGCTGGAGCAGGCAGGTATTCGGGATGCGGAGCTGCTGATCGCCGCCACCGGCGAGGATGAACTGAATCTGCTGTGCTGCATGACTGCCCACGGCATGAACCCCCATCTGCACACCATTGCCCGTGTCCGTACGCCGGAATACGCCCAGCAGGTGCTGACCATGCCGCAGGTGTTCCCTCTGTCCTTTACCGTCAACCCGGAACGGCAGGCGGCTTTGGAAGTGGAGCGGCTGCTAAAATACCCCGGCTTCCTCCGCCGCGACACCTTCGCCAAAGGGCAGACAGAGCTGGTGGAGCTGCGCGTCGATGAAAACAGCCCTCTGAGGGATGTTCCCCTGTCGGAGCTGCGGAATGTGACCAAGTGCCGGGTGCTGGTCTGCGCCGTTGTCCGCTCCGGTGAAGCGGTAGCGCCCTCCGGTAATTTCGTGCTGCGGCAAGGCGATCGGATCTATGTCACCGCCCCCACCGCCACCCTTTCCCTGCTGCTGAAGAATTTAGGCATCATGACCCGTCGCGTCCGGAAGGTGCTGATCTGCGGCGGTGGCCGCGTCAGCTTTTACCTTGCCCAGCTGCTGAGCGAGGAGGGCATGGATGTGACGGTGCTGGATAAAAATTATGCCCGGTGTATGGAGCTGGCCGGTCTGCTGCCCGATGTCAGCGTAATCCACGGCGACTGCAGCAGTCAGACTGTGCTGGAAAGTCAGGGCATCGCCAAGTGCGACGCCGTCATTGCCGCCACCGGCATCGACGAGACCAACATGATCATCTCCCTGTACGCCAATAAAAAGGGCATTCCCCAAGTCATCACCAAGGTCAGCCGTGGTGTCAGCAGTACCATTGCCGACTCCTTGAACTTAGGCAGCGTCATCTGCCCCAAGGAGCTGTGCTGCAACGATATTGTCCGCTATGTTCGGGCCATGCACTGCAAGACCGGCGCCGCCGTCACCGTCCATACCATTGCCGACGGGCAGGCGGAAGCTGTGGAATTTTTGCTGGACGACGCCGCAAAGCACTGCAATACGCCTCTGAAATTGCTGAAGCTCAAGCCCAATGTGCTGATCGCCGGCATCACCCACGGCGCAGTCACGGAACTGCCTACCGGTGATTCGGTATTCTCCGCAGGCGATACCGTTGTGGTGGTCACCTCCGGTCGGGGCAAGCTGCAGCAGTTTAATGACATCTTTGCGTAAATCGGCAAGGGTCGACCCCCTTGTGGGTGCGGCGGAAAAGATTACCATTTATTTTCAATTGTCCATTATACGGAGTATTGTATGAACTATAAGATCATTGGAAAATTTATTGCCCGGATCGTGGCTATGGAAGCGCTGTTTTTGCTGCCTGCGCTGGGCATCAGTCTGGGCTTCCGGGAAATGGCGGCGGCAAAGGGTTTCCTGCTGACGCTGCCTGTGATGCTGGCCTTCAGCGGTCTTTTGTTCCTGCTGTGCCGGCGGGAAAACGGCCGCTTCGGTCCTCGGGAAGGCTTTGTCTGCGTGGCAGCCAGCTGGACGGTCATGTCCTTATTGGGCTGCCTGCCCTTCCTGTTCTCCGGCGCCATCCCGGAATTTATCGATGCATTCTTCGAGATCGTTTCCGGCTTCACCACCACCGGCTCCTCCATCCTGTCCGATGTGGAAGCCCTGCCCAAGGGTCTCCTCTACTGGCGCAGCTTCAGCCACTGGGTCGGCGGCATGGGCGTTCTGGTGTTTTTGCTGGCGGTGACGCCGGTGGATGGCGGCGAAAAGGGCTTTACCATGCACCTTTTACGGGCAGAAAGCCCCGGTCCGGAGGTGGGTAAGCTGGTGCCGAAAATGCGCCACACCGCCACCATTTTGTACCTCATCTACATCGCCATGACGGCGCTGAATGTGGTGTTCCTGCTTGCAGGCAGAATGCCCCTGTTTGATGCCGTATGTACCGCGTTCGGCACAGCCGGCACCGGCGGCTTCGGCATCAAAAACGATTCTTTGGCATCCTACAGTCCCTACATACAATGGGTCACCACCGTATTTATGTTCCTGTTCGGTGTCAACTTCTCCTGTTACTACCTGTTGCTGCTGCGGCAGATCCGGGGTGTGTTCCGGGATCAGGAGCTACGGCTGTATTTTGGCATTGCCGCGGTCAGCACCGTCCTCATCACCCTGAGCATCCTGCCCCTTTATACCTCCCTGAGCGAATCGGTACGCCATGCGGCCTTTCAGGTCAGCTCCATTATGACCACCACCGGCTATGCCACTGCCAATTTTGACCTTTGGCCCGCCTTCAGTAAGGGCATTTTGATGATGCTGATGGTGGTGGGCGCTTGCGCCGGCTCTACCGGCGGCGGTCTGAAATGCGCCCGGGTACTGCTTTTGTGGAAGAGTCTGCGGCGGAATGTCCGGCAGGCGCTGAATCCCAGAAAGGTGATGGTGGTCAAGTCCGGCGGCAGGATCGTGGACGAAAAGACTTTAGCCAACACCAATGCCTACTTAGCCGCCTATGTGGTGATCCTGATCGTCAGCTATCTGCTGATCTCCTTAGACGGCTTCTCCGTCGGCACCAACCTGACGGCGGTACTGGCCTGCTTCAACAATATCGGTCCGGGTCTGGAGGCCGTCGGTCCTACCTGCAATTTCGGTGGCTTCTCTCCCCTGTCCAAGCTGGTGCTGATTCTAGATATGCTGGCAGGCAGACTGGAAATTTTCCCCATCCTGATCCTGCTAAGCCGCAGCACATGGAAGAAATAAATTCAGAGGGCATAGGTGCCGCTGACCGTCAAAATGCAGCAGTAAAGAGAAGGAACATCTAAAAAGTGTCATTGCGAAGCCAGTCCGCAGACTGGCTTCGCAATGACACATTTTTTAGATTGTGCGTGTAGGGGCGGATATTATCCGCCCGGCAAGGCGAAGCAATCGCTTCCCCCGGGGGAAGCTGTCGCGGCGCAAGCCGTGACTGATGAGGAATGCGGGCGGTGATCTTAATATATTCGCCTTGTATCAGGCTTCTTCCTGAGCCGGAACATTTCGCCGTTCCTCATCCGTCTTTTTGCTTCGCAAAAATCCACCTTCCCCCCGGGGGAAGGTATATCGGGCGACCTGCGGTCGCCCCTACGAAATGGTTTTTGGATTGTGCGTTATCGGGTGTAGGGCGGGGGTTTACTCCCGCCGCGTTTGTCGATTCACCGGGTCGGCGGGACCAAGGCCCCGCCCTACGATCAAGAATCGTCTGCAGAGCAGACCCCACAATTGTCCATTGTCAATTGTCCATTAAGAGAACGGATTGCCTGCCGGGGCTTCCCGGCTCGCAATGACATTGTTTTTTATACTGCGCAAATCTTCACCAGCAGGCCGGTATTTTCGGGCAAGGTCACTGCAAAGCCGCCGTCTGCCGCTGCGGTCTCGCCGCCCCGGTAGGCGTAGGTTTCCGCCAAGGACCAGCCCTCCTTCAGGGCGATGTTGGCGGTCTGCTGACGGGGCGCGTAGTTCAGCAGGCACAGGTAACGGGTATTGTCGTCGGCAATGTGCTCGGTGACGCACAGGTCGAACCGGTTCGAGGATGCCACCTTGTCGGCGCTGCGGATATCCAGCATCTCATACAGCCGGTAGAAGGGCTCACCTGCGGCTCTGCCGGGCTTGGTGGCTGCTTCCAGCTCGATGGGCAGACTGCAGAAATACACCGTACCCTTGCCGTAGTCGAACTTGGTGAGGGCAGGATTGCCGTCCTCGGTGGAAAGCAGCACATCCGCGCCGGCAGGCACAAACTCACAGCGGAAATTGCTGCCTAAGTTATGGATCTTCACGCCATCCACCGTCAGGGTGTCGGGTGCGCTGCGGACGCTGCGGCGAATCACTTCCACGCCGGTGATCTCCTTAAAGGGAGAAAGCAGCGCCGTATTCAGGGACATATACAGGGTCGCGCCCTGCTCCACCTTCTGCATCAGTTCCCACATAACGCGGCGGCGGATGCTCAGGTCACCGGTCAAAGAGGGCAGCAGGTATGCCTTTGCCTCCGGCAGCTCGTCGGTATGCCATGCAAAAGAAATATCCAGACCTGCCTGCTTGGCAAGGATAAAGCTGCCGTATGCAACGCCCCAAGTGTCCTGACCCTCTGTCAAAATGCACACCGCATCCTCCACTCTGGGCGGCAATTTCTCCACAGGCGCGTTGTCCACAAAGTTCATAAAGGCGGTCATTTCATTGCACACGGGCTTGGGGGTGTGATCCAGGCGGAACATGCCAAGCTCCCGTTCCACAGCGCACCAGTCATAGGGTGTAGTCTCCAGGTGGGATTGCTCATTGGCGCACCACCACAGGAAGCCACGCAGGTCATGGGCCCAGGCAGAGAACAGACATGCCCGGACGTAGTTACCGGCAACGGCTTCATTGGCGATCATGGGTCCTAAGGTACCTGCCTCTTCAATGTAGCAGGGTTTGCCGCTCATGCCGGCATACATCAGAGACTGGGCTGTGGAGTGCAGCACGCTCTTCATCTCATCGACAGGGTCGGTATGGCAATGGGGTGTGAACACAGGATAGGGGTGGGTACACAGAATATCCAACAGTTCTCCCTGATCCGCAGGCGTCCAGCCGCCGTTGGGCAGCAGGCCGTGCATGCCGGAGATCACAGGACGGGTGGGATCCTCTGACCGGATGGTATTGCCGATCAGGGCTGTCCAGCAGTAGGCTTTGTCCAAGCCGGAAGGACCCATGCAGTTACACTCGTTGCCCAAGCTCCATGCGGCGATCACCTCTTGATCTTTGAAGCGGCGTACCATGTAGCGGACAAAGCGCACCTGCCAACGCATGACCTGCGGATCTGTCAGCATTTCCTTGCTGTGCAGCGCCTCCGGCGCAAACAGTCTGCCGCTCATCCAGCCGGTAACGATGGCTACCACCAGCCGCAGGTTGTGGCGCTTGGCGCAATCGCAGACCCACTGGAACCGATCTGCCATCACCGGATCAATGCCGTGTCTGCCCTCCTCGGTATGGGGCAGAGGCTGGTCGCCGATGCGCATTTCCTTTTCCTCGTTGCAGCCGCCGTGGTGCATACGGATGGGCTGGAAATCCCGCCACAGGGGGAACAGCCGCACCACACGGTTATTGGAGGCTTCCAGTCGGGCAAAGTCCGCCTCCACTACCTCCGGATCCCAATTCCGCCACATCTCTGTGCCGGCATGGGATGCCCAGTAGTTACAGCCGGTGAAAAATTTTCCGGATTCAAACATGATTTATTCCTCCTCAAAGAAATGATGTTCTACTGCCGCACAGAGGCAATGATATACCGGCAAGTGCAGCTCTTGGATTTTATATGTTTCGGTTTCCGGTACGCAGATTGCAATATCGGAAAGATTTTTTAACATACCGCCTGCATTTCCGGTCATGCCGATTACGGTAAGACCGGCGCCTTTTGCCACCTTAGCGGCAGTGCAGACATTTTTCGCATTGCCGGAGGTGGACAGGGCAATCAAAACATCCCCCGGTTTTCCCAGCGCCAGCACCGACTGGGCGTAGATCAGCTCCGGATCCACATCGTTGCAAAATGCCGCATTCAATGCCGGAATGGAAGGTAGCGAAATGGCGGGAAGTCCACTTTGCAGCTTTTCAAGCATATCCTCCGACAACTGGGGGCTCCGTGCCAGCATTTTCTGTTTTGTTTCCTCACGCAGGGGGCGTTTTTTCAGGAAACCTTTCATCAGTTCCCCCACAATATGATCGCAGTCTGCAGCGCTGCCGCCGTTACCACATAGCAGCACCTTACCGCCACGGGCATAGCATCCGATCAGCAGATCTTTTGCGTTTTCAATATCTTCTGCGCAGTCTGCCAGCGCAGGATAGCGGGTCAACAATTCTTGTATCATCGCTCTACCTCACAATAACGCCGTTGCTACGGCGGCATAATCACCGATCTGTTCGCCCAAAGCCGCAGGCACTACCTGACAGCATTTTACCGCCGGCAGCAAGGCTTCCCGGGCGATCACTGCTTCCATGGCAGGTCGCAGCAGACTTTCCTGCCGGGTGTAGATGCTGCCGATGACGATCCTTTCCGGATTGAGAATATCCATCAGCACGCTCAGTCCCATGCCCAATTTTTCACCGCAGTGCTGCCAGACCGCCAACGCTTCCGGGTCTCCTTGGTGGGCTTTTTCCGCCAATTCCCGAGCAGATACGCCGCCCAGCTGCTTCAGTCCGCCGCCGCTGCAGAAGCCCTCGAAAGAGCCTGCCTTGCCGAAGCCCACAGGGCCGTCAGGGGCAAGGCGGATATGTCCTACCTCACCGGCATTGCCGTTGGTGCCTTCGTAAAGCTTGCCGTCTAAAATAAGACCTGCGCCAAGCCCTGTGCCGAAGGTGAGGAAGATCATGTTTTGCGTACCCTTGCCGGCTCCGAATTTCCACTCCGCAGCGGCGCAGGCATTGGCATCGTTTTGCAGCCTGACCGGTACACCGTAGCGGTTTTGCAATATTTCCACCACCGGCACATTGTCCCAACCCGGCAGATTGGGCGGCGACAGGATCACACCCAGACGGGAATCCAGAGGGCCGCCGCAGGAGATGCCGATTCTATCAGGCTTACCGTCCAAAATGCCCGCAGCCATTTCCGTCAGGCGCGTCAGCATCTGTGCCGGGGAAACTGTCAGGTCGGTGGCGCAAGCAGCCTTGCGTAATAGGGTAATTTCCCCCTCGATATAGTGGGCGGTAACCACCGCACATTTGGTGCCGCCGATATCAAAGCCAAGCAAATACATACCTGTCACCCCTTTCTCCTATTAGAATAAAAGATAATGCCATAGAACGCAACTAAAAAACCAAGGAACATTGATTGTTTTTTCGGTTTTTCTTGAATTTTCGAGTGTTTTGTGGTAGGATAACCCCGGAGGTGGTAGCATGCAGACCGTGGAACGGTTCAGCGCCCGTACCCATATCGGCGGAGAAAACGTATCCGTGACGACCCATCAGCTTACGAAAAACTTTCCTCTGCACTGGCACAATTATTTTGAAATTGAGATCGTCACCGGCGGCAAAGGCATCATGTCCGTCAACGGGCAGGACTACGACACAGATCTTTACAAGGTCTTTCTGCTGACGCCTGTGGATTTCCACAGCATTACCGTTCAGGGACAGCTGCAGCTGATGAACATCTCCTTTGACACCGCTATGCTCAGCGACCGGGTCTTTGCCCGGCTTGCTGCCCCTGTGTCCAACGCCTACACCCTTCAGGGCGATGCCATGGAGCGGTTTTTACAGGCTGCCGCGCTTTTGCATCATGAGTGCGCCATTGGCGGCAGCTGCAAAATGCTGCTTTGCGAATACATTCTGGCGTGTCTGCTGCGGCAGGAGCCAAACCCGGCGGCGCGATGCGACGATAAGCTCTCCGGCATCAAAAAGGCGATCCTATACTTGGATATGCATTTCAAAGAGGATATCCGTTTGGAGGACTTGGCAAAGCAGGCCGGCTTCCATGTGACCTATTTCTCCGAGCTGTTCCGCAAGACCACCGGACAAACCTATAAGCAGCGGCTGACCCAGCTGCGGCTGGAATACGCCAAAACGCTGCTGCGCAGCGGATTCCCCGTCAGTCAGGTCTGCTTCGAGTCCGGCTTTGGGTCGGTGTCCAATTTTAACGCCGTGTTTCAGAAGGCTTGCGGCATGACACCCAAAAAATATGCCCGGTGTCAGGCAGCAGGATCGGATGCAGTGCTTTCCCCGGTCACCCTTACATAAAATCAACCCCCCTGCGGAGCTTTTCCGCAGGGGGGTTCGTGTTATGCAAAATCCGGTACGCCGAAGCCGCCGCTGACACCGAAGGTGGGGGTGGTGGCATCGTTATTGTATGTAGGATCGGTGGGATCGGTGGGATCACTGGGATCGGTGGGATCGCTGGGATCACTGGGATCGGAAGGCTGGGTGGGCGCGGTGGTAGGATCGGTTTCTCCATCCTTTGCAGGCTCTGCCTTGCAGGCGCACAGGCTCACAAGCAGCAGCATTGCCAGCAAGAAGGCGATCAGTTTTTTCATAATATTTCCTCCTGTTGTATGAGATTCTTATAAGAGAATATCACTTTTTCTCTGTAATTGCAAGAACTGATTTATTTTCCCGTTTCCGGTTTACTTTTGAGAGGAAAAATGCTATAATGTCCAATAAGCCATTCTTGGATGTTGCCCATGGGGACGGATTTTCATAATGCGGAATTACGGGCGATCAATGATCGCCCCTACAATGAAAATCTGTCTGCGGAGCAAACTCCACAATTGTCCATTAAGAGAACGGATTGCCGCAGGCGGCGAAGCCGTCTTCGCAATGACACATCATTTTCAACCTTCAAGGAGGTGGCGCATTGGACCGCTTTGTCAGCGAACTGAAAAAATTCTTCCGCAAGGGCGATATGATCCTGCTGGTATTGTGTCTGGTGACCACCGCTTTCGGTTGTTTGGTCATCGCCAGCACCACCCAGACGCTCTCCGATGCCTCCCGTTATGTACCTATCCAGATCATCGCTGCCCTCATCGGTGTCGGGCTGTACGCGGTGATCTCCTCCATCGATTCGCAAACTCTTTTGGAGCATCGGTTCTGGCTGACCGTATTCAATGTCTTTTTGCTGTTGCTGCTGATCCCCTTCGGTACGGACAACGGCACCGGTAACAAATCCTGGCTGAATATCCCTCTGCTTCCCGTTGACATTCAGCCTGCGGAGCTGTGTAAGATCTTCTTCGTGCTGGTGCTGGCATCCGTTATGGGCGCCCATCAGAACCGGATCTCCCATCCCTTTTCGGTGCTGCATATCTGCTTCCACACCGGTCTGATCGTGGGTCTGAACCTGCTGCTGTCCCGGGACATGGGCGTTTCCATGATCTTCGTGTTTATTTTCATCGTTATGTCCTACTCCGGCGGTGTCAACCTCCTGTGGTTTCTGGCTGCCGGCGCCGCGGTGGTGGGTCTGTTCCCCTTTATTTGGAACAATGTGTTTTCCGAGTATCAGCGGCTGCGCTTTGAAGTGCTCATCAACCCCGATCTGGACCCCTTGGGCATTGGCGCCCGGTATCACACCGTCCGTTCCCTGCGCTCTCTTACCGGCGGTGGTTTGACGGGTCAGGGTCTGTTCAACGGCACCCGTACCCAAACCCCCGAAGCCCTTTACGCCCAGCACACCGACTATATCTTCTCCGCCATCGGCGAAGAGCTGGGCTACTTAGGCTGCGCGCTGGTGCTGGTACTGCTGTTCGCCATCGTTGCCCGGTGTATCTGGGTCGGCGCAAAAACCCCCGACTATCCCCGGAAGATGATCTGCTTCGGATGCGCCGGCGCTCTGATCTTCCAAATTATGATCAATGTAGGTATGTGCATGGGTGTTGCGCCGGTTATCGGCCTGACCCTGCCCTTTATCAGCTACGGTGGCTCGTCCATCATCTCCTTATATGCCATGATGGGGCTTGTGTCCGGCGTCCACGCCCGACCTGCTCCCGTAAGCCATGAGCTGTATATCCGTCCCCCCAGACCGAAATCTTATTTGTGAGGTAATCAATATGCGTACATTTATGGACAAAGACTTTCTCCTGCAAACCGAAACCGCAAAGCACCTGTACCACGACTATGCCAAGGACATGCCCCTAGTAGACTATCACTGCCACCTGAATCCCCGGGAGATCTACGAGGATCGCCGGTTCAACAATTTGGCAGAGGTTTGGCTGGGCGGTGAAAACCCCGACGGCAGCTACTTCGGTGACCACTACAAGTGGCGTCTGATGCGCTCCAACGGCACACCGGAAGATTACGTATCCGGCGGAAAGCCCGGCTTTGAGCGGTTCATGAAGCTGGTACAGGCTTTGGAGCTTGCCATCGGCAACCCCATGTACCACTGGTGTCATCTGGAGCTGCAGATGTTCTTCGGCATCACCGAGCCGCTGACCGAGGAAAGCGCAGAGCGGATCTGGAACAAGTGCAACGACATGCTGCAGAACGATCCTGACATGACCGCAAGAGGTCTCATCCGCAAGTCCAAGGTTGCCTTTATCGGCACCACCGACGATCCCATCGACTCCTTGGAGTGGCACGAAAAGCTGGCCAACGATCCCACCGCTCCCTGTAAGGTCGCTCCCTCCTACCGTCCCGACAAGGCCATCAACATCACAAAGGGCGGCTTCCAAGCGTACATTGCCGCCTTGGCAAAGAGTGTCGGCAAGGAGCGCCTTGACTCTGCCGAGGCCGTCTGCGACGCGCTGGTGGAAAGACTGGAGTACTTCCACGCAAGAGGCTGCCGGGCCAGCGACCACGGCTTGGACTACATCCCCTACCGGGAGGGTACTGTTGCCCAGGCCAATGAAGCCTTCCGCAAGGCCATGGCCGGCGAGGCTGTGACGCTGGAAGAGGCTGAAATTTATCAGACTCTGATCCTTGTGACCTTGGGCAAGGCCTACAGCCGACTGGACATTGCCATGCAGCTGCACTACTCCTGCCTGCGGAACAACAACGAAAAGATGTTTAAGAAAATGGGTCCCGACACCGGCTTTGACGCCATTGCCCAGAACACCTGCGGCGGTGACATTGCAAAGCTTCTGTCCAAGCTGACCGAGACCAACGAGTGCCCCAAGACCATTTTGTATTCCCTGAATCCTGCGGACAACGAGCAGCTGGGCACACTCTTGGGCTGCTTCCAGGACGACACCATTCCCGGCAAGATCCAGCACGGCTCTGCATGGTGGTTCAACGACACCAAGACCGGCATGGAGGAGCAGATGATCTCCCTTGCCAATCTGGGCATTTTGGGCAACTTTGTGGGCATGCTCACCGACTCCCGTTCTTTCCTGAGCTACGCCCGGCATGATTACTTCCGCCGCATTCTGTGCAACCTGATCGGTTCCTGGGTGGAAAACGGCGAATATCCTGCCAATGACGCTTCCCTTAAGAAGATCGTTCAGGGCATCAGCTACCATAACGCCGCAAGATACTTTGGAATCTAATCAAGCAAAAAGGAACAGCCGTTGGCTGTTCCTTTTTCAGTGCACAGTGCAGAGTGCACAGTGTATTAGATTGCCACACCGGTGTGCGCACCGGTTCGCAATGACACCCTTCGGGTGTAAGGGCGATTCACGAATCGCCCGTGGGCGGATAATATCCGCCCCTACAAATAATTTGCGCACGGTTGTGGCAAAAGATCCGCTATCCCATAAATCAGCGAGAGATTTTGCCACAGACGAAGGTTTGAAGCCGGCATTATACTTTGTGTATATGGCGGCTTCAATAACGCACGGTTGTGGCAAAAGATCCGCTGATAAAAAATACCGGAGCAGCGTTTGCTCCGGTATTTATTATTGTATTATTTGCCGCAGAACTCTTTGGCAACTGCCGCAATGTTGTCTGCGCACAGGCCGAACTGCTTCAGCAGAGCTGCTGCAGGACCGGAGTGACCGAACTCATCGTTGACGCCGATGCGCTTGACGGGTGTGGGCAGCTTCTCGGACAGGACTGCACAAACGGCTTCGCCCAGACCGCCGATGATGGAATGCTCCTCGCAGGTGACGATCTTGCCGCACTTCTTGGCAGCGGCGATGACCAGCTCCTCATCGATGGGCTTGATGGTGGCCATGTTGATGATCATGGCGTTGATGCCCTCAGCAGCCAGCAGCTCGCCTGCCTGAATGGCCTCATAGGTCATCAGACCGTTGGGGATAATGGCAACATCGGTGCCGTCGCGCAGGATCTCGCCCTTGCCGATCTCGAACTTGTAGTCTTCATCGTGGAATACGGGAATTGCCAGTCTGCCGAAACGCAGGTACACAGGGCCTTCCATCTCGTAAGCGGCCTTAACGGCAGCTCTTGCTTCAACATCGTCCGCAGGGCAGATGATGGTCATGCCGGGAATGGAACGCATCAGCGCAAAGTCCTCGCAGCACTGATGGGAAGCGCCGTCCTCACCAACGGAGATACCGCCGTGGGTGCCGCCGATCTTCACATTCATGTGGGGATAGCCGATGGAGTTACGGACCTGCTCGAAGGCTCTGCCGGCAGCAAACATAGCGAAGCTGGAAGCAAAGGGAACCAAGCCCATAGTGGACATACCGGCGGCAATGCACATCATGTTTGCCTCGGCGGTGCCGCAGTCAAAGTGGCGCTCGGGGGATGCCTTCTTGAAAACACCGGTCTTGGTAGCGCCTGCCAGGTCGGCATCCAGAACTACCAGATTGTCATACTTCTGACCCAGCTCTACCAGCGCAGCGCCGTAGCTGTCACGGGTCGCGACTTTCTTTACATCTGCCATAATTACATCGCCTCCAGTTCTGCCAGCTTGGCCTTCAGTTCGTTCATTGCCTGCTCGTACTCCGCATCGTTGGGAGCCTTGCCGTGCCATGCAGCCTGATCTTCCATGTAGGAAACATCCTTGCCCTTGGTGGTCTTGATCACGATGGCGCTGGGCTTACCCTTGACGGTGCGAGCCTTGTTGAAGGCTGCCTCGATGGCGTCAAAATCGTGACCGTCGATGGTCTGGACATCAAAGCCAAAGGCCTCCAGCTTGCCCACGATGGGGTAGGGACTCATGACCTCGCTGACGCGACCGTCGATCTGCAGGTCGTTATTGTCCACCACGATGCACAGGTTGTCCAGCTTGTAGTGGGCAGCGGACATGCATGCCTCCCAAACCTGACCTTCCTGAATTTCGCCGTCGCCCAACAGGGAGTAGACCCGGTTGGTCTTGCCGGTATGCTTGGCAGCCAGCGCCATGCCCACAGCAACAGAAACGCCCTGACCCAGAGAACCGGTGGACATGTCAACACCGGGAACGGTATTCATGTTGGGGTGACCCTGCAGGTAGGAATCGATATGACGCAGGGTGGGCAGATCCTCCACAGAGAAGAAGCCGCGCTCAGCCAGCGCAGAGTACAGACCGGGAGCGGTATGACCCTTGCTGAGGACAAAGCGGTCACGGCCCTCCCACTTGGGATTCTTGGGGTCAATGTTCAGCTCTTTGAAATAGAGGTAAGTAAATACCTCCGCGGCGGAAAGGCTGCCGCCGGGGTGACCGGCCTTGGCGCCGTAAGTGGACTCAATAATGCCCATACGCACCTTGCAGGCTTTCACCATCAGTTGCTTTTTTTCTTCAAAAGTCATGGTTGGCCTCCTTAAAGTATTGTTTCAGAGTTTTACTGGATTATCATACCATTAAAAGCAAAAAAGTGCAAGTAGCTGAAATAATTTTCATGGACGAATTATGGCGCAGACACCCCGTTGGGGTGTATCGGGCGACAACACGGTTTTGACATTGTGCGTTAGGATATGTAGGGGCGTGCATTGCACGCCCGCGGGCGACCAATGGGGAGCGATGGGAGCGCCGCCGGTGGCGGATGAAGCAACCTGAGCGAGTTGCTGCGGTCTGTGGGCAACGCAGGTGCATTGTCGCCAAGGCGACCACAGGGTACCGCAAAAGGGTCGCCCCTACGAAATGGTTTTTACATGGTGCGTTACCGGGCGTGTAGGGGGCAAAAAAGAGGATTGCCCAAGGTTCGTGCGAGTTTGCCTGCCGGGGCTTCCCGGCTGTCCATTGCCTGCCGGCGCTTCCCGGCTTAAAGGAACTCTACATTGGGGGCTAAGCGGCGGTATTCCTCGGGAATGGGCGCGTCGCAGATCATGGTGTCCACCGCCGACAGGTCACACTGCTTATAGCCGGCGTAGATGCCGATCTTGGCATTGTCGCACAGGAATACAGACTTTTCCGCATTGGCCATCATTGCCTGCTTGACCTTCACTTCATCCAGCGTGCTGTCATAGATCACGCCCTCCGCAGACAGCGCCTTCGCGGAGAAAAAGGCAAAGTCTGCCCGAATCGTGGAAAAGATCTCCTTTGCGTTTTCTCCGATCAGACACCGCCGGTAGCCACTGACTCTGCCGCCGGTGGAATACACCGTCACACCTGCCGGCTGCTCCGTGCACAGGATCTCCAAATTGTTGGTAACAATGGTCACCTTCCGGCTGCGGAACAGCTCCTGCGCCACAAACAAGGCGCTGGAGGACTGATCCAAAAACACAATGTCCTTCTCCCCTACCAGCTGCAGCGCCTTTTCCGCCATCAGCTTCTTCTCCCGAATCCGGCTGTGAACACGCAGGGCAAAGGGTACGGTCCGGGTGTTGGACTTGTTCAGTTCCACGCCGCCGTAACTGCGAACCACCACCATCTCCTGCTCCAGATCCATCAGATCCCGACGGATGCTGGATTCGGAGGTGTACAAAAGCTGGCTCAGTTGGGTCACCGTGGTGTAGCCTTGGGCTGCCAAAATCTTCAAAATTTCATTTTTTCGCTCACTCTTAAACATATTTATCCCTCACGTTTGCGTATTGTTGACTAACTTGTGCAATTATTCTGCTCATTTGCCTATTTTTGACGATTTGTTGCGTATTTCCTTCAGGCGTATTATAATATGCTCAGCAAAAAAAGTAAAGGATGTGTTTTCTTGGTCAAGTTTGCCATTATCGGCACCGGCGTCATCGCCCAACAGCATGTTTTGGGTATCCGGGGTACTGCCTCGGCGGAGCTTGTTGCCGTCTGCGACACCAGCAAGGAACGGGCTGTTGCCTTTGCCGGTGAACATAAAATCAAAAAGGTTTATACCGACTACCATGTTCTCTTAGCCGACCCGGGAATCGATGCGGTCTGCATCTGCACGCCCAGCGGCACCCACGGTCAGATCTGCATGGACGCTGCCAAGGCAGGCAAGCACATTCTGTGCGAAAAGCCCATTGAGACCAAGACGGAAAAGCTGGATGCCTTGGTGGAAGCGGTGGAACAGCACAATGTCAAAATGGCCTGTGTCTTCCAGCGGCGCTACGAAGATGTTCCCATGAAGGTAAAAGCCGCTTTGGACAGCGGAGAGTTCGGTAAGGTGCTGATGGCCAGCGCTTACTTAAAGTACTACCGCTCCGACGAATACTACAAAAGCAGCGCATGGCGCGCCACTTGGGAATTCGACGGCGGCGGCTGCCTGATGAATCAGGGCATCCACGGCATCGACCTGATCAGCTGGCTCATGGGCGGTGTCAAAAAAGTCAGCGCCATGACCCGTACCCTGCACCATCAAATCGAGGTGGAGGATGCGGCGGTGGCGGCGGTGGAGTATGAAAACGGCGCTATTGGCGTCATCGAAGGCTCTACCTGCGCCCAGCCTGCCCAGCAGAGCCGGTTTGAGATCTACTGCGAAAAGGGCTCCATCATCTTCTCCGACGCCGGTATTATGCAATGGCACTTAAACGGCGAAGATATTCCCTTTACGGTGGTGGAGGAGACCGCCGCCAACGACGATCCCACCAAGGTGCTGCAGAACAACCACGGCATCCTCGTTGCCGAGCTGGTCCACGCCATCAAAACCGACACCCAGCCTGCCATCGGTCCTCGGGAAGCCCGGAAGGCTGTGGACACCATTCTTGCCATCTACCGCTCCTCCCGGGAGGGAAAGGAGATCCAAGTATGAAGATCACACACGCATCCTGCGGTTATTTCCCCGAGCCCTTGGCTGCTCCCATGGGCTTCAAGGGCGGTTACTTAAGCGAGCTGTGGCAGGTGGCTGCCCGGCTGGAATGTGACGGAGTTGCCGGCATCGGTGCCGGTATTCAGAGTGTTCTGTGGTCCGATGCTGCCGTCTTTGCCGCCAATTCTCAGGAAGACGGCAACCGGATGATGTTTGATATGACCCGTTACGCCCTGACCCTTGCCGAGGGTATGGAATTTACCGACCCCTTTGTCCTTTTGGACGCTTTGTTCCCCAAGGTCTGGGAATACGGCAAAAAAATCACCGGCCGGCCTGATCTGCGAGCCACCTTTGCCCTTAACGCCTTGGTGCCGGTGGACTTTGCCGCATGGCAGCTGTACGCAAAATTACAGGGAACGGAGGATCTTCTGTCCCTTGTGCCGGAGAATTGTCTGCCGGCGCTGTCCGGTAAGCAGGAAAAGCTCTGCTCTATCCCCCTTGTGACCTACGGCATGGATATGCAGGCGGTAAAAAAGCTGGTGGATGACGGTTACTTCTTCCTGAAGGTGAAGATCGGCTCCGACCCGGACAAGGACGGGGATCCGGAGAAGATGCTTGCATGGGATATGCAGCGGCTGACGGATATCCACAACGCGGTAAAGGATATCCCCACCCCCTATACCGAATCCGGTCACATTCCTTATTACTTAGATGCCAACGGACGGTATGACAGCGTGGAACGGCTGCAGCGGCTGTTGGATCACGCGGAGAAGATCGGCGCCTTGGAGCGGATTGCCATTTTGGAAGAGCCCTTCCCCGAGGAGTACTTGGCCGATGTATCCCACCTGCCGGTGCGGATCGCCGCCGACGAATCCGCCCACACGGTCCTTGACGCAGCGCAGCGGATGGACTTGGGCTACAAGGCCATCGCCCTGAAGCCCATCGCCAAGACCCTGTCCATGACCTTAAAGATCCTGGCCGCTGCCAAGGAGCGGAATATCCCCTGCTTCTGCGCCGACCTGACGGTGAATCCGTGGATGGTGGACTTTAACAAGAACATCGCCGCCCGGATCGCGCCGCTGCCCGGCATGAAGATCGGCGTTTTGGAGTCCAACGGCAGTCAGAACTACGCCGGTTGGGATACCATGCGTTCTTATCACCCTCTGTTCGGACAGCTGGATTTTGACCCCCACAACGGTATCTACACGGTGGGCAACGACTTTTATGAAACCTGCGGTGGTATGTTCCATACCCCTGCTTATTATGAACAATTATCGAAATGAGGTAAACAAAATGAAGAAAATCGTATTTTTAATGGCACCTTTCCGTCAGGAAAAAATCTTTGGTGAGAAGTATTTCGCGATGATGCGTCCCTACGGCGAACTGTGCTTCTACGACCGCCCCGACTTCGATGACCGGGCCTATGTGCTGGACTTCGTCAAGGGCGCAAACTACATCATCACCACTTGGGGCAGCCCCCGGATCGAGAAGGACATTCTGGATGTTTGCCCCGATCTGATCGCTGTGATGCATGCTGCCGGCACTCCCAAGCCGGTGATCTCCGACGAGCTGATCGCCCGGAACATCCGGGTCACCTACTCCGCCATTGCTCTGGGTGAGGGCGTTGCGGAAACCGCTCTGACCATGGCGATCTCTGCCGTCAAGGGTCTGTTCATCCTGCCCCAGCACACCGCTGCCGGCGAATGGGGCGAGTGCAAGCTGCTGGCAAGAGATTTCTATGATCTTACCATCGGCGTCATCAGCGGCGGCTTCGTAGGCCGTCACATGATCAAGCTTTTGCAGAACTTCAATGTGGATGTGCTGCTGTACGATCCCTTTGTCACCGAGGAGCAGGCTGCGGCTATGGGCGCCAAGAAGGCGGAGCTGAACGAGCTGCTGGCTGCTTCCGATGTGATCTCCATCCACGCACCCTCCATTCCTGCCACCGACAACATGCTCAACGCTTCCAACCTGCCCCTCATTAAGGATGGCGCTGTGCTGATCAACACCG
This sequence comes from Faecousia sp., assembly GCA_045611825.1. GTDB lineage: Bacteria > Bacillota > Clostridia > Oscillospirales > Oscillospiraceae > Faecousia. The sequence goes on from JAZKXW010000040.1 coordinate 21,332, forward strand.
CCCGTGGTAGCATCATCGACGAGCCCGCCCTCATTGAGGAGCTGAAGAAAAACCGTTTCTTCGCCTGCATCGATGTGACCAATCCCGAGCCCCCCGCTGTTGACAATGAGCTGCGTACCCTGCCCAACGTGCGGCTGACACCCCACATTGCCGGTGCCATTGCCAACGGTCAGAAGCGCATCGCAAAGCACATCTGCGAGGAGCTGACCCGTTGCGAGAACGGTGAGAGAATGCGCACCGAACTGGATGCCACCAAGCTGGCCACCATGGCCTAAGGAGGAAGCGCTATGGACAACACGCATGAAATCCGCATCGAACCTGCTCTTGATATCCACGCGGAAAGCTGTGCTCGCATCTCCTTGCAGGTATATGTTCATATCCATGAGGTTTACGCCCAGCGTCTTGGACAGGAGCTCCACGACGATCTGATGGGTGACTGGGAAGAAAAGAAAGCCGAGTCCGTCATCAACCAGATCGGCAAAGGACAGAGTTTTGTGGCTTTGGTCGGTGACCGGGTCGTCGGCTTTGCCGGCTATCGGCTGGACGGGCAGTGCGGTGTCATCTCCAACAACGCTGTGGATCCGGAATTCCGCGGCAGAGGCATTGCCGGCTTGCTGTACGCCAAGTGCCTGGAGGAAATGCGGAAGGCCGGCATGAAATACGCCCGTGTACACACCGGTCTGGACGATGGCCATGCCCCTGCCCGCCGCGCCTACGAAAAGGCAGGTTTTCAGAAAAATCTTCCCTCTGTTATGTACTATCAGGAACTGTAAAGGAGTATCGGCACCATGATCAAAATCGGCAATATCAGTCTTGATACCTCCCATCCCAAAGGCTTTGCCCTGCGGATGGAAGAGGCATGCATGAACATGAAATACGAATACACCTGCAACCAAGGCTTCCGCGGTCCGGAGGAGACCGATTGGTTCGTCCGCCGCTACGGTCTTGCCGGAAGCGTGGAGACCACGGAAGAAATGGTAGACAAGGTAGATATCGGCTTTATCCAGTCCTGCAACTGGGAAAAGCATATCGATCAGGCAATGCCCTTTATCCAAAGCGGCAAGCCGGTGTTTATCGACAAGCCCATCGTTGGCAGCATCCGGGATATTCAGCGGATCCGCGCCCTTGTGGCGGACGGAGCAAAGATCCTTGGCAGTTCCTCTGCCCGGTATGCCAAGGAAGTGCAGGATTTCCTGAATGAGCCCGAAGAAACCCGTGGTCAGATCGTAGCGCTGCACGGAACCTGCGGCACCGATGAATTTAACTACGGCATCCACGTGGTGGAGATCCTTTCGGAGCTTGCCGGTGCCAAGGGCGTAGCCTGTCAGTATATGGGCACTGCCCAAGCCTCTCCCGAATACCGGTGCGAAACCTACCACATCACCTTCGAAAACGGAGTTCAGGGTACTTATCAGATCATGATCGGCCGACAGATGCGTTTCCATGTCACCGTCATGACCACCAAGGGTGTCCGCGCCTTTGTCATCGATTCCTCCAAAATCTACCTTGCAATGCTGCAGGAGATCTATCGGGAACTGACCAAGGGCAAAAGCAAGCTTGCGGAACTGGACACCATTCTTAACTGCACCGAAATTATGCTCTGCGGCAAGAAGTCCCGTGACTGTCGCAACGGTGAAAAGGTCACCGTCGCGGAACTGACCGAGGAAGATAAGTTCGACGGCTACGCCTTCGAGGAAACCTACAGCGCAAACGCTTCTGTGATCTACAAGGGATAAACTCCATCGTTTTTCGCACAAAATGTAATATTTCGCGCAACCGGGGTACTTGACCCCGGTTGTACTTTTGAGTATGATATAGGAAATCGCAACAATATTTTCTTAAGGAGTTGACCTTATGAAGCATCCTTTTTTACTTTCCATTATTTGTGACGAGATCTCGCAGGATCCGGCAGTCGCCATTTCCCTTGCCAAGGAGCAGGGTCTGGACGGCGTAGAGCTGCGCAGTGTGTGGGACTCCCCCGTGGAACTGCTGAGTGAGGAGCAGACCGCTGCCCTCAAGGCCATGCTGAAAGAAGCAGGTCTGCGGGTATCCGGCATTGCCTCCTCTTTCCTGAAGGACGATTGGGGCAATGACGACCGGACAAAATTTGACCGTGTGGTCAAAGCCTGCCATGCTTTCGGCTGTGACCACATGCGTGGCTTCAGCTTCTGGAAAAGCGAGGACTTCTCCGACGAAGCCTTTGCCGCCTACCTTGCCCCCTATGATGAAATCTTAAGCAAAGAGGGGCTTGTGCTGATGCTGGAGAACGACCCCTCCGTAAACCTGTCCACCGGCGCAGAGCTTGCCCGATTCTTCAACAAATACGATTTCAAGAACATCGGTATCCTGTGGGATCCGGGTAACGATATCTACACCTGCGGCAATGCGGTAAAGCCCTACCCTGACGAGTACGAGCTGCTCCGGGGCGCTGTCCGCCATGTCCACATCAAGGACGCCGTCCATAACGGCAAAGAGGGCGTAGGCGTTGCCCCCGGTACCGGCTGGCTGGACCTGAAGGGTCAGCTGAAGGCATTGGTGGCCGACGGCTACACCGGCTGGGTGGCGTTGGAGCCTCACTTCCGCTTAGAGGGTGAGATCGACGAGGAGCTGCTGAAGCGTCCCGGCGGTGCAGCCTTCTCCGAAGGCGGCTATGAGCCCTCCAAGCTGGCCATGGAGCTGCTAAACACCATGCTGGCAGAACTGTAAATACGAAAAGACACCGGCGGCGTACAAAACGCTGCCGGTGTTATAATTTGACGGTTCAATAGAACTCGATTTGCATTTTCATCCTAATGATAAAAAAAGAAGTGTCATCCTGAGCGGAGTGAAACGGAGTCGAAGGATCTTTTCTGTCACGATGACGGCAGGCCAGAAGATTCTTCGACGCGCGGCAAAGCCGCTTGCTCAGAATGACACAGTTTTTTACATGGTGCGTTAGA
>JAZKXW010000041.1:0-3229 GCA_045611825.1 Faecousia sp.
TCTGTAAAGATCTCCGCTAAAGCAAGCCGAGACCTTGACGTTTCGCCCCAGGATCTCGTTATTGTGATAGCTAATCTTTTTGAAAACGCCATTCACGCTACTGCAAAACATAAGAGCAAAGAGAAGATGATTGACATTTCCATCAAGGGAAGCGCACAGCGATTGCTCATAAAGATAGATAATCCCTGTAAGAATAATCTGACCTTTGATGAAACCTTCTATGGCGTTGGTATTCGCTCGGTGATCGCAACCACAAATAAATACAATGGTATGTATGATTTCACCGCTGAGGATGGAATTTTCTCCGCGAAAATCAGTTTGAATTTGAAGTAAAACGACAATCTGTGCCAAAAATCATACAATCTATGCCAAACTCCCCATCCCGGGGAGTTTTTTTATTATAATTTTGGTGGCGAAATATACCCTCTGTTTATGAGAGTTTTTGTGAATGCTTATGCGCAAAGGAGGCGCTGTGATTTGGAAGAAAAGAAATATACAGAAGACGGCTATCTGGTTGTGTCGGAAACCGATAAGTGTCCTTTATGGGAAAAAGACATTGTGCCGTGTCGTTCCGGTTATACAAAAGCTTGCTTTTTCTGCAAGTTTGCGGATTTTCGCACGCCGGAATACATAAGACTCGTCGAAGAATCACTGCCAAAAGAAAAGTTATATAGCGTGTGCCACAACGAGAAAAACAAACAAGCTAAAGGAGAAGAAATATGAGCACAAAAAGGATACTATGTCTGCTGTTAGTAATCTTAATCGTTACGTCGTGCTTTGCCGGATGCAACGCTAAAAAGAACGATGGCATAGGCTTGGGCAGCGGAAATACCTCTTTGTCTGATATGTCCGGAAAGAAAATCGGTGTTGTAACAGGCTCAATCCAAGCCATCAAATTGCCGGAGCTTATTCCAGATGCTACATACCTTGAGTTCAACACCTATGCGGATCTGATCGTAGCATTCAACGGGAAAAAGGTCGATGCCTTTTCTACGGATGAGTCGATATACAAGGCAATGCTTTGGGAAGGGCAGAATGTTACCCGTATCGATGAGGCGATTGACCTGAGTGATTACGGAATGATCTTCACTAAGGGCGCAGATTTGGATCTGCAGAATAAGGTAAACGAATATATTGCCAAGATCAAATCCGACGGCACCCATAAGGCATTGGAAGAAAAATGGTTTGGCGACAGTGAGCCTACCGAGTTCCAGTCTTATGATGACCTTGACGGTACAAACGGGACGCTGAAAATTGGTGTTAGCTCCGCATCGAAGCCTTTTGTATATATCAAAAACGGAAAATATGCCGGTTTTGAAGTGGAACTGATAATCGGCTTCTGCCGTGAGTACGGTTACGCCCTGGAGTTTGAGGACACCGCTTTTGCAGCGATTATGGCCGGTGTTTCCTCCGGCAAATACCAAATCGGTATGTCCGGTATTACCATAACGGACGAGAGAAAGGAAAGCGTGGATTTCTCCGCCGTGAATCACACCGAGGATTTGGTTCTTGTCATTCACAAGCAAAGCGGCGCAAAGACATTCGCAGATTATCAAAATGCAAATGTCGGTATCACTACGGGTACATATGCGGCGACTATTATTCACGATGTTTTCCCTAACGCAACCATTAAAGAGTTTACTGCCATTCCCGATATGATGCTTGCTTTGACGCAGGGCAAGATCGATATCGTTCTTAATGATGTCTCTTATTACACCTGCATGAAATGGGATGGAATGAATGTAGATCGTTTGGAAGAACCTTATACGACAACGAATTTTGGTGTTGCGTTCAAAAAAGGAGAAAACGCAGAAATCAGGGAGCAGATGAATGCGTTTATCGCAAAAATCAAGGAAAACGGCGAATACGACAGACTGCACGAGAAGTGGTTTGGGGATACGGAACCCACCGAATTCGCAGATCCTGGCGCGCTGACGGGTGGAAACGGCATCTTAAAAGTTGTTACCAACAACGAGGCAAAACCCTTTGGTTACATCAAAAACGGCAGGATGGTCGGCTATGATGTGGACTTCCTCGTAGCGTTTGCCGAGGAGTATGGATATAAGCTTGAAATTGACGAGGTGGCGTTCCCGTCGGTTCTTGCGGGACTTCAGGCAGGCATGTATGACCTCGCCGTGGCGGGATTCTCCATTACCGAGGAAAGAATGGAGACGGTTGATTTTTCCGATCCTTACCACGAGGAAGATATGATTTTTCTGATCAAGGGCGACAATTCCTCCTCCCTCGATCAGTTTAACGGCTCAACACTGGGTGTGGTTACCGGCTCGCTGTACGGCGGTTACTCCAGAGAGCAGTTCCCCAATGCAACCATCAAGGAGTTCAACACCTTTGCCGATGTGCTTGTGGCTCTAAAGCAGGGTAAGGTTGACGGTATTATGCTGGATAAGCCCAATTTCAATTCGGTGGCGCGTACCGATAAGAGCCTGTCTTGTATCATAGTACCTGCCTACTCGGTGGAGATTGGCTTCGGTTTCCAGAAAAATGATGGCGGTTATGCTCTGCAGGCACAAATGAACGCCTTTTTGGCAAAGCTCAAGAGCGAGGGTATAACCGATGAACTCATCGATAAATGGTACGGCGATACAGAGCCGGAAGAAACGATTCCTCTTGACGAACTTGCAGCAAATGCAAAGACTTTGAATGTGGCGATCGATACCACAAGAAAGCCCTTTGTGTATATGTATGAGGGGAAACCTGTAGGCTTTGAAATTGAAGTGCTGTATATGTTCTGTAAGGAATACGGCTACAATGTCAATATTTCCGATATATCCTTTGCCTCCGGACTTGCAGGTTTAGCCAGCGAAAAGTATGACCTGGTTTGCGGCGGTCTGTATATGACAGATGAGCGCAAGGAAAGCGTAAACTTCTCCGATCCTTATATGAATGCCGAAGTTGTTATGGCAAAGTATGAAAGATCAGGCTTTGAAAACTTTATGTTATCCATTAAGGACAGTTTCGAAAAAACCTTTGTAAGAGAGCAAAGATGGAAACTTATTGTAGAAGGTATCGGTACAACCATGATCATCAGTATCTTCTCGGTACTTGGTGGTACAGTTCTCGGTTTTGCGCTTTATATGGCGGCACGAAGCAAATATAAATGGATTTCAAAGCTTGCCAAGGGAGTAGCCAAAGTATATTCCACAATCATAGCAGGTACACCTACACTCGTGGTTCTTATGATTTTGTTCTATGTGGTATTCACTTCTCC
>JAZKXW010000042.1:0-9724 GCA_045611825.1 Faecousia sp.
ACTATGCCGAAGATATCTATGTAGGCTACCGCTGGTTTGAAACCTTTGCCCCCAATGCTGTGAAGTATCCCTTTGGATATGGCCTTTCCTATACAGAATTCAGTGTGAATGCGGATTCTTTTGAATCAGATGAAAATGGACTCCGTATCCGCGTACAGGTAACCAACACAGGCATATGGGCTGGACGGGAAGTGGTACAGTTTTATGTGCGGCAGCCTCAGGGAACCTTGGGGAAATCTGCGCTGGTACTTATTGACTTTGGTAAAACAAATGAGCTCCAACCCGGTCAATCTGAAATGATAGAAGTAGTCGTTTCCTGGGACAGACTTGCTTCCTATGACGACAGTGACAAAAGCGGCAATCCATACTGCTATATTCTGGAAGCAGGGGAGTATGCATTTTTTGCAGGACAAAATGTTCGCAAGTTAATTCCTCTGGGAACGGTGACACTGGATCAAACCCGCATCTCTTCGAAGCATCGTCAGGTATTGGCGCCTGTGAAGGCCTTTGAACGTCAAAGCGCGAATGGCATGGAACCAGTTCCGCTTCGGCAGTATGATCTGCAGCAGCGCATCTGTGAGGAGCGTCCTACAGAGGCTACATACATTGGCGATCAGGGCTGGAAGCTGAAGGATGTACTGACAGGAGATATCAGTATGGACGAATTTCTGTCCCAGCTGACGGATGAAGATCTTGCCTGCCTGTCCTGTGGCGAGGGCATGAGCAGCCCCAAGGCCACGGCTGGAACCGCAGGCGCCTTTGGCGGCATCACAGAGCGGCTGCAGTATTTTGGTATTCCTGTGGTCTGCTGTGCGGATGGCCCTTCTGGAATTCGGATGGACAGTGGTGCCAAAGCATTCAGCCATCCCTGCGGAACACTTCTGGCTTGTACCTTTGACAAAAAGCTCAATGAAGATCTGTTTGAGATGGTTGGTGCGGAAATGGCAAAGCTGCGCATTGAGGTGCTGCTGGGACCGGGTATGAATCTGCACAGATACCCGCTGAATGGACGAAACTTTGAGTACTTCAGTGAGGATCCTGTTCTTACCGGCGAGATCGGAGCAGCACAGTTCCGGGGCATGCATCGCCGGGGTGCGACAGGGTGCATGAAACATTTTGCCTGCAATAATCAGGAAAACCGGCGTTACGCAATTTCCAGCAATGTTTCGGAACGGGCTTTGCGGGAACTGTACCTGAAAGGATTTGAAATTGCAGTAAAAGAAGGCCATGCAGACAGCATCATGACCTCTTACGGAGCAATCAACGGGATCTGGTCCGCAGGCAATTATGATCTGAACACCACAATCCTCCGCGGTGAATGGGGATATACTGGTATTGTCATGACAGACTGGTGGCCTGATATCAACGAGGAAGGGGAACTACCCACCAAGTCCAATGGCGGATGTATGGTTCGAGCCCAGAATGATCTGCACATGGTGAACAACGATGTGAATATCAGTGCAGTTAAGGACGACATAATGGCATCCCTTGTAAGCGGTAAGATTTGCCGCAGTCAGCTGGTACGCAATGCCGCAAATATCTGCAATTTTGCAATGCGTTCCGCAGCGATGGAGCGCACGCTGCACCCGGAATTGTATTCTCGTGATGCAGATGAAGCAAGTGCAGAAAATGGATTCTTTGCCGGAGACGTGGAGTACGTAACGGTACAGAACGGAACCTATCTGGATTTGTCAGATGTTTGCACAGACAAGGGCTGTGAAAAGCTGATGGCTATTGAAACGGAAGATCGGGGACGGCATTGGTATACACTTCACGTCAGTTCCGATGCTTCGGTACTGGCTCAGATGCCTATCACCATGTTTGTAGGTGGAAGCCCCATGGGAACGCACGTGGTACATGGAACTGGGGGAGAAATCGAATGTTTTACGGGCCACGTTGATCTCAATGGAACCAGTTCCTTCCTGAGACTTCGTTTTGGTCAGTCCGGTACGAGGGTACACGGCATTACATTCCATACTGAAAAGCCATGATAAAAGTGAAAGCCCTTCGCCGAAAATGCACGGCGAAGGGCTTTCATCATTTCCTATTATAATTTTGGGGGAGGAAAAGTTCATTCATTTTGTAGAAGAATGCCCGGGTCTGCTCTTTTGCTGCATACGCGATCTCCTCTTTGGGGAAGGAACAGTCTTCACGGACCCATTCGCTCCAGATACCAATGATACCGTGTACATGATATTTATAGTGAACACGGACCTCCGGAGCCGGTACAAGAGAGGATGGCTCATGTGCGCCCAGATATAACTCCAGAACGGCGTCAACAACTCTTTGCATAAAATGCGTGCCGGTATGGCCAAAGAGAAGCGCTTTGTAAATTGCTTTATTCTTCTCTGTTACGGCACAGATCTGCAATATGTAATGATACCCATCTGCGTCGAAGTCGCCGTCGTGGTTCAAATTTGCCACTGCATCGTGGAAAATCTCCCGCAGGCACTCCTCGATAACGGTATCCAAAAGCGCGTAAAGATCTGTATAGTGCCGATAGAAGGTGGACCGGTTCACATCTGCCAGCTCGCACAGTTCGGCAACGCTGATTTTCTCAATGGGCTTTTTCATAAGGAGCTCGGCCAGACTTTCCCGAATGGCACGCTTTGTATATTCTTCCCGTCGGTTCGTCGTTTTCACGAAAATTACCTCCTTATGCAACAGTTGGATGCTTTGGTGTTGCATCCGGAACAAATCGCTGTTTTGCTGATTCTTGACCAAAAAATTTACTCTATTGTATACTGAATTTAGCAAAAATGCAAACAGAATTTATATTGAACTCTTGGATGATGAGGTGGATGCGAATGAAATGGAGCGTGCTGGCAGGTGTTGCGGCTCTTGCGGCTGCTGCAGGTGTTGCACTTCTGCGGCGAAAACCAAAACAAGAAAATGCAGAACCAGCATCTTGTGACGGCTATCTCAGTAAACAGGATACCGCAGCGGTAGTAAAACACAATACCCTAATGAATGGTATAACGTCCACCAGAGGTCAGGCAATGGGCTTTGTCCAGATCAACCGTCTGACCTTAGAGGATGGCGGGAAGTTCACTCTGGTGAAGGAACTCTTAAGCACCAAAACAAATCTTATGATGAAGGATCCGGTGCGTGTCAGTTATTCCTTTCATGGAACCTATACCAGATCCGGGGATACGGTGCGACTGAGCAAAGCCATTAGCGGCGAGGGCGACGTAGATTGGGGCACCTTCTCTAAATTCCTGGATACCGGAAACGGTCACTATGACAGCGAGACCAGCCCCGGAATTCTGAGCCTGTACCCGACTGCTTTCTTTGTGGAGAACTGTAAAAATGTTCCCATGACAGTTCACCTTGATGAGGAAGCGAAAACCTTTGCTATCGAAGTGTTTGACCCCATTATTCTAAGCGCAGAGGAAGCTGGTGCGATTCAGTCACAGAAGCAGGAGTTGGATCCAAATGCAGGTTTGATGCGTAACCCCCTGGTTGCAGACATGTCTGGATATGTGCTGAAGGATACCTATGTCGGATGGGGTATGAAGGTAGGTACTTGCATCAACCTCCAGTACCTGGAAGAACCCTATGTCAATACACTCAAGGCGCAGTTCAGCAGTGTTACTCTGGAAAATCATCTTAAGCCCGGATTTACCCTGAGTCAGTCGTTGAGTAAGGTAAACGGCAGAGCATCTGTCGAATTTTCTGGTGATACTGTGCGGCTTTTGAACTGGTGTAAAGAAAACGGACTTCCGGTAAGAGGTCATACGCTGATCTGGTACATGGGCGCACCGGAGTGGCTGTTCCATGAGGGATTTGAAACGGATGCGCCTAATGTGAGCCGGGAGGTCATGCTGCAGCGGATGGAGGATTACATCCGGGCTTTCTTTGAAGTGCTGGATGCGGGCGGATGGTCGGAGATCATGTACTGCATTGATGTGGTCAATGAGGCAATTATTGCTCCCAACACACTGCGCAAGTGCTTATGGTCCGATGTGATCGGTGAGGATTATGTTTGGTATGCCTACCATTACGCCCGGAAATATGCACCAGCGCATATGAAGCTCTGCTACAACGATTTCGATCTGGAAATGAAGGCGGATAAGGTCATTGAACTGGTTAACAGTTTGAAGGATGCAGATGGTAATCCTCTGGTTGACGTGATCGGCCAGCAGGGACACTACGGCGCGTACAGCGGTATCGATACCCTGATGGCTGCAATGAAGAAAATCGGTCAGGAGACGGGCTGTGAGCTTCAGGTGACGGAATTGGATGTGTCCATCTCCCGGCAGGGAACAGAGGATGAACTGAAGCGGCAGGGAAGATTCTATTATAATTTTGTGCAGCAGGTTCTTGCTCTGCGTCAGGAGGGAATCAACATCAGCGGCCTGACACTGTGGGGCTTTGCAGATCAGCTCTCCTGGATGCCCAGCGGCTATCTGCATATTTACGACCGCAACATGGTTCCCAAGTACGCATACTTTGGCATGCTTGGTTTAAAGGAGTACGCAGGCTTTGACGGCAGTGAAGAAACTGTCGGTGAGACCGTGCGGAAAGAAATGCGATTTGCGTTATCCGGTGATTCTGAACGCTTTGTGCAACTAAAACTGGATGGAAGTTTCCTGGATACTACCACTGGCACTGAAATCGAAGGAACCTATGTGTTTGACGGTGTGTCCACCTACATGCTCACGCCGAAAGCTGGAGGCTATTCCAATCTGACGGTGGCCGATGACGAAGCATCAGCAGTACGAATGGAAGCAGCCGGTGACAAACTATATCTGCAAAGAACGTAAAAATAACCCCAAATACGAGAGGAGAAAGATTTATGCAGTTTTTGAAAAACGGTCTGTTTGAAAAAGACTTCATGCAGACAAAAATCAAGTCCAACCACATTTCCAAGGCTGAAAAGTGGCTGGGCTACGCCCTGGGCCCCGGTCTGGCCATGGTACATTTCACAATGGTAAGTTCTTTGAGAGAACGATTCTATATGCAGATCAATGTTTTGAATGATCTGTTCAATAACCCCCTGACCTATGGCACTATGAATACTGTGGCGAATGTTATCGGCATTCTTTTGGGCCTGTACATCAACTACATGGTGGAGCATACTGTTTCCAAGGCCGGTCGTTTCCGCCCCTGGGCTCTGATCGGCTCTTTGCTGATGGCTGTGTTCGGCGTCTTCATGTTCTGGTCTCCCTTCCCCTTCGGCACGACGCCCCAGCTTGTGTGGCTGTATATCGTGAACATCGTTTATACGGGCATTGCCGTCAACATGTTCAATATGAAGAACCCCGTGGTTTCTGTCAGTACCCGCAACATTCTGGAGCGTGCACATATTACCAGCTGGACTCAGTCCATTAGTAACATGATTCCCGGCATGATCCTGATGTTTGTGGTGGATATGATGCTGTGGAACAGTGTTTTGATTCCCAATGTCACCGGCGAATACTGGATGCTTCTGGTCTTTATCACCGGTATTCTGGGCTTTGTTGGTGCGCTGCTGCAGTATTTCTATACCCGTGAGCGCATCACCGAGGATAACCGCCTGATCAATCAGGACAATGCAGATGAGATTACTTCCATGCCGCTGACGAAGCAGCTGAAGTGCATGCTCACCAACAAGTATTTCCTCATGAGCCTGCTTGTTGCAGCAGGTGCAATTTTCTACGATTATATGCAGGGCGCAAACAGCCGTGTTTATATGATCCAGTACATCCTTGGTGATAAGGACGGTTCCCTGCAGGGCCTGTTCCTGATGGTTACCATGCAGCCCATGATGATCGGTCTGCTGATTGCACCTGCCCTGGCAAAAAAGTTCAGTGCCAGGAAGATCATGGGTGTTTCCGCTGTCATCGTATTTGCCGGTATTGCCATTGCCATGATCGCGCCCAGCAACCTGGGCGCAGCCATGGGTGGCGGCTTTGTCTTCGCTTGTGGTATCTTTGCAGTTACGACGATGTATGCTGTCTTTGGTCAGATGGCTGCTGATGATATCGAGCATAAGCATGGCTTCCGTGTAGAAGGCACCCTGGCAAATGCTATCATTGTTTCCGTTTGCTCTATTATCCTGACTCCCATCTCCGGTTTGTATGAAACCGGTTTGTCTATGTTCGGCTTTAAGCACCCTGCCAACCTGACACAGGAGGCTTTCGCCGCTCTGGCAGAAACTGACTACATTTCGGCAATGCCCATTTCCTCCGGGCTGGACGCCGGCAAGATCAGCGTTGTCTTTACCCAAAGCGAAGCGGTCAACAGCTGGATCCTGGCTGCGTATTATGGCAGTTACGCCATTTTTGCGCTGATTATCCTGTTTGTTTGCATCTTCTTCACCCTGGATAAGAAGATTCCCCAGATCCGTGCCGATCTGGAGAATCGCAAAAAGCTGGCTGCAGAAGCACGCGGCGAGGTTTATATCTCTCCTGAGGAGCAGGACCGCATTGAGATGGAAGCTGCTGCCAAGGAGTTGGAAGAGAACCGTATTGCCGAACTGAAGGCCAAGTGTGCCAAGAAGGGCCTGGACTTTGATGCCGAGAACCGGAAGTATCTGGAAAAAACCGCAAAGAAGAACGCAAAGAAAGCAAAGAAGGCTGCAAAGGCAGCAAAATGAGCCCAATGCAAACGGGGCGGCGGGTATAACCGCTGCCCCGTTTTTCATAAGAAAGGAAGCAATGTAATGAAAGATCAAATGACAATTGCCATGGAAATGGCTGCACTTCCGGGCGATGTATTGTACGCACTGGAGCAGGAAATGGTGCAGTATCGTTATCTGGTACTGCGCGGTACTGCGTTTTCCAATTCTGAAGACTTCTTGAACTACGGCGAACTTCCGTTCCATATCAATCGCCAAATGAAAGAGGGTCTTCCGGTGAACGAAGGCGTACCCATGCTCACCGCACAGTTAAAGACGGCCCGTGAGAGTCTGATCGCTGCATCAGATCCTGAGGATGTTTGCTGGTATCTTTGGGGAGAACAGATGCCCCAGGAGAAAAATGCCTCCCAATATTCCTACCGAGGCTGCGTGGATAATCCCGGCTTTAAGCCCTTCCTGGTGCCTTATCTGCTGGAGAATCCCAGTAAGGCGAAGGGTAACATGATCTGCATTGCCGGCGGCGGTTTTGATATGCGGGCTAACTTCGGCGAGGGATATCCTGTGGCAGAATATTTCCGTGGTCTGGGCTACAACGCCTATGTGCTCCAGCGTCGCGTCAAACCTTTCCGCCCGGAGGACAGCATGCTGGATCTGCAGCGTGCGGTTCGCTACCTGCGCCACTATGGACCGGAAAAAGGTATCGGCGGTCTGGACTGCATTTGCGCAGTGGGCTTCAGCGGCGGAAGCGGCACAATCCTTGGAACCATTTTCAATTATTACGGGCATATTCTGCCTGATGTGGAATATCCCGACTATGTCCCGGATGAAGTGGATCAGGAAAATTCCGATCTTGATATCGTCATTTCCCACTATGGTCCGTCCTATAAGTTTGGACCTGGTGGCTTTGTGTCGGATTACCATACAGATAATCCTAATCTACCTGCTATGTTTATGGCAGCCGGCGAAAAGGATAATCTGAATGTGGCTCCGGGGTATCTGGATTTGTACAGATATCTCATGGACAAGACCACAGTGGAACTACACCTGTATGCGTTTGCTGACCATGCGTATGCACTGGGTAAGCCGTTTGAAAACATCGAGTACAAGAATGCACACCAAAACACGAAGACATGGATGAAGCTTGCAGATCGTTTTATTGAGCTGATAAAGGAAACGTGTTGATGCTATGATTAGAAACGAAGTGTTTTTGCGAAAAGCAGAGGAATTGAAGCCTAAACTGATTGTCACCGAAAAGGAACTTCCCGGAGAAGAGCGGGAGTTGAAAAAGGGCGATGAAGCTTTCTTCGATTTTGGTGATCACTATGTGGGCTACCTGACGGTGGATTTTGAGCCGGTTGGCCGACACCCGGATTCACCGCTGTATTTCTCTGTTCAGTTCTTTGAAAGTCCAGAGGAATTCAAGGAAAAACCGGAACGTTACCACGGCTGGATATCTCCAAGCTGGATCCAGCAGGAGCAGGTACATATCGATGTTTTGCCCTGTTCTTACCGCTTTCCACGCAGATATGCGTTTCGTTATGTAAAAATTCGGATCTTACCAGCTTCCGGTAATTTTTCTGTTAGGATAAACAGGCTTAGACTGGAAAGTGTATCTTCTGCGGATGATACGAAACGGATTCCCTTTGCTGGAAGGGACGAAGACCGGCGGCTGGACCAGGTATCTGTACGCACGTTGCATGAATGTATGCAGGAGGTCTTTGAAGATGGCCCCAAGCGGGATCGGCGGCTTTGGCTGGGCGATCTTCGATTACAGGCACTGGCAAATTATGAGACCTACCGAAATTTCGACCTGGTCAAGCGCTGCCTGTATCTGTTTGCCGGAGATACGCTGCAAGAGGGCCTGCTGTCCAACAACATGTTCATTCACCCCACAGTTGCGTGCGATGAGCAGTATATGTTTGACTACTCCCTGTTCTTTATCAATACCCTTTGGGACTATTATGCAGCGTCCGGGGATATGGATACCTTGCTGGAATTAGAGCCGGTGGCATTCCATCAGTATGAACTGCTCCGAGAATGCTTCGATGAAAATGGTTTGCTGGATATGGACAAAGCAAAAAGCTGTTTTGTTGACTGGACCCGATTTTTGGAAAAACAGGCAGCAACCCATGCCATCTATGTCTATGCACTAAAGGATCTGGTCAGAATCGAACATGCGTTAGGCAAAGATGTATCTCAGCTGGAACGAGAAATCCAGAGTAAGACAGAAGCGGCCCGGAAGCACTGGTTTAGCAGTAAGAAGGGGCTGTTTGTAGGCGGTAAACACCGCCAGATTTCCTATGCAACGCAGGTGTGGATGATTCTGGCAGGTGTTGTGGAGGGAAAAGAAGCGGCGCAGCTTCTGGCACGAATCGAAAAGCACCCTCATGCGGTTAAGCCATCTTCACCCTATATGTACCATCATTATGTCCAGGCTCTGATTGACTGCGGAGAAAAGCAGAAGGCCTACGAGAAAATAAAATATTACTGGGGTGGTATGCTTAAACGGGGTGCTGATACTTTCTGGGAACTGTATAATCCGGAGAAACCGAACGAATCTCCCTACGGAGGAAAGATCATTCACTCCTACTGCCATGCATGGAGCTGTACACCAACGTACTTCCTGCGAAAGTATTATATGAATCAATCATAATTGGAGTATATAGCTATGAAATATTTCATCATTGCTGCGATTGCTGTTGCGCTTGTGGCCTGGAACTATAAGCGGCACGTAGGCAAACCGGTTCAGTTGACTGCAAATCCCTGTAAAATCAAGGTTCAGAAACTGTGGATCGGCGAAGAGGGCAGTAGGATATATGGTCGACTTTGGCTGCCGGAAGGGAAGACAGGTAAGCTTCCGACTGTGATTTGTAGTCATGGTATGCATTCCAGTCACCGCAACACAGAGTATAATATTGGCAAGGCGCTGGCAATGGCGGGATTTGCGGTATATTGCTATGATTTTTGCGGCGGCAGCGCCCACAGCAAAAGCCAGGGAGATCCGGCGAATATGTCTGTCTTCACAGAACAGGATGATCTGAACCGGGTTATGGATCATATTCGCCAGCTGCCCATGGTAGACACCGATAATCTGTTCCTGATGGGAGAAAGCCAGGGAGGCTTTGTCTCTGCCATTACGGCAGATCAGCGCCCGGAGGAAAT
>JAZKXW010000043.1:0-7978 GCA_045611825.1 Faecousia sp.
GGGACAGTACCCGGAGGCGGCAAGGTGTTTTCACGCCGCGGAAGTTGCCTTTCCCCGGCAGACTGCCCAAGGGTTGGAGGTCTGCTATCGGGAAGAAAAGGATTTTGAAAAGGCCTATTTCTATGCCTGCCGATGCCGGGACGAAAAAAATTAAATTTCTGCAAATTTCCTGTAATTTTTTCTTGCGTCCTGAAAAAAATGTATGTATAATGAAGTATAAATTTTTGTTGGAGGGATTCCTATGGCATACGATGTTCGTCCCGAATCTATGGTGCGAATTACCAATTTTGAACTGGCCAACGCCTTTATTGAAGAGCAGGTGGCTGCTGTCCGTAAGCAGGTTGGCGACAAGAAGGTTTTGCTGGCCCTCAGCGGCGGTGTGGACTCCTCTGTGGTTGCAGCACTGCTCATTAAGGCCATCGGCAAGCAGCTGGTGTGCGTTCATGTGAACCACGGCCTGATGCGCAAGGGTGAGAGTGAAGATGTGATCAAGGTATTCGGTGAAGAGCTGGATGCAAATCTTGTGTATGTGGACGCTACCGACCGCTTCCTGGATCTGCTGGCCGGCGTTTCCGATCCCGAGAAGAAGCGCAAGATCATCGGCGGCGAGTTCATCAAGGTCTTTGACGAAGAGGCTGCCAAGTTAGAGGGTATCTCCTTCCTGGCTCAGGGTACCATCTACCCCGATATCTTAGAGTCCATCAAGGCTGCCGAAAGCGGCAAGCCCGTCAAGTCCCACCACAATGTGGGCGGCCTGCCCGACGAGATGGCCATGGAGCTGGTTGAGCCTGTGAAGCTGCTGTTTAAGGACGAGGTCCGTGTGGTTGGCGAAGCATTGGGTCTGCCCCATGCTATGGTCTACCGTCAGCCCTTCCCCGGCCCCGGTCTGGGTGTCCGCTGCTTAGGCGCCATTACCCGCGACCGTCTCCATGCGCTCCGGGAAGCCGATGCCATTTTGCGCGACGAGTTTGATAAGTGCGGTCTGGCAGAGAAGGTCTGGCAGTACTTTATCTCCATTCCCGATATCAAGAGCGTAGGCGTTCGCAATGAAATGCGCTACGAGGGCTGGCCTGCCATCATCCGCGCCGTCAACACCAAGGATGCCATGACCGCCACCATCGAGGAGATCCCCTATGCCGTTCTGCACAAAGTCGTAAACCGCATCACCTCCGAGGTAGAGGGCATCAACCGGGTTCTGTATGACCTGACCCCCAAGCCCACCGGCACCATCGAGTGGGAATAATATCAACCGGTATGAACATGCCCGGGAACCCTTGTAAAAGGGATCCCGGGCATTTTGCTTTTTGGGAAACGGATTGCCACGGGCAACGGTGTTGCCTTCGCAATGACATGCGGGGGGATAGGACCGTCGAGGACGCCGGTCCCTACAAAAGAGATGGGCGGCGTGACCAAGGCGTAAGCCCTACGAAGAGGGTCGGGGGTATATGGTTCACAGAAGTGCGTTCAGCTGGCGGAAAACCGCGTCGGCGATCTGATCATAACCTTCTGCGGAAGGGTGCACTCCGTTTGACTGAACTGTTTCGGTTATCCGGGAGCGGGAATTGACCTGCCGGGTAATGGTGGGATAACTGTATTCGCTGTCAAACTGACCGGCAAGACTGATGGCGTACACATTCTCATATTCTTTGCACAATTCCTGATACCAGGAATCGACAGAAAATGCAAATTTTAGTTTTTCGTAGTAATTCCAGTTTGCGCCATAGTTCATGCCAAAGCCGTCCTGACTGGAAGGGGGATTGGGCGCAACCAGAACGATCTTGCAATCCGGCTGATCCCTACGGAGATTGCCAATAAATATCCGTACCTGTTCCTGAATATGGTCCTTATCATGCTTCCAGTTGTTCCAGCCAAGGAGTATCACGCAAATATCGATTTGGGGTACGCCCAGCTTTTCGGCATAAGCCGTAAAATCCACACGGTCTTTATCCAGATTCCAGAAAGGATTTCCGGCGGCATCCGCCACCTTTGTATAAGAAATATCTTTGTGGTCATTCCCTCCGCTTACATAGCGCAGAATACCGCTTTCGGGCAGATCCCCATTGCATTTGTCTGTTACGATTTTTATGCGGTGGGCTTCGATGGTCTCCAGCTTCCACTGGGAAAAACCGTCTGTATAAACGCTGTGCTGATCCAGATCGGTTTTGCCGTGGTCACCGTAAATATACCGGAAGCAGGTAGTTCGGGGGGATTTGCTGTTATAGCTTTCCCATTGCCAGCCGCCGTAGCCTTCAAAGCAAACGCCGGGTTGGCCCTGACAGGTGCCCACAAATGCAATGTTATGCAGCGCAAGACCTGCAGGTGTACCGCCGTTGCCGCACAAACGGCGCAGGCACTCTGACGGCCATTGTCCGCCTGCTGTTACGCTGGCACCCATGCAAAGAATATGGGTCTTCTTTGCCGGGGAAGAAGCCGTGGGATTCACCGCAAGCTTTACATCCCGCTGCTCCAAAACATTGCCGTAATCGTCGGATAATTGGAAAGCCAAAATATGCTCGCCAACATCGGCAGCCGTTGGTGTAAACACATATTTACGACGGTAAGCTGCCCCCTTGGGGCAGCTTACCTTTATATGATAATGATAGGGATCGTTGGCTAAAATCACACCACGGTAGAATAATTCAAATGTATCTCCCACCACAAGGGGATATGCCTCAGGCAAATTGAGCCATTTCTTTTTGTTCATACTTCTACCTCTGCATTTCTCAAACCGGGATCACGGGATCGGAGAAGATTTAGTTGATACGATTATTCACGATCATTTCCATCAGGTCCATAGACTTGGCAGCATCCTCGATGGTGCACAGAGGCTGACGGCCCTCCAGAATGGCATTGATAAAGTCGATGTCCTCGCTCTTGTAGCCAAGGTACTGATAGTTCTCATTGCCACCGGCAATGTCCTTAGCGGTAAGGACTTCTACGTTGGTGGTATTCACACCGGCAGCGGCAGCGGAGTAAATGGATGCGCCGTCACCGTAGATGATGGTTGCGCTCTCATCACGGCCGGGGAAGCCCAGGTCGATGAAGGCGCTGGCGTACAGGCCGTGAATTTCAAAATCGTGGATACGGGCAGCTGTCTGGTAGTTGGAACGCAGGGTACCGGTGACGCCGTTGTCAAACATAATCACACTGTTCCATGCATTGTCCACGGGGGAGTTGTTCTTGCCAACTACGGTAGCACAGTTAACCGGCTCGCCGCCTGCCAGATAGCGCAGGCAGTCGGTTGCGTGGATAATATCGCAGTTGAAAGCGCTTGCATAGTGCCAGCTCTTAGCAATATCGCTGGTCTTCATAAAGCGGGCATCCACCTGTGTAATCTCGGTCACTGCCTTAACCCGCTTCAGAACTTCCTGCAGAACGGGAACGTGGCGTCTGTTCATGGCAACGCCGGCAGTCTTACCGGTTTCAGCAGCGCAACGGGCAAGGGAATGTGCCTGGAAAGCATTAATGCCTGCAGGCTTTTCCATCATCACATGGAAACCTGCCTTCATGCAGTCGTATGCCACGCGGTATGTCTGGTCGGGCTGGACCAGCACGAACACGGCGTCCATATCTTCCTTTTCCAGCATTTCGTGGTGGATGGTATAGGTCTTGGGAATGCCGTACTTTTCAGCCAGGGGCTTGGACTTGGACTCGTTACGGTCACAAATCGCAACGATCTCACAGTTATCGATCTCAGACAAAGCAGGCAGGTGGGTCCGTCTGCAAATGCCGCCCGCACCAATAATACCAATTCTCAATTTCTTTTCCATAAGAATACCTCCTTAATATCGAGCTACTCTATCGTGCTCTACATTAAGAATACCATTTTATGATGACTTTGTCTGCATACTGAATTGTTGATTTATGGGATAAAGTTACACAAAATTGTCTTTTATTCCATTGTGTGGGATTGTTTGTACTGCCGTGGGGAGCAACCGGTTACTTTCATAAAGGTGTTGGATAAATGCTGTAGACTTTGAAATCCCAATGCTTGGGAAATCTGCGTAATGTTCATATCGGAAAAGACGATCAGTTCCTTGGCCTTCTCAATGCGCTCCTGACGCACATATTCCATGGGGGAAAGGCCCGTCAGCGCTTTGAATTTTTTGGAAAAATAAATTTTTTCCAGCGACACTTGGGTTGCAAGGTCGGAAAGGGTGATTTCCCGGGAGAGGTTTTTGCGGACATAGCGTTGTATGATATCCAAAAATTCCTTTTGCAGGCTGGTTTTAGGTGGGATCAGCGCAAGGCGCTGGAGCAAGCAGAACAACTCATACGCTTTTGCGGCGGAAATATTCTGATATAGGGGCAGTTCCTTGCTGTGTTCCCGGTAAATGCTGGTGATCAAATCTCCAAGACCGTTAGTGCGGCAATCGATACACAGCGGCAATTTCCGCATTTGCGCATCTAACCTTTCATCCGGGATCCGGAATTTCAATTCGATGGACAGAAGGGGTGCATCCGTAGCAGAACTGAAGGCATGGCGAACGCCCGGGGCGGTCAGATACATCTGACCCGGTATGTAGTTGAAAGTTTCTCCGCCGATCCGGATCTCGCTTTCGCCGCTGACGACGAAAATGTAATGGTAGACCCCGTCACCGTGGTCGTGCGCAATGAGGGTGTTAAAGGGCTTATAATCTCGCTTGGCGACCCAAAGAAGGTCGATGCCAAAGGGATTTTTTGCCGATTCTGATATATCTGCCATGGTGTTCCTCCGGTTTGCGTGTTGTCTGTAATTGTCTTTATTCTACAAGCGGCAGCAGATTTTGTCAATGGTGGGTGTAGGGGTGGCGGGGGATTGCAAAAATCGATAAAAATGGCAACTATTATATCCCGGAGAGAACGCAGGCAGATTACGACGAAGAGCTGCAAATGGCGGCGGTGGCCGGGGATTTTGGCGGCATGTTCCCCCATCTGTGGTGGGTGCTGGGATATGGCGCTGTGTCGCTGGCGGCGGCTGTTCTGCTGTTCCTGCGGCAAATGAAACGACAATGAGAAAAATCAGGCTCTGTCCGGAAAGACAGAGCCTGATTTTTGCGATTGGGAGAAACGGATTACCCCGATCTCGCCTCCCTCTTTGCGGGAGGCGTCTGTGCGAAAGCACAGACGGAGGGAGTGTCCGAAAAAGAACGACAATCTCCCACAGAGGGGGCCAAGGCTGCGCCCTCGCTGCATCTGCCACCGGCGGCGCTCGGGCTCGAGGCCCTTTACACAAGGGAGCCTTTGGTACGGAGGAAGATTTGGGGGAGTGCAAAAAGTGTATAGCATAAGAGATATTTTGTAATAGACAAATGCTTTCAGGTGGGATAAAATGAGATCATATCAGTAAAGGAGCAATTTTGATGAGAACGTATTTACTTCCGGAAAACGGTACCTTCTACAAAGCCAATCTCCATTGCCATTCTACCTATTCCGATGGCGAATATTCTCCCGAGGAATTGAAGCAAATGTATATGGCGCAGGGATATTCTGCTATCGCTTATACGGATCACAGTCTGATGATTCCCCATCCGGAGCTGACGGATGAGAATTTTGTCGCCCTCACCGGCTACGAGCTGCATTTTTTGGACGAGAGTTACACGGGCAACCGGGCATTCCGGAAAGGAAGCGCTATCAACTGCATTTCCCCGGCGCCGGAGCAGGTGCTGCAGCCTTGCTATCACCGGACCAAGTATCCCAATCCGGACAATCCCTATGGCATGAACCGGTGGCGGGTATTGGTTACCTATGACGACACGCAGCCGGATCATAAGAATGACTACACCCCGGAGAACATCAACGCAGTGATTCAGCGGCACAAGGATTTTGGCTTCTTTGTTACCTACAACCACCCGGGCTACAATCTGGAGACTGCAGAGGATTTCACCCAATATGTGGGCATGGATGCCATGGAGATCACCAACTGGGCGGGCATTGCCTACGGAACCCCGGACTACAACGAAAAGGAATACGATGAGTTTCTCCGCGCCGGTTACCGGATCTCCTGCATTGCCACCGACGATAACCACAACCACGAGCGCTCCCAGCCCGGGCGCACCTCGGACTCTTTTGGTGGTTTTACCATGATCAAGGCGGAAACGCTTGACTATGTGGAATTGGTAAAGGCACTGAAGGCCGGCAATATGTATGCTTCCCAAGGACCGCTGATCCATGAACTGTATGTGGAGGATGGGAAGGTGTTTGTGACCTGCTCCGATGCCTATGAAATTCGCATGAACACCCAAGGCAGACGGGCGGCTGTGGTAAGAGGCTGCAACGGAGAAGCGGTGAATTGCGCCAGTTTCCCCTTTACGGAGGCGGATGGCTATATTCGCATTACCGTTACGGATTACAGCGGAAAGCATGCCAACACAAGGGCATATTTCGTGGACGAGATGTAAGAAAAATGCACAATGCATAATGCAGAATGCACAATGTGGCGGTCGTCGCACATTGTCCGCTCTTCTGTGTCATTCTGAGCGGCACGGATGCCCGTGCGGGCAATTTCGCACGAAGATATTCTTAGTCTATCCACCGTTGGGGGGTAGCCCGGTATCTGTTCGTTTTTCTGTGTCATTCTGAGCGTTAGCGAAGAATCTTCGCAGTCCGATGAACGAAAGGCCAGAAGATCCTTCGACTCCCCTTCGGGTCGCTCAGGATGACACATGTTTTTTAGATTGTGCGATAGGGGTGTAGGGGCGATTCATGAATCGCCCGCGGGCGCATCGTGATGCGCCCCTACGAGAGGATTTTAGAATTGCGGGCAACCAATGTTCGCCCCTACGTTTACATTGTGCGTTGAGGGCAAAAAAGAACGGCTGGTGACAGCCGTTCTTTTGGTTGGTTATCGTATTGTGTGGGGAAGATTGCCACGGGCAACGGTGTTGCCCTCGCAATGACACCCTTACGGGTGTAGGGGTTCCCGGCTTAGCGCTCGTTCTTGTAGATTTCCTTGAAGTACTTGTAGGCGACGACCTTCAGTTCGCCGCAGGCGGCTTCGTCGCAGGCAACGATGCCGTCGGCAAGCAGCTGGTGTGCGTTCATGTGAACCACGGCCTGATGCGCAAGGGTGAGAGTGAAGATGTGATCAAGGTATTCGGTGAAGAGCTGGATGCAAACCTTGTGTATGTGGACGCTACCGACCGCTTCCTGGATCTGCTGGCCGGCCATCATCCGCGCCGTCAACACCAAGGATGCCATGACCGCCACCATCGAGGAGATCCCCTATGAGGTCCTGCACAAGGTCGTAAACCGCATCACCGCCGAGGTAGAGGGCATCAACCGGGTTCTGTATGATCTGACTCCCAAGCCCACCGGCACCATCGAATGGGAGTAATACGCCTGTTGTCTATTGCCAAAAAACCGGAAACTCTGATTTGCAAGAGTTTTCGGTTTTTTTGTTTGGGAACTTGATTTGGAAAATCAAATATAGTATCATAAAAATAGATTGGTAGAGGAAGTGAAAAGCAGATATAAGATTTTTAAGGGGAGGAGAACGATATGAAAAAGCGAAACCGTATGTTACAGACGATAGTGCTGGCATTTGCTGTTGTTTTGTGCTTGGCGACGGGAGTGTTGGCCACAGAACAGGAACATGTCCACAACTGGGTACTCCAAGACGGCGGTTCCCGCGGTCATGTCTTGAAGTGTGACGGTTGCGGGGAAACCAAACTCGAGAATCATATCGTTGACAGCGCGGAAATCTGCACGGTTTGCGGCGTTTATTACCATACGCATAACTGGCAGTATATGTGGTCCGATGACTCCTGCCACAATATGGTCTGCAGTGGTTGTCAACAAGAGAAAACGCTTTTACATACCAACGACAGTCAGGGCGTCTGCACGGCCTGCGGATATACGCCCCATGAACATAGCTGGCAGTATGTACAAGGAGAAAACTACGACAACAACCATGGACTGCACTGTACAAAATGTGAGGCAACCAGTATCGAAGCTCACATTTACGGGAATGACGGAAAATGTACGGTTTGCGGCAATG
>JAZKXW010000044.1:0-89886 GCA_045611825.1 Faecousia sp.
TGCTGCAGTCATGCGTGTTCCTCCCTACCGAGCTCCTAAGGTTCGAATGAATCAGGATCGCAAAATGAATCTTGCTATGGCAAAACAGAATTATCGAATCTCGCACGGTAGCATTGTTTCACGGGTTATTTTCTATAAGAATAAGTCTTCTTATGATACTCGTATTTTCAAAAAAATGCTTGAGACAGTTTGAACGATCACCAAAAACTTATTTTGTTGCGTTCATTGTCTTCCAAAAAAGATTCATCAGCTGATGTCAGCCAATGAACACATACGGGCCTCCCCGGCCCACAAAATAATGGTTTTGTTGTCGTTTGGCCTTCGCTGTTCCTCCTTCCCAGTCCGGGCAGAAATATGATACACTATGCTGCCCGGCTTGTCAACCGAAAGTTTACACCTTACGCCGTCCGGCTGCTGCCCGGCGGCGTTTGTTTTTGCTTGCAAGCTGTCTGTCCGCCATTGCATAAACCAGCGTGATCGCCTCGCTGCTGTGGTTCAGCGCTCGGCGCACACGCTCTATGTCGCCGTACTTGGAAAGCAGTTCCACCGCAAAGACTTTCCGTGCGCTGTGTGGGCCGATGTTCTGCGGCAGCCGCATAGCTTTAGCTGCTCGCTTCACATCTTTCCACACAGCCTGTCTTGTTTGCGGCCGTCCGGTGCGCGGGCTCTCGAAAGCCCAATCACGTCCGGCCTGTTTTTTGATATCACTCAGCAGCGGCTCAGGTAAACCTACTTGCCGCCTTTTCCCGGTCTTGCTCTCAGTTACCCAAAAGCGGGACGCTAATTGATCCGTTTTAATGGACAATACATCACCTATCCGCAAACCAGTGTGCAGCGCCGTTCTCATAATCAGCGCGTTTTTTGCGGTCAACATGGCAAGCACCAAGTCAACCTCACAATTCAATAAATATTCCGTCTTCATCGTCGTCCTCCTCTTCTTCCTCATCGTCGTCCTCCGGTGGCGCGCACAGCGCGGCGGCTATCACCTTTGCAAGGTAACGCCGCCGGAAGTGCGCGACCACCTCATCCGGATATTTCATCGTATTCCTCCTTTTGTACTTGAATGGGTACTTTTATACCATTCACCACGGCAATCTGCTTGCCGGGTGGATAGATGACAAAGGCTCTGTCGCCATACTCGGCGACGAGCTCCGCCGGGCTCATTTCGAGGTATTCCGTCTGCGGATCCTTGAGGTCGCCGCCGGAGTAATACCATCGCCCGGCGGGCTTCTCGCCGTCCTTGCCTATGTACTTGCAGACATAGGCGACGGCCGCCGGATAGTCACCGTATAGCTCCATTGCCGTTGTAAAGCCGAGGCTCCAGCCGGGGAGGTTGTACACAACCATTCCCCCGGCTGCAAGCCACTCTTCCCTCTCTGCTTCGCTCCGCGGTCTGCGTGGCTTTTTCGCCCATGGCACACGAACGGTACCGGAATCCACCGCGGGTAGCGCGTCATTGAAAAAGCCGTGGAAATGAATGCCGCCTTTCTTGTGCCGTTCCGGTACAAGAATGTACCGGAGGCCGTGACGCTGCACCGCGTTACTGGCCCAAGCGTTCAGCTTTTTCACAACGGCTGCGCCGTCGTGGCTGTCCACTTTGGCCGGGTCGAGCGTCAATGTGACGAAATACCGAAAATCATTCGCAAGGGCAATCCGGCGCACCTTTGCCCTTGCTCTGCGCATGCTGCGCTCGATATCCTCAGCCAACGCTTGCGGCTGCTGCTTGATCTGCTGAACAGCTGCGTCTTCGCCTTGCTGATCAGCGACCGTGCGCGCCTTGGCTGGCCTCGAATAATCTTCGGCAGCCTCCCAACCCTTGGGGCTAAAATCTGGTTCCGTGCTTGCGAGAATATCCATCACGCCGCACGGATATATAAATGCTTTTGCATAGTGTTTCACACTATGCTTTTCTTTTCTGGACATATAAGCCCATCAGCGTTGTGATGGAATAATGTCCGAATATCAAGTATACCGACCGCGGCAACATGACGCTCGCGCTGCGCTCGCTCGGCTACGCCGGCGTGCGCCCTGCTCGCTATGCGCTGCGGCGCTGCCTCCGCTTGCCGCCTGCGGCGGCAGCTGCGGCCCTGCCTTGCGCATGGGGGCTGCGGCCCCCGCGCAAAGATGCGCTCCCCCGGGGGGATATTGGGGGGCTGCTCGCCCCCCATGCTGACGCAATTCCCCCTCGGCCGGGGGGCGCGGTCCCCCGGCGGCCCCCCATTGGACGAACTGCGGAAGCACAAGCTGACCATGAAGCAAGTCGGGAGGTGCGCAGCCCGGTGCCCCGGTCCCCCGCCTAATGGCGCGGGGCCCTCCCGGGCTGCTGCTCCCGGGCCTCCGGCCCTTCGCACAATCGGTATGCGCGCCCGGTCCGCCGTCGCCGGGGCTGTTTGCCCCGGCTGCCTGTCAGGCCCGGCGGCCCTTTTTGCGCACTCCGCGTCCGGCACTCGCCCGCAGCGCTGCGCTTGCGTGCTGCGCCCGCTTGCTGGCGCTGCCGTCGCCGTGCGTCCGCTTGCCGTGCCGCGGTGGTTGTCCGGCGCTCTCCCCTGCGCCCCTCCCGTCCCCGGAGCCCCCGCTGGGGGCTCCGGGGAAGCGCGAGGCTTGAAAGCGGGCCTTGACCGTGCCGCTGTGCTGCTGTCAGCGCAGGGGCTTGACATTGTCCGGTGCTTGTGCTATTATGGTTGGGCGAGGCTTGACCGGGCGTGCTCGACACGCTCCGCCGCGTGAGCGGTGTCCATGGCCAGCAGAGAACACTCCACCTTGGCGGGTGGGGTGTTCTTTTTTTGGCCTCGGCCGTGCGCTGTATATAGCGTTTCTCGCAAGGCACACACGCAACCCCAAGCCCGGCGACCGCTGACGCTCCGGGCATTTTCCCCGGTTGTCAGTCCTTAAAAAGTCAACCATTTTTCTGCAATTTTTTGTCGCGGTCAATATTTACTTGATATCCGGCAAAAAAAGCCGGGCCTTCCAGCCCGACTTTCTCCCGAACATTTCGGCAGCCAAACCGGGCCCAACTGCCCGGAATCCACGGCCTAACGCAACAAAACCTCTGTCATTTTGTTGCGTTAATTCTATTTAAGGAGGCTTTTAGGTGAACAAGGCATGGCGATTCTTAAATTCCCCTCTTTTTGATTTTATCGGTGGTTTGGCGATCTGCATTGCTTCCGTTTGGTACTTCATCAGATTCAAGAATCTATCGGTTGATATAGGATCTTTCATCTTTGCTGTATTTCTAACGATCGGCTTTGACTGTTTTACTGACGACGGACAATGCTTGTTCAGCAGAAATAATGCCACATAAGATTGATCGCTCTTGATTTTATACGAGATATTTTATATCATTCAAATGCAATCAAATAGGGTTTCCGATGCAAGATACTTACTTCCCTGTTTGACCGGTGCATGATAGCGTGTTGGCTTTTCGGGTGCTGCACGTCATTTTTTGTGCTTGCGCCGATTACCGCTTTATCTAGGCATTATGAGTCTTGTCAGAATCTCACTATCTTTGTTATAAAATGCATTTTAATACTTTACAATTAACAAGCCAAGGATTATAATATTTATACAAACATAATTAGTTTGGAGGAACATATATGAGCGTTAAGAGAATCGGTGTGTTAACCAGCGGCGGCGACGCCCCCGGCATGAACGCCTGTGTCCGTGCAGTTGTCCGTACAGCCCTGTTTCATGGCATAGAGTGCTATGGTATTCGCCGCGGCTACAACGGTCTGATTACGGGCGATATTATTCAAATGAGTGAGAAAACCATCGGCCATATCATCAATCGTGGCGGTACGGTACTTTACACCGCACGAAGCAAGGAATTTATGACCGAAGAGGGTCAGAAAAAAGCAGCCTCCACCTGCCGTTTTCTCGGTTTGGACAGCATTGTAGCCATTGGCGGTGACGGTACCTTCCGCGGTGCAGCAGCCCTTTCCAAGCACGGGATCAACGTGATCTGCATCCCTGCCACCATTGATAACGACATTTGCTGTACCAATTACTCTATCGGCTTTGATACTGCAGCAAACACAGCTATTGAATGCATCGATAAGCTCAGAGATACCATGCAATCCCACGAGCGCTGCTCTGTCGTAGAAGTCATGGGTCGAAATGCCGGCTTCCTTGCTATGTATGTTGGTCTTGCTGTTGGCGCAACTGCAATTTTGGTGCCTGAAAAGCAGATTGATTTCGAACAGGATGTTATCGAAAAAATCCGCCGTGCCAGATTGAACGGCTTTACGCACTATATGATCGTGGTTGCCGAAGGCGCCGGCTCTGCTTCCAGCATTGCCGCTAAGATCAAAGAAACAATCGATTTGGATCCACGCGTTACAGTCCTTGGCCACATTCAACGCGGCGGCTGCCCTACCGGCCGAGATCGTGTAAACGCAACGAAAATGGGTTATATGGCCGTAGAAATGCTGCTTGAAGGTCAGACCAATAAGATCGTATGTACCCATGACGGACGCTTTACAAGCGTAGATATTCAGGACGGACTGCAGATGTCTAAGAGCATTCAGCAAATTGAGGTAGATGTTCTGGCAGCGATGACCGGTGTTGAACACTGATAAGGTAGTAAAAAACGATCGATTCTCTTATGAGGATCGATCGTTTTTTATGCTTTTGGATGACACTTCTCGTATACAGACCGCAACTTTTGATTTACCATGTGGGTGTATATCTGTGTTGAAGAAATATCGCTATGTCCCATCAGTTCCTGAAGAGAACCAATATCTGCTCCGTTCTCCAAAAGATGTACAGCAAAACTGTGGCGCAATGTATGGGGTGTGATTTCTTTCTCAATATGTGCAGCATCCTGATAGTGTTTCAGGATCTTCCAGAAGCCCTGACGGCTCATACGAACACCGCTGATATTCACAAACAGCGCAGTTTCATCGGCAGACTGTACCATTGTATCGCGGATATCGCGCAAATAGACGTTCAGTGCCTTAGCAGCTGCCGGATACAGAGGGATGATCCGCGTCTTGCGTGCGCTTGTGCACTTAATAACACCAAGTTCCAAGTTGACATCCTCAACATCCAAATCAATCAACTCGGTGACGCGAATACCGGTAGCATACATAACCTCAAGCATCGCTTTATCACGGTAGCCTTTTGCGTCAACGCATGCCGGCTGGGATAAAAGCAGCTCAATCTCACGGCCTGTAAGAATCTGCGGAAGCTTCTTCTCTCCCCTGTCAATCCGAATTTCCGTCACAGGTGTTCCCTCAATGAAGCCAGATGAAACCGCGTAAGCATAGAAGTTTCGCAGGCTTGCCAAATTTCTGGAAACGGTTGCGGCAGAACGTCCCTCGTCTTGTAACATAAACAGGTACGTGCTTATATTCTGTTGTGTAGCATCCAAAATCTCACTGTGCACTTCTCGTTTGAGCCAGTCAGAGAACTGGCGAATATCACGCATGTAAGAAGCGATAGTGTTGTCGGATGCATGTTTTACCTTGGATAGGTAGTTTTCATAAGCATGAACCAAATCCAACATGAAACAAACGAACCTTCTCTCAATTACTGGTTAAATAACGATGATAAAAAAGGAGATACGATACAGCAGTTCATCATGCACACAGCCGTAATTACCGAAACGGAAATCGCCGTTTCCCTGCGTACAACAGAACAATTATCGATAGAACAGATCCAAAACCATATCAATAAAACCGCAGTAACGGATTGCGAAAACAAGAATAAGGCATGCAGCAGCCAACCGGAGGATCGGTATGATAAAAGCAAATAACAAAGAGAAAAAGAGTAAAGAGCTGACTTTACGAATGCAATTAAATATATCGGCAGAGATAAGGAAAAATGCAGACAAAACACAGTTAGCAGCAACGGAAATAACGACACAAAAACCATTCTGATCAGCGAAGGCTGTACATATAACAAACGCCTAAGATCAAGCGTGATGTGTGTTGAAACAGAAGCTGATAAACATGCGCCCAAAAGCGAGCCGGCAGCCCAAAAAAGCGAAAGAAAAATTATGCACCTCTTATGGCTCTGATTTCTCATGAAGCCAAAGCATCGTTTGCTTGACAAAACGTTTCCCTCCAAAAAAGATTTAACGAAAGATATTGTCAAATTCAACACAGGTGCATAATATGTAAATTGTCATAAACCATTGATACTATACAATAAAAATCTTGTAATTTCAAGTAAATTTGCACAATACGATGATTTTTGTGGATTATGACTATTTTTATGTAAACACAGTTATGTTAACTTCGACAACCAAACGCCAGCCATTCTTTACCAAAATAAACTATTATCTATATATTGGTGATTTTGTTTTACCGTAGTACTATATATTGTCTTGAAGGATAACTTTCATAAATCGTGCAGGTGGGTAAATATTCTTTACCCACCTGTACGATTTGTACAACTTAACGAATCCGCACTTTATGCTTATGGATCCCCCTCCGCTTCCCTGCCGAACAGAACAGAAATGCCGCCGCAGCGCTTCCGATCATTATACAAACGCAGGCAAGCAGCGCACCGTCAAAACGGCCGCCTGCAAACATCAAATTTATTATCAGAAGCAGCAGAATATATGCAACGCCAGTCAGCAGTGCTGTGATGCTCTTTTTGCCGGTGGTTACGGTTTTGCTGAGCGCAGAACCAATGTACGATGATAACACGTGAATAACAGGTACAAGATACGCAAGTAGTGTCAGCCTTACACTCCCATTCTGAATCATGAGCGCACATACTGCCGCAAATACCATGCTTACCAAAATCCCCGCTATCGCTCCAAGGATGATCGAAATAACGATCGGGTATTTTCCTTTTTTCATGCATGTCCCCTCCCCTTTTGTTTCATTGTATTCGCGAAAAGCAAAAAAATAACAGGCACTTTTGAAAGTGCCTGTTATTTTTCAATTACTTGGACATCTGTGCAACCATCTTATCGAGCAGCTGCTTTGCAGCTTCTTTGTCGTTGCCGATGGCGGTGAAGTAGAACTTTACCTTCGGTTCGGTACCGGAAGGTCGTGCAATTACACTGCCCTTTTCTCCCAGAATAAATTCCAGTACATTGGACTTTGGTAAGCAGATCGGTTCTTCCGTGCCGTCTGCAAGATTTTTAGAGATGCGGTCGCGATAATCTTTTACAACAGTAACCGCAGCGGATCCGATTTCTATAGGTGCATTGTCACGAAGGTCAGACATCATTTTCGCAGCCTTTTCCATAGCATCTGAGCCTGTTAGCTCAACGCTCTTAACATAAGACAGATAGTATCCAAACTCCTCATAGAGTTCGTTCAGCGCATCCAGAATCGTTTTGTGCTGAAGTTTCAATGCAGCAGCCAATTCGCATACAAGCATAGACGCAACAACAGCATCCTTATCTCTGGCGTAGGTTCCCTTCAGGTAACCGCAGCTCTCCTCGAATCCAAACAGATATTTCTTTTCTTCCCCAATCTGTTCAAGCTTTAGGATCTCACCGCCGATATACTTAAATCCGGTCA
The DNA here is from genome assembly GCA_045611825.1 of Faecousia sp. Taxonomy (GTDB): domain Bacteria; phylum Bacillota; class Clostridia; order Oscillospirales; family Oscillospiraceae; genus Faecousia. Next base: position 7,479 of record JAZKXW010000044.1, read on the forward strand.
GTACAGCATGCATGTCAACGCCATATTTTTCGGCAACGCGATCAGCCATCGGTGAGGATACGATACTACGGACAACGATTGCTCCGTCGGGAATATCATTCTTTGCGCTTCTTGCTTTCAGAATATAATCCATCAACAGGCAACCCAGTTCATTACCGGATAATTTGCGGAATCCGTCACCGTCAGGTACAGCGATTGCAACGCGGTCACAGTCAGGGTCAGTACCCAAAATCACATCGCAGGGGCAGGTTCTTGCAATCTTATAACTTTCATTCAGCGCCGCATCCGTTTCAGGGTTGGGATACTCGCAGGTCTTAAAATCGCCGTCAGGCTGCTCCTGACAGGATACAACGCGGATATTCACACCAAGCCGGCCCAAAACCTCACGAACCGGCTCGTTACCGGTACCGCAAAGCGGTGTGTAAACAATATTCAAGCCGGCGCGAGCGATGATTGCAGGATCAACCGCTTCTGCAATTACGGTCTGATAATACTTTTCCCAAAGCTTCTGATCGATATATTGAATCAAGCCTTCGTTCATATACTCCGCGAAGGATCTGGATTCCGGAATAAAATACGGAATAGTGCTGATTTTTTCCGTTACGACTGCTGCAGGTTCATCTGTCATTTGGCAACCATCAGGACCGTAGCATTTCACGCCGTTATATTCACCTGAATTATGGCTTGCAGAGATCACGATACCGCAACCGCAGCCTAATTCACGAACGGCAAAAGACAGCATAGGTGTAGGAGCAAGACGGTCAAACAGATAGGCTTTAATTCCCACTTCCGCAAAAGCAACGGCACAAATCTCTGCAAACAAGCGGGAATTATGCCGGGAATCATAGCCGATCGCAGCCGCTTTACTTAAATCCGTACCGCCGAGCCATGCAGCCATGCCCTGCGCAGCTCTGCGGACAGTGTAGCGGTTCAAGCGATTGCTGCCGATGCCCATAACACCGCGCATGCCTGCAGTGCCAAACTGAAGGTCACTGCCGAAGCGACCCTTTAACTCGTCTTCATCACGAGCAACTGCCATCAGTTCATTTTTATCAGTTTCAGAAAGATCCGCGTTGCACCAGAATCGATAGTTTTCCAAATAGTTCATAAAGTTCCTCCAAAAAAGCATTCCAAAAAAACAGCTCAAAACTGATTTTGAGCTGTTTTTATCTTTTATTACTCAGCAGCAGGCTCCTGAGGGCCGGACTTCTTTTCCTGCGCCTCCACAAGTGCCTTAAACTTTGCGCGAGTATCGCGAACGTCATCCAAAGAAACCGCAATTGCTTCCTCAGTACGACGCAGAGCATCCTCCATATAATCGGTGCTTACCTTGCGGAGTTCTGCCATGCGGGTCTGGGTCTGCAACACCATCTCCTGACACTGACGCTTTGCCTCCAGATAGATCGTTTCCTCGGATACCAGCTTGGCAGCCTCTTCCTGTGCCTCGCGAATGATGGTCTCAGCCTCGCGGCGTGCCTGACCGATCAACTCATTCCGGGATTCCACAATCGTCTTTGCCTGCTTCAGCTCGACAGGCAGCTGTGCAATGACTTCGTCCAGCATGTCCAGGACCTTGTCACGCTCAAGAATGCATTTATCTGCACCAAGGGGCAGTGCGCGGGCATCCTGCACCATATCATACAGCGCGGAAATGATGTCTTCGATGTTCTGTTCGTTCATTTATGTTTCCTCCTTAACGTATATCAGAGATTCGCTTTTTAAAATCCGAAATTATAGGCTCAGGCAGAAAATCGGATAAATCCACATCATATTTACCCAATTCTTTTACAGCGCTGGAGCTTAAATACATATATTGGTGCTCAGATGTCAGGAACATGGTATCCAGATCGGGGTTGATTTTACGGTTAATCATAGCCATCTGGAATTCGTTTTCAAAATCAGAACCGGCGCGCAGACCTTTAACAATCACACACCCGCCTTTTCTCTTGGCGTATTCAGCCAGCAATTCGCTGGATGCATCCACCTCTACATTGGGAATGTCCCCAACAGATCGGCGAATCATATCAACCCGTTCTTCCTGTGTAAACATAGGCGTTTTAGAAGGATTCACCAATACGCAAATGATCAAGTGGTCAAATATCTGGGATGCACGGCGAATAATGCTCAAATGTCCGCTGGTAATGGGATCAAAGCTGCCGGGATAAATGGCAATCTTCATAATCAAATGTTCCTCTAAGCTTCGTCCTTACGATAAAGGGTAATCAAAGTGTTACCGTATTTATAGTCTTTAGAGTGAGTAAACCCCTCCGGCAAAACAGGCAACGCTTTTCCAACAGGTCGTTCTGTTGCTATTATACCACCAGATTGCAAAATGTCAATTTCTGATATCAATTTTAGCGCATTTTCCAAAAAAACTTCAGCGTAGGGCGGATCTAACAGAATAATATCAAACTTTTGCTTTGTACGATTCAAAAACGCAAGATAATCAGATTGGATAACCGTCGCGCGATCACTAAGTTTTGTCCGCCGCAGGTTCTCGCGAACAAGATCGCAAGCCTGTCTGCCCTCATCGATAAATACAGTGCTTTTTGCACCGCGGCTTAATGCTTCAATACCCAGTTGACCGGTTCCTGCAAACAAATCAAGAACATCCGCACCCGGAATATCAAAATGAAGAATACTAAACAAGGCTTCCTTGACTCTGTCCGACGTAGGTCGTGTTGTCAAGCCGTCCGGTGTCTTCAAATTAACGCCTCTTGCAACACCTGCAACAACGCGCATCTCAGCCCCTCCTCTGCTCGTGATAGTACTGATAAACCGCCATCGCAGCATCCTTTGGAAGAATGCGTTCCAATTCGGTTAATGATGCTGCTTTTATATCAGAAATGGTTTTAAACTTCTTCAAAAGATCCTGCTTGCGTTTTGGGCCAATTCCGGTAATTGCATCCAGCTGTGAATACTGCAAACGCTTACTTCGGCGATTGCGGTGATACGAAATCGCAAATCTGTGTGTCTCCTCCTGAATAGAAGAAATCAAGAGAAATACGCTTTGCTGACCGGTAATGGCAATTTCGTTCCCCTCCGGCGTCACCAGCGCACGCGTACGGTGACGGCTATCCTTTACCATGCCAAACACAGGAAAGTCAAGATCCAGCGCTCTCAATGCACTCAGCGCTGTCATAGCGTGGTTTGCACCGCCGTCGATCAATATTAAATCAGGCGCAGCAGAAAAACCGGTATCCCCTGACAGATATCTGCGAAATCTTCGAAGAATGGTTTCATGCATGGAAGCATAATCATCCTGCTGACCAATAGAATCGAGATTGAATCGCTTGTATTCACTTCTCCTTGGCTTGCCGTTATGGTATACAATCATACCGGATACATTATCGGAACCGGAAATATTGGAGATATCATAGGCTTCAATACGCACAGGCGGCTCCATATCCAGCATTTTCCCAAGCACACTAAGAGAAGCGCGAAAACGCTCATCAGAACCGGTGGCACGGAGAGCTTCTTCGTAAGCGTTTTTCTGTGCAAGATCTGACAGACGCTTTTTTTCTCCTCGCACAGGAACAAGCAAATGCACTTTTCTGCCGGCAATATCACCGATAAAACGCTCAATAAGTTCAATATCTTCCACCCGTTCCGGGAGAAGGATCTGCTTTGGCGCGTAATTTCTGCTTAAATAATACTGTCTTATAAGCTCAGACAAAGCACGCTTGGGGTCATCCTGAACCTGAAGCAATTCATGCTCCTTTTCAATCAAATTGCCGCCGCTGTAGTGCAGCACGCAGAAGCAAGCCTTTGCTTCCGTCTGAACATAGCCGATTGCATCCGTATCGATCTGTGTATTGGACACAGCGAACTGCTTCGTTCCAAGGTTCTCAACAGCAACCATACGATCACGCAATGCTGCAGCAAGCTCAAAATTCAGGTCATCTGCAGCTGATTCCATCTGCTTACGCAGTGTATCTGCAACATTTTTGAAATTTCCACGCATCAGTTCCCTTGCCTGTTCAAGCACTTCCCGATATTCATCGGAGGATTGCGTACCGATACACCAACCGCTGCACAGATTCATGTGGTAGTTCAGGCAAGGTCTCCCCTTTCCTATATCACGGGGAAACTTTTTATTGCAAGCAGGCAATCTCAAAGCACCATAAATGGCGTCCAGCGCCTGATTGGTAGCATATCTGCTGCCATAGGGGCCAAAGTATTCCGCGCCATCATCCGATTTTTTGCCTACCATTGTGATCCTCGGATATGGTTCCTTCATATCAAGGCGAAGATAGGGATACCCTTTGTCATCCTTCAGCAAAATATTAAACTTTGGTTTATAGCGCTTGATCAGCGAGGATTCCAGCACCAGAGCTTCAAACTCAGAGGCAGTGATAATCACCTCAAAATGATCAATATTGCTGACCATCAGTTTGGTTTTTGCGGTATGAGAAATCGTATCGAGAAAATACTGGCTGACGCGGTTACGCAACTTCTTAGCCTTCCCCACATAAATGACATCGTCAGACCGGTTTCGCATGATATATACCCCGGGCTCCTCCGGCAGTTTATGCGCATATTCTTTTAATTCATCAAAAGTCATAATATTTACCCATGCTGCAAAAAAGTTACCGCCCCAATGCAATCGGAGCACTGAGGCGGAAAACGATCAAGTATCAGTAGACATCTCTTTGTAACAAGGCCTCGAGCGCATTCACAGCATCTTCAGCGCCGGTACCGGAAGCGATCAATGTGACAGTAGCACCGGTAACGATTCCCAAAGACATGATTCCCAGAAGACTCTTTGCGTTCATTTTTCTGTTGCCCGACTCGAGCCAAATGTTGCACTCAAACTCATTTGCTTTTTGCACAAAGTAGGTTGCCTGCTTGTTATGCAGTCCGGATTCGCAACGAACCACAACTTCTTTCGTGAACATATATTACACTCCTTCATGCAACGCCCGCAAAGCAGGCGCCACGTTCTGTGTATATGATAGCAAATATTGAAAAAAAGTCAACAGCTTTTCAATGTTTTGGAAACAAAACGGGATTATGGCGCATTTTCCTAATTAATAACGCATTAGGAAAATTCAACGATTGTAACGCCATCCTCTCCTTCACCGTACAAGCCAAGACGGTATTTCTTCACAAACTTATTTTTCTTCAACGCCTGATGAACCGCAGCGCGCAAAGTACCCGTTCCCTTACCGTGAATCACGCGTACAGACGGAAGATTGGAACGCATGGCTTCATCCAAAAACCGCTCCATAATGCTGACAGCTTCTATACTGTCCATACCGCGTAAATCGATTTCTGAGGGTGTAGAAGACAGCTTCATTTCCCGTCCCGAATGAGCCGGCCTTTGCTTCTGATCCTTATAAGGATTCTCCTGTTCAAGCAAATAGATTTCATCCGACTTTGCAGTCATCTTCAAAATGCCTGCCTGTAATTGGTATGTGCCATCCTTATTGATCGCAATCACATTTGCTTTTGTGCCAAGCTTCAGAAGTTCAACAGTATCACCGATAATAATCTCTCTTGTGGGCTTCGGACGGCTGACAGCTTGCTTTTCACCATGGAGTTTTTGTTCGGCATCATTCAGGCTGCGACGCACCTGCGTTTGCCGCTGGTTTATACCGCTGAGGTCACCGCTGTCAGATACCTGTTTTTTCAGAGCTTTCAGCTCAGCTTCAGCTTCATTTGCAGCAATACGTGCACCATCTATTATTCGCTTTGCCTCTGCCCTTGCTTGTTCCAGCGCCTTGTCCCGTTCCAAGCGAAGCTGCTCACTGAGCTCTTCGCTTTGCTTTTTAATTTTTTCTGTTTCGGAACGCAAGCGTTCTGCTTCATGACGGGCATTTTCCATTTGGAGTCGTTGCTGTTCCAGCTGGGTAAGAACATCTTCAAAATCACGGTCATTCTTTCCCAACAGATCACTTGCCTCTTTCAAAATCGATTCAGAAAGACCCAGTTTTCTGGAAATTGCAAAAGCATTGGATTTTCCCGGAATACCGATCATCAGCTTATAGGTAGGACGAAGCGTTTCAACATTAAATTCACAGGATGCATTGATAACACCATCGGTGCGCATAGCATACAGCTTTAACTCAGCGTAGTGCGTTGTTGCCATCACATGGCTACCCATATTTCTACAGAACTCAATCAGGGCAATTGCCAGCGCTGCGCCCTCAGCAGGATCTGTGCCGGCACCAAGCTCATCAAACAGAACTAAGGTACGGTCATTACATTGCGCGACAATATCCACAATGGTTCGCATGTGGCTGGAGAATGTAGATAAGCTTTGGGCAATAGACTGCTCATCGCCAATATCTGCCAAAATAGAATCAAAGGTTGAAAGGCAGCTTCCATCTCCGGCAGGAACATGTAATCCGCATTCCGCCATAAGGGTCAGCAGTCCGACGGTCTTCAAAGTTACTGTCTTGCCGCCGGTATTAGGACCGGTAATAATCATGGAATCAAAGTCAGTGCCTAAATGCATAGAGATCGGCACGACCGTTTTGGGATCGATCAGCGGGTGTCTTGCATTGCGAAGAACAATGCGACCGTCAGCATTCATTATCGGCGGCAAAGCCTTCATTTGATAAGCAAGCCTTGCCTTTGCAAAAATCACATCTAAATCAATCAGCGCATGATAACTCTGCAAAAGACTTTCCGCGTGGTTTGCAGCATCGGCAGTCAGCTCTGACAGTATGCGCGCGATCTCATTTTTCTCCTGTAATTCCAGCTCCCTGAGGGCGTTATTGGCATTGACCGCTGACATTGGCTCCACAAAATAGGTTGAGCCGGTAGCGGATACATCATGCACCAGACCGGGAACATCATTTTTACATTCACTTTTCACAGGAACCACATATCTTCCCTGACGGATTGTGATGATCGGTTCCCGAAGAAATTTAGAATAGGCAGGTGAGGAAATGATCTTCTGCAAGGAATCGCGGATCTTACCGCTTTGGATCCTCATGTGTCTGCGAATATCCGCAAGCTCAGAGCTGGCAGTATCGGCGATTTCTTCTTCTGAAAGAATCGCTCCAAATATACGGTCCTCAAGATATTTATTGGGTATTAACAGCATAAAAAGCCCGTCTAATATGGTAGCTTTTTCGTCGTCAGATATATACGCCTTCACGGTTCTTGTCGTGCGCAACACCGATGCGATCTGCAGCAATTCCTTCGGCTGCAGGCTGCCTCCGCGGCCGGCGCGTTCCAAAGAAGCGGCAATATCATATACACCGGAAAAACTGGGATTTCCTTTGTTGGTTGCCATGTTAGACGCGGCAGTTGTCTCATCCAGCATTTGGCGGACATCCTCGACATCAGAAGTCGGCTGCAGCTGAAGGCAAGCTTCTTTACCGCCTTGGCTTCCGGCGCAGTCTGCCAGCATTGCAAGCACACGGTCAAGCTCTAATTTTACAAGTGACTTTGCATACAGTGTAGACATACTTGTCTCCTAAGTAATTGAAATTTGAAGGGATTTATAAAAATCGAGGGTTGAAAAACCGCGCTCCAATTGTGTGGCAAGGTAGGTTTCCGTTAAATGGGAAAGCAGTACAAGGGTCTCTTCTCCACACTGAAAGGAAAACAGCCGTTTGGGATCGCACAGGCAAATATACCGCATCACATCCAGCATTCCCGGCGTAATCGGCATTCGGATGCCATCGGATGCCGAGTTGCGGCATTTTGCGCATTCCAAATGCCCTTCCGAAAGATCCAGCTGATCCGGCAACTCGTTTCCACATCCGATACAACCGGATAGATCCGGGGTATAACCGGCAAGGCATGCGCTTCTAAGCTCAAAAACCGCTTTTACCTTGTTCTCTGACAGATCCAGTTTTGACAATCCGTGCAGACAATTAAGCACAAGGGATAACAGCTCAGGATTTGGCAGATCCTCTTGGCACAAAACCTCTGAAACCTGTGCAAAATATGTACCAAGTGACAATTTTTGCAGATCCTTGCGCAGACTGTGAAATAATTCAAGGGACTGGGCTTCATTCACGGTGTACATTCCCCGATATTCAAACAGTGTAAATTCTGCAAATGCTAACAGCTGGCACGGTGCAATCAGCGGACTGTTTTTTCTCCGCAAACCCCGCGCCTTAACTGTCAGCTTTCCTTGCTCCTGTGTCAGGATCGTTAAGAGCGCATCCGTATCATTGTAAGGTGAAACCCTCAGGACCAGCCCCTTGACTGTCAGGTACATTTGTCTCCTCCGTTTTTCGCGCCTGATTGTAAAGCAGATACATTTCCGGCGCACCGGTATCTAAAAAGATCTGCCAATATATACCAGAATTCATTTTCATCCCTCCATAATTAGGTTATGCCTAACCGGGAGGAGATACACATGGAAATTATTCTCTATAACCGAAATTCCGGACTAAGAAATCACTGTCGCGCCAGTTTTCCTTCACCTTGACCCATGTAGTTAAATACACGCGCGTACCCATAAACTTCTCACAATCTGTGCGCGCCATAGTCGATATTTTCTTTAGCATATCGCCGTGTTTGCCAATGATAATGCCCTTATGGCTGGCTTTTTCACAGTAAATCGTGGCATCCAGATCGATGATACCGTTGTCCCGTTCAGAGAATTTTGTGACCTCAACAGCTGTTCCGTGAGGCACTTCCCTATCCAAGCACCATAACAGTTTTTCCCGAATGATCTCCGCCATGACCTGCCGTTCCGGCTGATCGGTAGTCACATCCTCAGGAAACAGGAAGGGACTTTCCACAGCAAATTTCCCACATTCCTCCAGCAGTGCCTCTACACCGTCACCGTATTTTGCGCAGATGGGAATAATGGCTTCAAATTTTGCCTTTTGAGAATAGAGATTGATGATTTCCAGCAGCACATCCTTCTCTACTGTATCGATCTTATTGATTGCCAAAATCACAGGACAATTACTTGCCTGAATTTTCTCAAGCAATCCCTCTTCCTGCGGACCGACTGATGCAATGGGCTCCACAACCAAAATCGTCAGATCGACATCGGCAATAGAGGAACGCGCCACGTTGACCATGTATTCACCTAATTTTGTGCGAGAGCGGTGATAGCCGGGCGTGTCCACAAACACAAACTGGGTATCCCCTCTTGTTACAATACCGCAGATGCGGTTTCTGGTCGTCTGCGGTTTATTAGAAACAATAGCGATCTTTTCGCCAACCAGATAGTTGGTCAGTGTAGATTTGCCTACATTCGGTCTGCCGGCAATGGTGATCATAGCTGTTTTTGTTGTCATATCGTTCTCCTTACTAAGCCGTCAGTTTCTCTGTACGCCACGAACGCCGGCGGCGATCAATTCCTCACGCTTACGCATCTGTGCCTTCTGGGGACCTTCGTCCATGTGGTCATAGCCTAATAAATGCAGAATAGAATGGATCGTTAAATATCCGACCTCTCTTTGCAGGCTATGACCGTATGCCTTTGCCTGCGCAGCAGCGCGCTCCAAAGAGATCGCCATATCGCCCAAGGCGCAAAGGCCGGTTTCAGGATCCAGATATTCGCTCCAATCTTTGGGAAAGCTCTCAGGCGTGAACTCGAACATTGGGAAACTCAGAACATCGGTAGCTTTGTCTGTGTTGCGTGTTGCCTGATTAATAGTGCGGATATGCATATCATTGGTGATAAGGACATTGATCTCGCACGCAACCGGTACGCCCTCTGCTTCCAAAGCAGCGGCAATGCATTTTCTGATGGTAGAAACCACAAGAGGCTTCTGAAGAGAAAAACCGCTATATGTGATATTGATCTTATGTTTCATCATACTGTTTTCTTCCTTTGATATTTTCCGTGAAGTTGATTTGCAGGCTTCTTGATTTCCGTCTTACGGTCGGCTTTTTCATAGGCGTTGATGATCTCCTGTACCAGTGCGTGACGAACAACATCCGCCGCAGTAAGTCTGCATACAGAAATATCCTTAACCCCTTCTAAGACAAGAATGGCATCCTTCAATCCGGATACCTTATCCGAGGGCAAATCAATTTGAGTTACATCGCCGGTAATAACGATCTTTGAGCCAAAGCCGAGGCGAGTCAGGAACATTTTCATCTGTTCCTTTGTGGTGTTTTGGGCTTCATCAAGGATAATAAAGCTGTCATCCAAAGTCCGTCCGCGCATATAGGCAAGCGGCGCGACCTCGATTGCGCCACGCTCCTGATACTTTTGGAATGTCTCCGGACCTAACATGTCATACAGAGCATCATACAACGGACGCAAATAGGGATCGACCTTATTTTGCAGGTCACCGGGCAGAAATCCTAATCTCTCTCCAGCCTCCACGGCAGGTCTTGTTAAGATGATGCGATTAACGGTCCGTTCACGAAATGCCGCCACAGCAGCCGCCACCGCAAGATATGTTTTACCTGTACCGGCAGGTCCGACACCAATGGTGATGGTGTTCTTGGCAATTGCCTTCATATAGTTCTGTTGTCCGACGGTTTTTGCCTTGATCGGTTTTCCTTTTGCTGTGATGCAAACAACATCCTTCGCCATCTTGGCGATTTGACTGTCACTTCCCTCGTTGACAAGGGTAATCAAATACCGGACACGCTGCTCGTCGATCAATTCACCCTTGGCAGAAAGCAGAAGCAATCCCTCAAGGGTACGAACTGCCTTATCCGATGCTTCCTCTTCGCCGGTAATGCGCAGCTCGCTGCCTCGGTTTACGATGGAAACGCCAAGGGCTTCCTCAATACGTTTTATATTTTCATCAAAAGAGCCGAAGACCGCAATCAAATCTTCCACATGCTCTGCATTGACGATACGCTCAACCATTTTTCCCATTATTTATCATTATCTCCTCTTTTTGTTCCCGACCGATCATCTCAAGACACGCATAACGAGAGGTCAGAATCCTTAAGCCATCTTTCGTTTGGTAGTTTTGAATTGTGTGCAAAACCTGACCGGCAATCATTTGCTTTTGAATATAGTCCTTCGCGTAAGCAGGCATCCATTGCTGTGCATCCTCCCTCGGCTGGTCGGACGATTCCCGGTATGTAGTGTGTTCTGCCACAACCGCTGCCGGAAGTACAAAGCCTCCGGGCAAGGTGATATAATTTATTTCATATATTTTATCACAACTGGTATCCGAAATTCCACTATCTTGTGATAAATTTATGAGTTTTTTTCCAAATATTATGCTGTATTTTGTCTGCGTCCTGATGATTGCCCCTTTGCGTGTGGATTGTTGGGGTGTAATCAGGGTCAAATCTCTGGATGTATACGCCATTATCTCACCGACAGACCTCTGGGCCTTTATGGTCAAACCACAATCTGTATAGCCGGAGATCAGCACCTGTCCTGCAGTAACCGCCTGTCCAACATGACACAACGGGTTTCCGGCAGTTGCCGTAATGCTGTGAACAACGCCATCTCTTTCGGCTACAATACTGGATGCACCTGTTTTCCCATTCTCACCGTTCTCTATTGTTCGCTCCCTCACAGAGATCACCGCAAGGCAGCCATAAGTGTTGATACCTGCCCATTCCAAGTCTGGGATCGCCCCAAGGAGTTTGTTCTTCATCTGTTCGCTTCTTACGCTTCGTCGTGCCGCACCAAAACGGATACCGCAATTCTCCGCTTCGTCCAATATCCTTGTAGTTTGAATCGTATGATTACCCTCTACGGCAATAAACAGCACCCGAGTAGGCAGATACAGGGAAAAAGCAATTAAGAATAAAATACCAAACACCAAAACCGGGCGTTTTCGCAATCCTGCTAAAGACCAATATAGCCCTGTTCTGCGAAGAATCCGTGGGTTATCTCCCCGTCTGCGTAACAGTTGGAGCAACGCTCTGACATTACGCCTTTCAACGGTGCAGGAAAATGTCAAATCGTCGATCACACGAACAGAAGACAGTTGAATGCCTGCCATATTCGCCGCATTCATTGCATCAACCGCTGTGGCACTTGTAACTTCTATTTCAATCATGCCGGACAAATCGTTCCAAAATCCCAGATGACTCACCTCCTCCTAATTGATATCCCGTCAATGCATCCGGTAATCACCAACTGCTGCTGCGTCATCTGTACCATTTGCAAATGGCTGCCGCAAACCACAACCGTTCCGTAGGCTACATTCACGCAGATTTCGTGGCAGCCGTAGGCAGTAATACCACGATGATTCTCTATCAGAACCCGACGGTCACCAATCAGTTCGATGAGCGGTTTGCCGGGTACAGGCTCTGCAGGTAGCCCGACAGATAAGGGTATTCGCTCCATAAACTCCTTATGACGCAAGTCAAACCACCTCCTTATGTGTATTCTATGCCCTGCCGGTGATGAAATTTCACAATTGCACATAGATTCTATGGAGGTGATCCGGATGAAACAAAATAAGAATTTAGGAACAATGCTTTTTCTGTTGATCGGAATATTTGTTGTCATTCTTGACACAAAGACAGCGTTAACAGGCGCAAACGAAGGATTGGAGATTTGCATAAAGTCCGTTATTCCATCTTTATTCCCCTTCCTTGTGCTGACAAGCTGCTTAAATTCACACCTTGCCGGAATCCACATCCGTTGGCTGGACGGTTTGAATCACCTACTTGGGATACCCATCGGTGCAGAAACTGCACTTGTGTTAGGTCTTCTAGGGGGATATCCTGTAGGCGCACAATGTGTAACACAGCTCTACCGTGACGGTTGCGTATCGGAGCGAACCGCAAAACGGATGCTTGGTTTTTGTAATAACGCTGGACCTGCGTTTATATTCGGCATGACAGGCTTACTGTTCTCAAACCCTTGGATCCCTTGGCTCTTATGGCTTTTACAAATCATTTCTGCCTTAATGGTTGGATTCCTGTTGCCCGATAAAATGAGCACAAGCTGCCACACAAACAGGCAGAAGAGCATGCATCTGTCACACGCTGTTGAAAACGGCGTTCGGGTAATTTCTCTCATCTGCGGATGGGTCATTTTGTTTCGAATTTGCATTGCGTTTTTGCGGCATTGGTTTTTATGGATGTTTTCCCGGGAAATACAGATCATAGTCATTGGCATACTTGAACTTGCCAACGGCTGCTATGAATTACAGCATATTACCAACGAAGGACTGCGCTTCCTGTTATGCTCCTGCTTGCTCAGTTTTGGTGGGATCAGTGTACTGATGCAGACAGGATCTGTTTGCGGCAGTCTTAACACCGGAAGCTATATCTTCGGCAAAGTGATACAATGTACAATTTGTATGACGATTTCCTATTGGCTTCAGTATTTTCTGTTTTCAAATCCGTTCCATTCCCCGACCGTCAGCGTAATCTCTGTCACAGCCATCGTTATAATTGTGGGCTGCACATGGATCCGATCAGGACGAAAAAAAGTAGTGGCAATCCCGGCGTGATTGTTGTATAATACAGACACTACATCGATATGTGAGGTTATCCTATGCTGTTCAGAAAGAAAATTGATCGCGCCTGTGAGTACTGTGCTTATGCATCGATGAAGGAAAATGCGCAAATTATGTGTGAAAAACGCGGTCTTGTAGCGCCTGATTTTAAGTGCTTAAGTTTCCGCTACGATCCCTGCAAGCGGATTCCTCCCAAACAGAAAGCGTTAGATTTTGATAAATACGATCAGGAAGACTTTTCTTTATAATATTAGAAGCCGGAGAGCAATCAGCTTTCCGGCTTCTAAAATTATTGAATTATCTTCAAAAATTCATCCTCAGATAGAATGGGGATCTCTAACTCACGGGCTTTCTTTTCTTTAGAACCGGCATTCTCACCAACTACAACATAGCTTGTTTTCTTGGAAACAGAGCCGGAAACCTTACCGCCTAACAGCTCGATCTTTTCCGATGCCTCATCTCGTGTAAACAGAGTCAATGCTCCGGTCAGAACAAAGGTCATCCCAGCAAATCGGGTGTCTGTAACGGTCCGCCGGCTTTCAAAATTCAGACCGGCAGAACGGAGCTTTTCGATCATATTCCGTGACTGAGGCTGAGCAAACCAGTCTGTGATCGATTTTGCGGTAACTTCGCCGATATCCTGTACCTGCGTCAGTTCCTCTAAGGTAGCAGACATCAAGGCATCCATAGAACCGAATGTGGTCGCAAGGACCTTACCGGTCTTTGCGCCTACCTGACGGATGCCGAGCGCATAGATCAATCTGCCAAGATCTTGCTTTTTGCTCTCCTCAATAGCGTTCAAAAGCTTTTTGGCTGCAGTGTCGCCTTTTTGCCACAAGGAAGCGATCTCGTCAAGGGTCAGATAATAGATGTCGGCAGGAGAACGAAGAAGGCCTTTCTCAATCAAGGTCTCTACAATCGCAGAACCTAATCCGTCAATATCCATAGCATCCCGGCTGACAAAATGGGCAATATTTCGAGTCAACTGAGCAGGACATTCCACGCCGGTGCAGCGCAAGAACGCGCCGTCCTCATCTCTTGCCGTAGCAGCACCGCACACGGGACAGGTTGCAGGCAGATAATACGGAACCGCGTCGGCAGGCCGTTTTGACAGATCTACATCTAAGATTTCAGGAATGATTTCACCGGCCTTGCGGATTCTTACCGTATCACCGATACGGATATCGCGCTGCGAAATAAAATCCTGATTATGAAGGGTTGCGTTTGTAACAGTCGTTCCGGCAAGTCTTACACCGCGGACAACCGCCTTGGGTGTCAGCACACCGGTTCTGCCGACCTGTACAACAATGTCCTCCACTACCGTCGGCTTGATCTCCGGCGGATATTTATATGCAGCAGCCCAACGAGGGAATTTAGCAGTACTTCCAAGAACCTGCCGTGTCAAAAGATCATTGACTTTGATCACTGCGCCGTCAATGTCAAATGTATAATCCTCCCTGTTCTCATTGATGGCTGCCACCTGCTCGCATACCTCATCGGATGAAACAAACTTTTTATACGGAATTACCTTAAACTGCAATTCCTTCAAGTAGTCCAATGTTTCACTGTGGGTTTGGAAGCTTTTACCATCGATCAGCTGGATGTTAAAGATCAGTATATCCAATCCCCTTTTAGAAGCGATTTTAGGGTCTAACTGACGCAGAGAGCCGGCAGCGGCATTCCTGGGGTTGGCAAACAAAGGCTTCCCTTCCAGTTCCTGCTGCGCGTTGAGCTTCTCAAAGCTCTTCTTCGGCATAAAGACCTCACCGCGGACAATGAGTCGACCGGGAGCGTTGGGGATTGTCATAGGAATGGAGCGGATGGTTTTCAAATTTTCGGTAACATCCTCTCCCACATTGCCGTCACCCCGGGTCGCACCCTTTACAAACACTCCGTCCATATATTCCAACGCAACGGAAAGTCCGTCAATTTTCGGTTCTACAGAGAACTCAGTCCCCGGTTGGCTTTCCTGAATTTTTTTCAAAAAATCCGTTAGTTCCTCATAAGAAAAAACATCCTGCAAGCTCATCAGGGGGACCGGATGGGTCACCTTTTCAAACTTGCTCAGCGCCTCACCGCCAACTCTTTTGGTGGGAGAGTCGGGTTTTGCCAAAGAGGGGTTTGCCGCTTCTAAATCCTCTAATTCCCGAAGCAGGCGGTCGTATTCAAAATCAGGCATTTGCGGATCATCCAAAACATAATACCGATAATTCGCCTGATTCAGAATTTCTGTTAATTCATGGATTCTCTCTATTGCTTCCATAGCTTCCTCCGGTTTGGAAAAATGTGTCAGGCACTTGACCAACAATAATGGTTTCTGCAATCACGACCTGACTGGAAATGGTAAAACTATTTGTCACGCCAAGAACAAGCACAGTCACATCCACAGAAACATCCATCGTAATTTGATGGATGGTCTGATTAATGCCGGCTTCCTGAAATGTACTGTAAAACGAAGCGTCGGAATTACGGATGGAAATAATTTGCACCGGGATCTCCGGTCCACGGCCGGACATCACCTCCGGCAGCAGCAGACTGCCAATGGGGATACCGATATCCGATGTATCCAACGCAAGGATCTCATCGTTTATAATGTTCAATATTGCGGTTTTCAGTCGGTTGACCTCGCTCATATTGGTCTTTAACGCAGTGATGCGTCCGTCGAGGTCTTTTTCAAAATATACGATCCGATCATACTGTACATTTCCGGTATCGATTTGCTGATCTATGGCATCGTTAATCAAATCTGAGGTTGTATTTTTGACCTGTGTTTCCGCAAGACTTCTGATAGCCGTATGATATTTGTGCCGAAACGACAAAACGATCAAAATCGCTATCATTGCTATGATCAGTAACCGAATGCCGATCCGTCTTAGGCGATAACGCATGATGATCCCCCCGTGGGATTATATGCGGCAACCGCCAAAAAATCACAACCGTTTCATGTGCTTGGATGCGGTGTTTTTCATCAATTTCTTAGTACCAAGCTGATCAAATGCAATTTCCAGCAAGGCATCTCCACCCATTTGCAAAACAGATAAAACCATACCCTTACCGAAAGCGGTATGCATCACCATATCGCCTTTTCGCAGTTCAAGGCAAGGTGTTTTGTCCGGGGCAGAATATGCAGAAACATAGGTGCTTGTTTTCTGCTTTTGGACCGGCGCTTCCCCGAAGGGACGAACCGCATAACCGTATGTAGTTGCCGCCTGCGTACGGTATCCACCCTTTCGGACCAAAATATCCTCAGGGATCTCACGGAGAAATCTGGAGGGAATGGCAGCGCTTGTCTTACCGTAGAGCATACGCTGTCTGGCATAGGAAACCGTCAGGTTCTTCTTTGCTCGGGTAATGGCAACATAGCAAAGTCTACGCTCTTCCTCCATCTCAGCGCGGTCACCAATGGCACGCATGCCGGGGAAAAGACCATCCTCAAAGCCTACCAAAAACACATTGGAAAATTCCAATCCCTTGGCAGAGTGCATTGTCATCATGACAACCGCATCATCACCGTCATTGTACTGTTCAAGATCGGTATACAACGCGATCTCTTCCAAAAAACCGGCAAGGCTGGGTACTTCTGCATTCTGAACATAAGCTAAAATACTGGACTTTAATTCCTTGATATTTTCCAGCCTTGTTTTATTTTCTTCCGTAGGTTTTGCTTCCAGCATGCCCATATAGCCGGTGCGAACCATAACCTCATCATAAAACTCAGGCAGCGCCATACCGTCATCCAAAAGGCCGGCCAATTCCTCGATCATAACCGTAAATTGCATCAGCTTATTGGCAGCTCTTTCCAAAGGACCGTAGGAATAAGGATCGGAAACGATGCTGTACAAGCCTGTACCGGCAGCCTCAGCCAAACGTTCAGCAGTTTCAACGGTTTTTCCTCCGATACCTCTGGGGGGATTGTTAATGATCCTGCGTAATCGGAGATCGTCAGCGCGATTATTAATCACGCACAAATAAGAGAGCATGTCCTTAACTTCCGCACGGTCAAAGAAGCGCATGCCGCCGATCACGCGGTAAGGAATGCCGTTTCGCTTAAAGGCAAATTCCAAAGCATTGGACTGTGCATTGGTTCTGAATAGGATAGCATAATCTTTGAAATTTTTTCCTTTGGAATTAGAAATGATGCTGCCGGCAACATAGTTAGCTTCTGCGCTTTCGTCCGATGCTTCATACACAGTTATGGGATCGCCGGCAGCGTTGGCTGTCCACAGCCGCTTTCCTTTTCTGCCGATATTGTTGGCGATCACCGCGTTTGCCGCATTCAAAATAGCCTGAGTGGAACGATAATTCTGTTCCAAGCGAATCACCCGGGAACCGGGGTACTGCTCCTCAAAATCCAAAATATTTTCGATGGTTGCGCCCCGGAATCTATAAATACTCTGGTCATCATCGCCTACAACACAAATATTTTCGTAGCCGCCGGCAAGTAAGGAAGTCAGTAAATACTGAAGGTGGTTGGTATCCTGATACTCATCCACCAAAACATACTTAAACTTCCGCTGGTAAAATGTGCGGACATCCTCATGCTCCTGCAGAAGAAGCACCGTTTGATAGATGATATCGTCAAAATCAAGGGCATTGTTCTCCTTCAGCTTCTTTTGGTAACGCTGATAAGCACGGGCAATATGCAGCAGGCGAACATCTCCGCTGATTTCGATATTTTCAAGCATTTGCTCAGGAGATACCAGTTTGTCCTTCTCTTTTCCAATGATATTCAAGACATATTTAGCCGGGAAGGTCTTGTCATCCAGACCCATATCCCGGATAACATCCTTCATCAGTCTTTCAGAATCGGAGGCATCGTAGATTGTGAAGCTGCGGGAATAGCCCAGTCGTTCAATGTCCTTACGCAGGATCCGGCAGCATGCCGAGTGGAAGGTCATGGCCCACACATCCTGTCCCTCCGGACCAAGCATGGCACAAAGACGCTCCTTCAGTTCGTTCGCTGCCTTATTGGTAAAGGTAATGGCGATCACATTCCAAGGCGCAACAGGATCCAATGCACACAGGTAATCTGCGCGCTGCAGTTCAAAACGATCGGCATCGTCCAGCAAGGACTCTAAAAACAGAACATCCTCTTCCGTGACAGTATCGGGAACATCTGTGCTGTCTCCGCCGCGACCATAGCGAAGAATGTTTGCAATCCTATTGATAAGCACAGTTGTTTTACCGCTGCCTGCACCTGCAAGCAGCAGCAAAGGTCCTTCTGTAGCCAACACAGCCTCTGTCTGCTTAGGATTCAGATTGGAGAACTGGGAGGTGATATATCGTTTTCTTGCTGAGATAAATCTGGATAACATTTCCTGCGTCATAACGGCACCTATCTACATAAAATCTTGTGCTTCTATTTTAACGCATTTTCGTCAAAAGGTAAAGAACAATTTAACTGATAAATTCACGCAGGCGCAGCAGCGCTTTCTTCTCAATTCTGGATATTTGCACTTGGCTGACTGCCATCACCTTGGAAACACGGTCCTGTGTTAATCCGTGAAAATATCGAAGCTTAATTACTGTGGCTTCCCGTTCCGGCAGCCTTTCAATGGCCTGTTTAACGGAAATTTTATCCAGTAATATCTCCTCGGAATCCGTATCACTGAGAATGCTCTCCAGTGTAAATCCACCCTCACCGTTTTCCTGTTGAATAGACTCCACAGCTGCAGTTGCGGTCTCGGCGACAGCAATTTCTTCCGGAGTAAAACCGGTTTGCCGCGCGAGCTCCTGAATTGTCGGTTCCCGACCAAGTGCGTGCAAAAGTTGATTGCGAACGCTTTTAATGCTGGCTGCCCGTTCCTTTACACCACGGGACACCTTCACAGCGCCGTCATCCCGCAGGAAACGCCGTATTTCGCCGGTAATCTTCGGAACGGCGTAGGTGGAAAACTGTGTGCCATAACTGAGATCAAATCCCTCTACTGCTTTCAAAAAGCCGAGACATCCAAGCTGATACAAATCGTCCGCTTCCACACCTCTGCCAAGAAACCGCTTTGCAACAGACCAGATCAGACCATTATTCTCCAGCACAAGCTGCTCCCCTGCTGTCCGATCTCCTGCCTGTGATCGCTTGATCAATTCCTCCGTGTTGCTCATTTGCGTCGCTGCAATCTTCTGCGCATGTGGATCGCCGTTCCTCTGCCGGGTTGTGAATCCACTGTAAATGTGGTCATAAAATTCTCCATAATCGTAAATCCCATTCCGCTTCTGTCCGATCCGCCGGTAGTAAACAGGGGCTTCCTTGCCTGCTCAATATCGCAAATCCCTACTCCTTTATCTTTAATCACGATATCCAGTACATGATCCTTCAAAATTCTGCAGCGCAGGGTGATCATGCCGATTTGATCCGGATATGCATGTACAATACAATTCGTTACAGCTTCAGATACTGCAGTCTTTATGTCGCCAAGCTCCTCCAAGGTCGGATCCATCTGCGCCGCAAAGCAGGCAACCGCAGACCTTGCAAATGCTTCGTTACAGGATTTACTTGGGAATTCCAAAATCATATAGTTATCAAATTTCATGATACTGCCTCCTTAATTTCCACCAATTTATCAATCCCGGATGCAAGAAACACCCGTTTTGGTTGCTCGTGTAAGCCGGTAATCTGCAATGCCCCCTCCGTTCTTGTCATCATGCGAAGGGTGTTGATCACGATGGCGATTCCCGATGAATCCATAAATGTCACATCCTGAAAATCCAGAACGCAGGTTCTGGGTGTATATGCTTCAATTTTTGAACTGATCGAAGCAATGTGTTTCTTTGCACAGTGATGGTCGATTTCACCGGTCAAAGCAATTGTAAGTCTGCCGTTTTCCAAAAAGCTTGTTAGCTGCATATTATTCCTCCTTTGCATTGTTAAAATCAGTATATATAAGTTCCAACAGCATTTGCAGTCGCAAAAAAGGAGCGCAAACCGAAGTTTGCGCTCCAAAGCAAAATATATCAGATTTTTTTCAGAGATGCGGCACTTTGCTCCAGCTGTTCGATAAGATCTCTTGCCTTTGCAGCCTTTTCCCGCTCAGCGTTAACAACGCTTTCCGGTGCGCGGGAAGTAAAGTTCTCATTGGAAAGCTTGCCTTCAAGCATAGCAAGGTTTTTCTTTGCCTTGTCCAGCTCTTTCTCGATGCGCTCCAGCTCCTTAGCCACATCCACCAGCTGTCCCATAGGGATATACAGCTTTGCATCCGCAGTTGTGCAGCACACCATGCCGTCGATGCTCTCGGGCTCATTGTCCAGCAGAACGACCTGATCGGCGTATGCCAGTCTTTCGATAAATGCAGCACCTTCGGCATACACATAAGGCTTGGTGGAAACCACATACAAGGTTGCCTTCTTGGAAGGCGGCACATTCATTTCTGCTCTGCGGTTACGGATAGAACGGATGGCTGCCATAACAGATTCCATCAGGTCCTCTTCCGCCTTAAATGCAAGGTTTTCGTTGTATTCAGGCCACTGAGCAACGATCAGTGCGTCACCTTCGTGGGGAAGGGTCTGCCAGATCTCCTCAGTAATAAAGGGCATAAACGGATGCAGCAGGCGCAGAGTCTGATCCAAGACATACACAAGTACCTGCAGAGCCGTATCATTTTGCTTGGCATCCTCGCTGTAAAGACGTGCCTTTGTCAGCTCGATATACCAGTCGCAATAGGTGTCCCAAAGGAAGTCATAGACCTTCTGTACGGCAACACCAAGCTCATACTTCTCCAAATTCTCCGTCACGTCTGCAATAAGTGTATTCAGTTTAGACAGAACCCACTTATCCGCAATCGCAAGATCACCGGTATCCGGCAAGGTGTTGACAGCGTTCTCACCTAAGTTCATCAGCACATAGCGACTTGCGTTCCAAAGCTTGTTGGCGAAGTTACGCATTGCCTCTGTACGCTCCACATAGAAGCGCATGTCATTTCCGGGAGAGTTGCCCATAATCATGTTCATACGCAGCGCGTCGCAGCCATATGTTTCGATCATCTCCAGAGGATCGATGCCGTTACCCAAGGATTTGGACATCTTGCGGCCCTTGTCATCGCGGACAAGGCCATGGATCAGTACTGTGTGGAAGGGTGTCTTGCCGGTATGCTCGCAGCCGGAGAAGATCATTCTTGCCACCCAGAAGAAGATGATATCATAACCGGTGACCAAAACATCGGTAGGATAGAAATATTCAAAATCCTCGGTTTTCTCAGGCCAGCCAAGGGTCTCAAAGGGCCAAAGCGCAGAAGAGAACCAAGTATCCAACACATCAGGATCTCTCTCCACATTGGCACTTCCGCACTTCTCACATGCGCAGACATCGGTACGGGACACAGTAATATGACCACACTCAGCGCAGGTCCATGCAGGAATTTGGTGACCCCACCACAGCTGTCTGGAAATACACCAGTCACGGACATTCTCCATCCAGTTCAGGTAGGTCTTGCTGAAGCGCTCAGGAACGAACTTTGTTTCGCCCTCTTTTACAACACGGATCGCTTCCTCAGCCAGAGGCTTCATCTTCACAAACCACTGTGCAGAGATAATAGGCTCCACATCGTTGTGGCAGCGGTAGCAGGTACCCACATTGTGGGCATGCTCTTCGATCTTTACAAGATAACCCTGCTCCTCCAGATCGGCAACGATCTGCTTACGGGCATCATAGCGGTCAAGACCCTCGTACTTACCACCGTAGCTATTCACAACGCCGTTGTCATCCAGTACGCGGATCACTTCCAGATTGTGCCGCAGACCCACCTCGAAGTCATTGGGGTCATGGGCAGGTGTCATCTTTACACAGCCGGTACCAAAGTCCATTTCCGCATAATCGTCAGCCACCACAGGAATCTCCTTATTGACCAACGGAAGAATGACCTTCTTTCCAACAATATGGGTGTATCTGGTATCATTCGGGTTGACACAGACACCGGTATCACCCAGCATTGTCTCGGGACGGGTGGTAGCAACCACGACCTCACCGCTGCCGTCAGCAAGAGGATAACGAATATGCCACAGATGACCGGGCTTGTCGATATACTCAACCTCTGCATCAGACAGCGCCGTAACACAATGGGGACACCAGTTAATAATACGGCTGCCCTTGTAGATCAGACCCTTTTCATACAGAGATACGAACACCTCACGGACAGCATTGGAGCAGCCCTCATCCATGGTGAATCTGGAGCGCTCCCAGTCACAGGATGCACCCAGCTTCTTCTGCTGCATAACAATACGGTTACCGTACTTATGCTTCCAATCCCAAACACGCTCCAAGAACTTCTCACGGCCGAGATCATAGCGAGTCAAGCCTTCCTTGCGAAGCTCCTCTTCCACCTTGATTTGGGTCGCAATACCGGCATGGTCCACACCGGGTACCCACAGGGCGTTGTAGCCCTGCATACGCTTAAAACGAATCAGGGTGTCCTGCAGGGTAGCATCCATGGCGTGACCCATGTGCAGCTGACCGGTAACATTGGGGGGCGGCATAACAATTGTAAAGGGCTTAGCGTCCTTCTTCCCTGCGGGACGGAAATAACCGTTATCCTCCCACATCTTATAAATGCGGTTCTCCACTTGCTGAGGTTCATACACCTTCGGCAATTCTCTTTCCATATCTAACACTCCTTCAATGAAAAAACGCCCTGAGCAAAAGCTCAGGGCGGAAAATACAGTTCCGTGGTACCACCTGAATTCCCGAAAACGGGCACTCAAAAGCTTTAACGGGCAGACCCGGACAAGCCTACTGGATTCAGCCTGTCAGCTCACGGACGACAATTTACAGCCATCATACATGTTTTCACCAAACACATGCTCTCTAAAATGAATATACCGCAAAAACTTCCGATCGTCGCTGTTAACATGTAAGAATCTATCATATTTTTATAATTCTGTCAACCAAAAAACACAAATCAAACCGGATATTCTTGACTTATTTACAAGGAATAGACTATAATAACAAAAACTTTAACTGTGAGATGAGTTTATGAAACTATCATTGGTCGTTCCCTGTTATAATGAAGCGGAAAATGTTGCTGCCTTTCAGGATGCCGTTATTTCTGCGTTCTCCGGATGCGGTTATGAATATGAGATCATTTTTGTGGATGATGGCAGCAAGGATACTACCCTTCTGGAATTAAAGAAACTCCATACACAGATGCGCTGTCCTGTTAAGATCGTCAGCTTCTCCAGAAACTTTGGCAAGGAGGCCGGCATTTACGCAGGACTCAAGCATGCTGACGGGGATTATATTTCCATCATTGATGCCGACCTGCAGCAGCGGCCGGAAATCGTACGTGACATGGTAAAAATTTTAGACGAGCAGGCTGCGTATGATGTGGTTGCTGCCTATCAGGACCGCCGTGGAGAAGGAAAAATGCTTTCTTTCTTTAAGAAAAGCTTCTACCGTGTTATCAACCGTCTTTCTGACATTGATCTAAAATCCGATGCCAGCGATTTTCGCACCTTTCGCCGTTGTGTTGCAGACGGCATCCTTCGCATGGGGGAATATCACCGATTCTCCAAGGGCATCTTTGCATGGGTCGGTTTTAACACCTGCTTTATCCCCTACTCCGTTTGTAAGCGGAACGCAGGTAAGAGCAAATGGAATTACAGACGCCTCACCAATTACGCAGCTGACGGTATTATCGGCTACTCCATCAAGCCGCTGCGCATCGCAACCTTCTTTGGCATGCTGACTGCATTTGCATCGCTGATCTATCTTATTGTTGTCATCATGCAAAAGCTGATCGGCGGCATCGATATTCCCGGCTATGCGACAATTATAGTACTGATTCTTTTTCTTGGCGGAATGCAGCTATTCTGCATCGGTATTATCGGTGAATATGTGGGCAGAACCTTTGAGCAAAGCAAGGATCGTCCTATTTATATTGAAAAAGAATATCTCACCTATAAATAAGTAACAGGGCTTCGGATTTTCTCCGAAGCCCTGTTTATAATTAACTTTGCAGCCAATTTACAATGGCAGGAATAACACGGTAGTTCCGCGCGAAGATGCTGTAGATCTCTCGCTCCGGCATTGGGGAGGACTCTGCTCCGATCTCAATAGTCAGAGAAGGGATTCCAAGCTCATCCATTACCCAATCCTTATAACCTGCCGCAGATGTACCGGAGTCACCGATCATCTCATAACCGGAAACAGCATTTACAGCCATGCCAAGTGCATAAGATTGATTGTTAACAGGCTGTTTGCTGCCAAACTCCCAATAGATCAGGCAACCGTTAGAATGGTAACTGATCGTAGTATCAAACTCGTACGAAAGGGTGTAATCTCGCAGCGCTGCTGCTTCGGGAGAAGAGAAAGGCGCATTGCCTTGTGAACGTTCGCTGGAAGGCCGCGGACGGGAATCTATTACCCGGTCCCATCCGGGAGGGAAATCACGGTTAATATCAATTCCTTGACCATTGGATTTCCAAAGGGTAGCATAAGTTTCCTTATCATCATTCGTGTAACCGTAGTAACGGTCACTGGTATAGATTGCCTCCTGTTCAGGCGTCAGAACGCCGGTTTGGGAGATGGTGACGCCGTCAGGATTGATCATAGGAATGATGTGATAACAAACATCGCTGTTACCTTCAAAATCACGATCCAGCCAGTAGTCCATCATAGCCATTACGAGCCATGAGGTCATATGCTCTCTTGCATGCATAGCGCCTTGGATCAGAATGTGATATTCTGCGTCAAGGCTGCCGATCCGCATAACAGGAATATCACTGCCAAGCGCGCTCTTTCCAATGGAATTCACCACGACCCTGTCGGGGTATTTTTCTTCCATTTTTGCCAAATCCATGCAGAGCTGTTCATAAGAATAAACATTTGTGGGTTCTACGATATCAAAGCAGTCCGCAAAATAGGTATCGTCAGCAGGCTTAATATAGCTGCCAAGCACATATCCCTTCAAACCATTGAAGGTTACAAACGCATACTTTCCCACCCAAAAATGCAATTCCATTGTATTGCCCCTATAGACAACATCAATGGTATTTCCACCGGGAACATCCCAAATACTCATGCGTTCGTTGCAGATTGCTACCCAAGTAGTCGGAAATGTGGGGTTATTTAGTTCGTCCACGACAGGTATCACAGTAGGGTCTTCAACACCTTGCTCAGGATCAGTGGTTTCAGTCGGATTTGTCGGGTTGGTCGGATTCGTGGGATTGGTGGGTTCAGAAGGATTCGTTTCACCGGGTGTTTTGGTAGTTGTCTCAACACCATCTGACGGCAATGTGCCGCCGACGGAAATGTCCTTATAATTCTGACAGCCGACAGAAGAAATCAACAACGTAAGTATCAATACAACTGTAAAAATGCGTTTCATATCAAATTTCCTTATCATCGATTTTTGCATCTGTTTGTCTAATTCGTTGGCGAATCGAAAGCAGATCGGAAAATGTTTCGGGGCGTTTGGAAGGATCTCTGAGCAATGCAGACGGGTGATAGATTGCCGTGATCCATGTACCTTCGCTATATACCCACCGACCGTGTTCTCTTGTAATGCTGTAGTCGTAGTGAATCATACGTTTCGCCGCAATTCTTCCTAAGCAGACGATTACCTTTGGTTTAATCAAAGCAATTTGCTGATCTAAATATTGCTTGCAAGCATCCTGTTCCTCCTCCAGAGGATCTCTGTTTCCGGGTGGGCGGCATTTCACTATATTGGCGATATAGCAGTTCTTACGGTTCAAATCAATGATCGAAAGCATATCGTCAAGCAGATGACCGGCAGGACCTACAAACGGTTCTCCCAGCAGGTCCTCTTGCTCTCCCGGACCTTCACCAATAAACATGACGTCAGCTTCCTGATTACCAACGCCAAAGACAACATTCGTTCTTCGCTGACACAGTCCGCACTTTCGGCAATTTTCGCAGTCTTGTCTTAATGTGTCCCAAGTCAGCATATCAACGATTCCTCCTGTATTGATATCTGCTGCAGCGAGCAAAATTGCGTTTTTTCCTCCTGCGGGTGCGAACAACGATAATCACGCCTGCGGAGATAACAGCAATCAGCACAACACAAATTGCAACGATCATCCAGCTATTGGACCCGGCATCCATTGCACTTCCATTTCCACCTGTCCAAGGCTGTGGGGCAAGCTTGAGATCATGCAGTGCAAACAGTTCCGCATACGCAACACAAATGTCATTGTGCATGACGGAAACCGTGCCCACGGGACTGCCCTTCTTGGCATTGGCAATATCCTCAGTGCGTGTAGAATACACATAACGCAATCTGGAAGAAGTGACATCCTCAGGTAATACCGTAGCTGCTGACACATTGGGGCCGGCTGTTAACACCAGTCCATTCTCCCCTGCAGGAAGCTGTGTCAGTGCCTGATTGGGGTATAGGATCTGTGCAGGCTTTAGGTTATCAAAGCCAAGATCGAACATTGCCTTGGTTTCATTAAACGAACCGTGGATCCGCTCTGTTTTTCCGTCATCCTCATATTGGGATTTTGAGCCAAGGACAATACTGATGTAGTGAAGACCGGACTTTTGTGCAGATGCAGCCAAACACCGCGTGCCGTCCTCTGCCCTGCCTGTTCGTCCGCCTGTGACTCTTGTGTCAATATATGTTGCGTAAGTATCACTGTTGATCAGATAGTTGCTGCTCTTCAGGTTTCTTTCTTCGCTTACATTCGTAGCAGGAACATCGTAATTGGCTGCACCAAAAAAGGTGCAGAATTTTTCATTCTGCATTGCCGCTTCCAATATCTTTGACAGATCTCTTGCAGTCGAATACTGATTCTCATGGTGTAAGCCGTGGGCATTCACAAAATTTGTGTCCGTACAGCCCAATTCTGCGGCCTTTTGATTCATGCTTTCCACAAATACCGCTTCACTGCCGCCAATATAATCTGCAATCACAGCAGCCGCGTCATTTGCTGAGCCAACCATCATACAATACAACAAATTCTCGACAGACATTCGCTCATCTGCCTTTAATCCGGCATTAACAGCATAAAAATCAACCGTATCCAAAACGGACTGCTTTACTGTTACAATATCGCTCATATTGGCTTTTTCGACAGCGATCATGGCAGTCATGATCTTCACAAGACTGGACGGATACACGCGGGCATCTGCATTCCATGCATACATAAGCGTCTGCGTATTCAGTTCATAGAGAATCACCGATTGTGCGTTTGTGATTGCTTGCCGATCACCGAGAACCGGGCGCTTTCCGTCCAGTGTGTGACTGCCATTGGTAACGGATTCATCGATGCGCGTTTCCTGTTGTTCTGCAGCGGAACACACCGGTGTCACACACGATAGCAGCAGGCAAAGACATATCCATAGGCAAAATAGCCTGTTTTTTCTCATAATTCCACCTCATTATCTGCAGAAGTACTTGTCCGACAGATAAAATTCGTGTATAATACATGCATTATAACAATAATTTCGTTGTTCGTCAATCACAAGGAGTAACAAATGGAAAAATACAAGATTATGCCAATTATCATGACAACAACAATTTGTGTTACCCTGATTGCAGGCATCTTGATCGGTCGCAGCACGTACACCTATTCTTTTCAAAGAAACACCGTGCCTGCCGAGAAATCCGCAACACAACCTGAAAGCATCGGTAAGATCAACATCAACACAGCCGATGTGGACGACTTCATGATTCTTGACGGGATCGGTCCGACAATTGCCGAGCGGATCGTGGACCACAGAAGCAATCACGGCCCTTTTGAGAAAATCGAGGACATTATGAATGTAAAGGGCATCGGCAAAGTAACATTCTCTAAAATCGCTGACTACATTACTACCGGAGGTTAATTATGAAGATCTTAGTCGTGGATGATGAAGAATTATTGGTAAAAGGTATTCGGTTCAATTTACAAAACGATGGATATGATGTCATTTCCGGTACTAACGGTCTGGAGGCCCTGCATCTGGCAAAAACGCAACAGCCGGATCTGATTATTTTAGACATTATGATGCCCGAAATGGACGGCCTTACTGCATGCGCCCGTATTCGGGAATTCTCCGATGTGCCGATTATCCTTCTGACTGCAAAAAACGAAGATATGGATAAGCTTATGGGCTTTGAGCAAGGCGCTGACGATTATTTGACGAAGCCTTTTAATATCTTGGAGCTTAAAGCGCGTGTTCGCGCACTTTTACGCAGATACGGCCAAAAGAGCAACGATACGGAGAATCTGCTGACAATCGGATCCATCAGTTTGGATACCGACGCCCGTAATGCATACAGTTCCGGTATGCTCGTAGACCTGACCGCAAAGGAATTTGATGTTGTTGAATTTCTTATGAAGAATCCCAACCGGGTCTTTTCCCGGGAAAATCTTTTGGATACGATTTGGGCATACGAGTATAAAAGCGATATCCGCACTGTGGATGTACATATTCGCAGACTCCGTGAAAAATTAGAAAAAGATCCTGCTGATCCGCAATATATCATGACGAAATGGGGTGTTGGTTATTACTTCAGAAAGTAAAAAATCCAGAATTCCGATCCTACTGCGCAGCACCCACTTTTACTACGCCATTGTATATGTGGTTGTCACCTTCATCGTCTTGCTGTTTCTGAACATTTACTGTTCAAAGATCAGTCAGGAAGTGTTCTATAACAGTAAAAAATCCGCTATGATTGAAAAATGTCAGGTCGTTGCAACGGAAATTGTAAACTCTGATGTGTTTAATACCTCATCTATCATCAATTCTCTTGCTAAGATCAGCGAGCTGAATGCGGACAGACTGATCGTCACAGACCAAAAAGGTCGCTCCATCTATGACTCTGCCGATCAGATCCACGCTGTCGGAAAATTTATCATGCTCCCGGAGGTTTATCAGGCATTAGAAAAGAACAACACTTTTTCATGGCGTTATGAAGATGGCGCAATTCTTGCCCATGCTGCGACCCCGCTCATGAGCAAAGGCGAAGTTATCGGATGTGTCTACATGATGCAGTACGATTTAGCGCAGGGTGCATTGATCAAATCACTGCAAAAGAACATTCTGATCACAACTGTCATTCTTGAAATAGCTGTGATTGTATTTTCGTTGCTGTTCTCTATGATCATAACCGGTCGCTTACGCCGAATTATGAGTTCTATGCGCGTGATCCGTGAGGGAGATTATTCGCAGCTGGTAGAGATGGGCGGCAACGACGAATTGACCGCCTTAAGTGTTGAATATAACGATTTGATTCGCAAGCTGCAGCGATCGGAGCAAAAACGAAGCCAATTTGTATCCGATGCCTCTCACGAGCTAAAAACACCTCTTGCGTCCATTAAGCTATTAACCGACTCCATTCTCCAAAATGACATGGATCAAGAAACAGTTCGGGAATTTGTCGGCGATATCGGTAACGAGGCAGACAGACTCACCAGAATGACCCAGAAATTGCTGTCCCTTTCCAGAATCGAGAGTCAGCAGGACAGCGACTGCGAAATCACATATATCGGTCCAACCGTTCAGAAAGTTACCAGAATGCTTACCCTCCTTGCAACCGAGCACAATATCACAATTAAAGAGCACTTGGAAAAGGACAGTTCTATTCTGATTTTGGAGGATGACCTGTACCAAATCATATTTAATCTGGTGGAAAACGGAATCAAGTACAACAAGGAAGGTGGTACATTGGAGATCACATTGGACAAGCAGGATGACAACGCCATTATTCGCATCCACGATACCGGTTTTGGCATTCCGGAAGAGTCCGTATCCCATATATTCGAGCGTTTCTACCGGATCGATAAAGCTCGCTCCAGAAAATCCGGAGGTGCCGGCTTAGGACTGGCCATCGTTCGTACAATGGTCGAGCGCAACCACGGTGAGATATCCGTTCAAAGCGAACTGGGTATCGGTACAGAGTTTACGATCGTTTTTCCCGTGTTTGATGTGGAGGAATCTGTATGAAAAACAGAATCATAGCAAGCCTCTTGATTATCTGCATTCTTCTTACCCTCTGTGCTTGTACAACCAAAAAGCGAATTGAAAAGCCTGCAAACTTTTATTATTTATCTCCGGACATTGCATATCACCGTCCTGACGGAATGATTACATCGGAAACAAGAGAAATCGCAGGCATTGAGAATAACTTGCATACAATTCTTGCGAACTACTTGCAGGGACCTTTGGCGGAGGATTACATCTCCCCCTTTCCTAAGGATGTCTATGTTGTGAATATTACGCAGAATACAGAAATCCTGAGCATTACTCTCAGTGACCAATTTGCCTCTTTGACAGGCTACGATCTGAGCCTTGCCTGCGCCTGCATCACCTTAACCGTCCAAGAAATGGTTAACACGCAGCTTGTACAGATCAGTGCCCAAAGCAAACTGTTAGACGGCGCAGAAAGAATCACCATGAACAAGGATAGTCTCATCGTCTTTGACAATCCGGAAACAACAGAAGGTTAAGGCTGTTCGTCCGGAAGCCAAACACCTGCTCTTCCGTCCTGTATTAAAAACCTTGCGCTTTCTAAACGGTGCATATAAGGAAACGGAGTGTTCTTATCGATCGGTAAAAACACTCCGTTATTCTTTGTCTGCAATCCTGTGATAGAAAATACCGGGTTTTCCAAATCTACGTACTTTGACGCGATTGATGTTTCCAACACATAATACGTGCCATCAGGAATCAGTACGCCAAGGTTTCTGTCTGCACCGAAACACGATAAGTGCAATTTGCACACTTCAGACGTATCCAAAACACATTTGCATTTAATTTTGCAGTATAGCCCCTGTTTTTCCACCCGGACCTTTCCAATCACCATTTCAGCGCGTTTTACATCAAAACATAATTCCATAATAAAACCCCCTGACAACACTATGCTGTCAGGGGGATCGATATTCATGTAGCCCGGTCCTCGTTTAGTCCAAAACTGATTGCAATCGCATCATCCACAAGCGCCATGTGCTGATCGTCCAATCTTCCCATGTGTTCCCGCAGACGCCGTTTGTCTATGGTGCGGATCTGTTCCAGCAAAATAATAGAATCCTTACTCAAACCAACGCTACCGCCGGCTATATTGATATGGGTAGGCAGCCTTGCTTTACCAGTTTGGCTCGTGATAGCAGCTGCTATCACAGTAGGAGAGTGTCGGTTGCCGGTATCGTTCTGAACAATTAAAACAGGCCGTGTCCCTCCCTGCTCACTCCCAACCACCGGGGAAAGGTCCGCATAAAAGATATCGCCTCTTCTTACAATGCCATCCATGACTTGGTCACACTCCGTGAGAATAATAGACCAACGCTACCGGAACTCTCCTATGTAACGTTGTCACATCTATTGTCCCACGCACAGGAATTATTTATACGATAGCATCGTCAATTCATTCTATGCAACGCATGACAAAATGTTAGGCAATTAGAAAACTTTCCACATTAACCGACAAGATCCGTGTACCTTTCCAAATCAGTTCGCAGGTTATGGGATTTTTGTTTCCGTCAAGGCATACATCCGCCTGCAGCGCTTCTCCTTCGTAGCTGTCATCAATGATGACGTGAATACCGTCGCCGTCCCTACCGGCTGCGCGAACATATCCGCTTCGAAGCGCCTGCATCATGAGCATCGGTGCCCATACCGGTGAAATCTCCTGTTCCGTCAAGGCAGGAAACGCAAGAACCTGATCTTCAAATACCAAGCTTCCTCCCCCAGCGCCGACAACTCCCTTCAGTCCGGAGATCGTGTCAGGAGTCAAAACAGAAAATGACAGGTTGCCTGACGAATCACATATACATGCTAATGCAAACTCGTAAACATATTCGCCGTAGTCTGCAGTGATATCCGCGACAAAGGAGCACTGCTTGCTGTCAAGGATTCTCCGGCGTAGTTCCATTACATCATCTATGCCGTCCTGTGACGGACTGCAGCCAAATAACATAATCGGCAAAAGAAGGAAAAATACAATGCGCCTGATACAACCACATCCTATTTCAATAGTCGTGGCAGAACCGTTAGCATATCGCTGGGCAACATGCCGTATTGTCCGATCTCCTTTGCACACAAGTCACCTGCTGCACCGTGGAGCCATGCACCGCAAGCCGCTGCATCCATCGGAGATAGACCTTGTCCCAACAACGCGGTAATGATACCGGCCAGCACATCCCCGGAGCCGCCAACCGCCATTCCGGGATTGCCCGTATCGTTCAGATAACACATGCTGCCGTCTGTAATGACCGTCTGATGTCCTTTTAATACAACGATAGAATTACACATTTGTGCAAGCTTAGCAGCAGCTACAGTGCGTCCTTCCGCAACAGAAGGATACAATCGCAAAAACTCCCCTTCGTGGGGTGTCAGGATCGTTGGGTTTGTCCGTCCACGCAAAATATCCTTATGCGCGGATATCACATTTATTCCATCTGCATCCAAAACAACCGGTCCGTTGAAATGAGTCAATACATACTCTGTGACTGCATAAGTCCCCTCAGAACGGCCGATGCCGGGACCAATGAGTACTGCATCCATTTTATTTAGAAGCCTTGCAATTTCATCTATAGCACCTGCAGAGAGCATTCCATCCCTGTCATCCAACGGAAACACAACCGGCTCTAAAAGCTTTCCGGCTTCAATCTCATAAATACTCCGGGATACGCCAAGATATACCAAACCTGCGCCGCAGCGCAAAGCACCCATAGCCGCAAGCGCTGCCGCACCGGTATAACCGCGACTGCCGCACAGAAGTAATATCCTGCCAAAATCATTCTTATTAGCGGTTAATTCCCGATCGGGAAGCTTACTGAGTACCTGTTTGTGATCCAATCGGAGAATCTCCATACCATCACCTCTTGTTTTAATGGATTTATGATACCATTTGATATTTTATCCGTCAAGAATCCAAAGAAAAATATGCTTGCAATTTAGAAACAAGTGTGTTATGATTGCAAAGATATTTCAAATGCATTGATCGGGCTGTCCATCATTGGCAACACGGACACAGAGAGAGCGGCAACGGTGGAAGCCGCTTACGTGCAATGTTGGGCTTTCTCCCGGGAGCAGCCGCCTGAACCTGTCAGTAGGGTGTGCCGGTACATCACCGTTATAGATGTAGGGTGTGTTTGCACCTGAATAAGCTGCACCGTTTTAGGTGAATTGCGGGTGGTACCGCGGAGGATTTCCTTCGTCCCGATCTGGGATGAGGGATTTATTTTTTATATAACTACCGAAAGGGAGAAAATAATATGAAACAACAACTGGAACTGATTCGTCAGCAGGCGTTGGAAGCGCTGGATGCCGCTGCCACACCTGCCGAAATTGAGGAACTGCGTGTTCGCTTCTTGGGTAAAAAGGGCGAGCTGACAGCCGTGCTGAAGATGATGGGAAAGCTCACCCCGGAGGAGCGTCCTGTCATGGGACAGGTAGCCAACGCGGTCCGGGCTGAGATTGAAGAAAAGCTTGAAGCGCGTAAAACTGCTGTCAATGCATCCGCGTTGGAAGCAAAGCTTACTGCTGAAGCCATTGATGTCACTATCCCCGGCAAGGCCGCGCAGATGGGACACGAACATCCTATGAATAAGGTTCTGCAGGAGATCAAGGATCTGTTTGTGGGTCTTGGCTATCAGATCGTCGACGGTCCTGAGGTGGAGCTGGCTGCCTATAACTTCACACGCCTGAACATTGAAGAAGGTCACCCCTCCCGCGACCGTTCCGATACTTTCTACTTTACGGATGACGACTCCGTTCTGCTGCGTACACAGACAAGCCCCATGCAGATCCGTGTTATGGAGAATGCAAAGCCTCCTATCTGCATCCTTGCTCCCGGTCGTGTTTACCGTAAGGACGAAGCAGATGCCACCCACTCCCCCATGTTCCACCAAATTGAAGGTCTTGTTGTGGACGAGAACATTACCATGGGTGATTTGAAGGGCGCATTGGTATCCCTGATGAAGAGTCTGTACGGCGAAGATGCGGTTATGCGTTTCCGTCCCCACCACTTCCCCTTTACCGAACCCAGCTGTGAAATGGATATGCAGTGCCACAAATGCCACGGTACCGGCGAAGTTGACGGAAATGTCTGCTCCACTTGCCACGGCGAAGGTTGGATTGAGCTTTTGGGCGCTGGTATGGTGCATCCCAAGGTTCTGGAATGCTGCGGTATTGATCCCGAGAAGTACTCCGGCTTTGCTTTTGGTATGGGCCTTGAAAGAATGGCAATGGGTAGAACGAAGATTAACGACCTGCGTTTGATTTTCGATAATGACATCCGTTTCCTGAATCAATTCTAAGGAGGTTAACAGATCATGAAATTAAATAGAAAATGGATCAACGAAGACTTTGTTGACCTCTCTCATATCAGTGATAAGGAATTTGTTGACACGCTGACCGTGTTCGGTCAGAAGGTTGAGACCTACGAGCGTTTGGACGCAGAGATCAAGAATGTCGTTGTCGGCAAGGTCCTGTCCATTGTCCGTCACGAAAACTCCGACCACATGTGGGTATGTCAGATCGATATCGGTCAGGAAGAACCTGTCCAGATCGTAACCGGTGCACAAAATGTGCACGAAGGGGATCTCGTACCTGCTGCGCTGCACAACTCTTGGCTCCCCGGCGGCATTCACATTACCAAGGGCAAACTTCGCGGCGTTGCTTCCAACGGCATGCTTTGCTCCCTGAAGGAGCTTAATCTGACCATTAACGATTTCCCCTATGCCATTGAAGACGGCATCTGGATCATTGAGGAAAACTGCAAGCCCGGCGATGACATCAATCTTGTCATTGGCAACGACGATACGGTTGTAGATTTTGAAATCACAAACAACCGGCCCGATTGCTACTCCATCATCGGTCTTGCAAGAGAGGCTGCGGCTGCATTCCAGCTGCCCATGCGCCATCACGATCCCGTTGTAAACGGCAGCAACGCCGGCTCAATGTATGACAAGCTGGATGTGGAAGTACCTGCTACCGAGCTGTGTAACCGCTACACTGCCCGTATGGTAGCAAATGTCAAAATCGCACCTTCTCCCAAGTGGCTCCGTGATCGGCTGAGAGCCAACGGCGTACGCCCCATCAACAACATTGTGGATATTACAAACTATGTAATGCTTGAATACGGTCAGCCCATGCATGCGTTTGATTACCGCTATGTGGCTTCCGAAAAGATCATTGTCCGGGAAAGCGAGGACGGTGAGACCCTGACCACCTTAGATGGCAACGTACGCAACCTGAAGGCTGGCATGCTGGTCATCGCAGATGACAGCAAACCCATCGGTCTTGCCGGTATTATGGGTGGTGAGAACTCCGAGATTGCAGATGACACAACTACCGTTGTATTTGAATCCGCCAACTTCAACGGAACATCCATCCGTCAGACCGCTCTTGCGCTGGGTATGCGTACCGAAGCCTCCGGTAAGTTTGAGAAGAATCTGGATCCTCTTATGACCATTCCTGCCGTACAACGTGCCTGTGAGCTCGTAGAGCTTCTCCGTTGCGGCGATGTGATGGACGGCATGATTGACATCATCAATTATGTTCCCGAAGCCAGAACCGTAGCCCTTGAGCCTGAGAAAATCAAT
This sequence comes from Faecousia sp., assembly GCA_045611825.1. Lineage (GTDB taxonomy): Bacteria > Bacillota > Clostridia > Oscillospirales > Oscillospiraceae > Faecousia. The sequence goes on from JAZKXW010000044.1 coordinate 43,280, forward strand.
GCGCTTTTAGGTACTGATATTTCCAAAGAGGATATGATCCGTTACCTGAACTATTTGGAGATTCCTGTAGAGAATGACGAGATCCTCGTTCCCTCCTGGCGCCCTGATCTGAATCTGATGGCAGATATCGCTGAGGAGGTTGGTCGCTCCTTCGGTTATAATGAGATTCCCACAACGGCATTCAAGACCTCCACAAAGGGCGGTTACACTCCCTTTATGAAGCTGGAATCCAAGGCAGGCGCTCTGTGCCGTTCCTTCGGTTACAGCGAGATTATCACCTACTCCTTTGTATCCCCCACGATCTTTGATAAAATCCGCATTCCTGCAGATTCCGCGATGCGCAATGTTCTGCGTATACAGAACCCCTTGGGCGAAGATACCTCCGTTATGCGCACCACCGCCCTGCCCTCTATGCTGGATATCCTCAGCCGTAATAACGCATACCACAACCGCAGCGCTAAGCTCTATGAGATCGCCAAGATCTATGTGCCTACCCCTGACAGCGTGCTGCCGGCTGAACCCAAGATCCTGATGCTGGGATGCTACGGCCCCGAGGCCGATTTCTTTGGTATCAAGGGTGAGCTGGAAGCAATCCTGAGCAGTCTGCGCATAAAGAAAGCAAGCTACTGTGCTGTATCTGACAATCCCAGCTATCACCCCGGTCGTTGTGCAAAGGTCTCAATCGACGGTGTAGACGTGGGTTATATCGGTCAAATTCACCCGCTTGTTGCTCAAAATTACGACATTGACACCGATGTTTACTGCGCAGAGATCAACTTCACCAAGCTGTTTGATCTACAACTGCCGGAGGCAACCTATGTGCCGCTGCCCAAGTATCCCTCTGTTACCCGTGACCTTTCCTTTATCTGCGACGAGTCCGTAACTGTTGCACAGGCAGAGACAGCAATTGCCGGATCTGCCGGAAAGCTGCTGCGTAATGTCAGTTTGTTTGATATTTACCGCGGCAAGGGTGTGGATGACGGTAAGAAGAGTTTGGCGTTCTCTCTTGAAATGCGCGCAGATGACCGTACGCTGACAGATTCCGACACCGAACAAGTTATGACCAAGGTCCTGTCTGCACTTGAAAAAGAGCTGAACGCTATCCGCAGATAAGAATATTTTTCAGGAATTTTCTTTTCAGGACTTTACACCTCGCAAAAAATGGGATATAATACAATTAATATTCGGAAGGAGGTCGTTCCCATGACGGAAGGCGCAATGAAAAACACAATCAAATTCGCAGTCCCCTGCGACGAGAAGGAGAACATGCACCGTACTCTCCGGAGTGTGTTCGACGCACTGAACGAAAAGGGTTATAATCCCATCAATCAGATTGTTGGATATCTTCTGACAGAAGATCCCACATATATCACCAACTACAATAACGCGCGCAGCATGATCTGCAAGATTGACCGCGACGAGCTGTTGCAGGATCTTGTACGTTGCTACCTATTCGAAAAAGAATAACCAATCGTGAGGCTTTTGCGATTGCGAAAGCCTCACCTCTACATTTTAGGAGGTTTCTATGTCTGAAGAAAAGAAGATGCTCACATACAAGGGGCATCCCCTGATGCGTAAAGATAACATTATCTACTACGGTTCTATGGCGGACAGTCACATTGTCATGCTGCAAGTTCTCGACACCAAAAATGTAAACGGTGTGGAAATTGCAAGCCGTGTTTCTGTTCAGCTCCAGCTGACCGATCCTGCGGCAAAGAGCCGTGATCGAGTCGTGAAGAAAAGTGAGAAGGACGGACTCTATACTGCCCTTGATTTCGGTTGCGTTTGGCTGGAAAGAGCACTGGCAGGAAAATAATGGTTGATACATCAGTCAGCACATTGTGCTGACTGATTTTTTTATGTTTACATATACTATCGATATCAGGAGGTTGATAGTATGGAAAAACATCGATGCGGAAGACAAAGCTTTCGCCCGGAAAAGCAACCGATCATCACAGCATGGGCAAGCGTTGCAGGAAAGAAGGAAAAAGAAGGACCTTTGGGCAGGCAATACGATATTACGCACTCTGACGGATACTTTGGGCAAAAAAGCTGGGAAAAAGCAGAACGCAGAGTGCAACAGCTGGCGTTGGACAGGCTTGCTGCCAAGGCAGGAATGGACAAGCGGGATTTCGGCATGGTGTTATCCGGTGACCTGTTAAATCAATGTATCGGATCATCCTTTTCCCTACGGAACACCGGCATTCCACACCTTGGACTTTACGGTGCATGCTCTACGATGGCAGAAAGCTTACTGATCGCCTCCATGGTAGTCGGAAGCGGTTATTCAGATCAAGTTGTAGCCATGACATCCTCGCACTTTGCTTCCTCTGAGCGGCAGTATCGCTTTCCGCTTGGATACGGCGGTCAAAGAACCCCTACAGCCCAATGGACCGTGACCGGTTCCGGCGCAGCACTGATCTGTGCATCCGGTGACGGGCCGGTCATAAATGCATGTACTGTGGGAACTGTGACGGATTTAGGAATTCTGGATGCCAACAATATGGGAGCAGCAATGGCACCTGCTGCGCTTGCTACCATTAAAGCACACTTTGATGATCTTAAAACCGGTCCGGAGGACTTTGACTTAATCATCACCGGTGATTTAGGTCACTTTGGAAAGGAAATGTTACTAACATTGGCGCGTATGGAAGGCATTTGTCTTGGTGGTAAATTGGTTGACTGTGGCACACTTGTTTTTGACAACACGAAACAGGATGTCCATGCCGGCGGATCGGGCTGTGGCTGCAGCGCCATTGCGCTGTGTGGGCATTTTCTTGACAAACTTAACACCGGTAAATTAAAACAGATCCTGTTTTGCGGCACAGGTGCTCTGTTATCCCCCACCTCAACCCAGCAAGGATTGCCCATCCCCGGTGTCTGTCATGCAGTATCTATCAGAGGGAGAAATTGATAATGGATTATTTGAAAGCCTTTATTATCGGAGGTCTTTTTTGCGTCATCGGTCAAATTTTGATTGATAAAACAAAACTGACTCCTGCACGTATCTTGGTCGGCTATGTCGTTAGCGGTGTGCTCTTAGGATCGATTGGTATATATAAGCCGATTGTTGATTTTTCAGGCGCCGGCGCAACTGTCCCTTTGTCAGGATTTGGATATTTACTTTCCAAGGGGGTCAAAGAAGGCATCCAAAGTGACGGTATCATCGGTGTATTCACCGGTGGTCTAAAATCTACTGCCGGCGGTATCACTGCTGCCATCTTTGCCGGTCTGATCGTAAGCCTACTGTTTAAGGCGAAGGATAAATCCTGATTTTACGGGCATGATATATCCGCGGAATACCGCAAATCGTATCACGGAGGAAATCATAATGAACAATCAGAATAGCCAGCAGAACCGTAATCAGCAAAACCAGCAGAATCAGAATAATCAGCAAAATCAGAATAATCGTAATCAGCAGAATCAAAACAACAAATAAGAGAAATCGCCACAGACACATGTCTGTGGCGAATCTAATTATAATGCAACAAACCGATCCAAATGGAACATGTACAGCTGCTTGGATTTTATGGGCAACTGATAAATGCGCGCAAGCGCATCGGCATAGACATCGATCTGCTGACGATATCTGTCAACTGCATCCATAACCGTATCCTCTGTCACGCGGTCAGTTTTATAGTCAATGACCGTAATACCGTCAGGCTCTATCAAGGCGCAGTCTACTACACCTTGCAGCAACACCTTTTCACCGGAAACAGTATTGGAATACTTTCCGCTGTCTTCCAAAAGGGAAAATTGAAATTCACGCAAAACATTACCGCTGCGAAGCTTCTCTCCCAATTCCGTTTGGAAAAACTTCAGAATTTTAGAACAGTTTATCAGGCTGCTCTGCTGTATGGTCAGGTAACCTTGATCCGTCAATCTGGCAATCTCCTGTCGGATATTTTCAATACTGTCACAGGCCTTGTACCGGACAAACTGCATGAACAGATGTACCGCACTGCCATAAGTTGTGCCGTCCAAATCCTCCGTAACAAAGGATGGCTTGCGCCAGTTGCGGTGGAAACTGTGGGAATCCTTTCCGTTCAGGACATGCAGCTGGGTCGCAGTCAGCTTAGACGGTATTACCGTTGCATCTTTGTATCGATATACAAATTGCAAGGACTGCTTCAATCTCTCAACCGTTTCCGCAGGCATCTCCTGAGGTTTATCTTCCGGTATTATTGCACAGTTTGCAACGTCATCCGGTGCAGAGCAGACCCGGACAAGCCAAGGATATTCACTGACACCGGCTGCCGGCACAGAATCGATCATACGGAAAAACTCGCCGGATTCTGTTCTTTTTAATGCAGTCAGAAGAATGCAATCTCCGATTCCGCCTGCATCCAGCGTAACCAGCTCCGTCTGACTGACCGCAGCGCGCGCTGCAAGATTCTTCAGTCTTTTTTCCAAGCCTTTATCTGCATAGGTCATAATCAATCGATCACGAGCACGGGTCAAAGCTACATACAGAACGCGCATATCCTCAGAATGCTCCTCTGCGCGCATCTTTGCGGCAATCGCACGCTTCGCAAGCGAGGGATATTTGATCCTGTTTTGATCATCCACGCAGATAAACCCGAGACCCAGCTCCTTATCGCAAAATACCGGCTCCTTAAAGCTTTGCGTGCTGAACCGTTTGGACATAGCGCTGACAAAGACAACTGGATACTCCAAACCTTTGGATTTGTGAATGCTTAGCAGCCTGACGGCATTCGAAGCATCCGCAGCCACAGGCGACGGAACACCTCGGGCATCCATAGACTCCAGCTGCTCCAAAAAGCGAAGAATATCATACTGCCCGTTTGCCTCATAGGATGCAGCCAACTGACAGAACGCATAAATATTCTCCAATCGCCGGTCTCCATCCGATTTTGCGCCGTAAATGCAATCAAGCTTTGTCAGCGCAAATATGCGTTGCAAAAGTCTGGATAAATCGGATGTTCTGGCTTCCTCTCTGAGAAGCTCAAAAATTCCTAAGAATTCCCTTACTTTCTTGCCGGAATCCTTCTGCATTGCTTCATAGATACTTCCGCTCCTGTCATTGATACGTATATTCGCAATTTCATCTGCAGTAAAACCAAAAACACAGCTGGTCAGGACAGCAAGCATTGGAATATCCTTCAGAGGATTATCAACGATCTGCAAAAGGGATCGCAATGTAGCAATTTCTTCCGTTTGCAGCATGTCAGGCGTATTATCGGTTACGCATCGGATGCCACGCATCTCAATGGCGTAGCGAAATTCTTCACCAACCGTTCCCGGAGACCGCAGTAAAATCGCAATATCTCCGGCACAAATCGGCCGAGTACCATCTCCTTCTCGAATATAGTGGCTGCCGTCAGTCAGCTCCACGATACGCTGGGCAACAAATGAAGCTTCCTCCTGATACGTATCTGACCGGACATCAATACCATATAATTCCACCTCAGGCTCGTCAAGTGCCGTATGGGGAACGCCCTCATAAAGTGCTTCGTCATCGCCGTATGTAAGTCCGCCAAGCTTCTGAGACATGCACAGGCGAAAGATATCGTTTACTGCTGCAATCACCGCACCACAGGAGCGGAAATTGTTGCTAAGTACCACTCTTCTCCCCTGCCCGTTCCGGGCCGTTTCAGCAGATGCAAAACAATGATACTTGCTTAGAAAAATATTGGGATCTGCCAATCGGAACTGATAAATTGCCTGTTTGACATCACCAACCATAAAACAGTTGTTTTTTTGCACGGTGATGGCTTGAAAGATTGCATCCTGAACCGCGTTGGTATCCTGATACTCATCTACCATCACTTCCAGGAAGCGGCTTGCAACATCCTTGGCTACCGCTGTTGGGCCGCCGCGGGTCTTGCCTGTCAGCAAATCCAGAGTCTTGTGCTCCAAGTCATTGAAATCCAGTACTCTACGACTACGTTTCAATCGTTCGTAGGTATCCCGGAAACGCTTTACGAGAGTAATCAGTCCTCGAACTGCGGGAATTGAATCCCGAATATCCGAAAGAAGCTGCTGGCTGTCATCGGCAAATACAGTGAGTCTCTTCTCCAAATTGTCCGTACAAGCCTTTCGGGCGATTCGCATTTGATCCGCAAGCTCCGTCTTACCGGCCTGTTGCTTAAAGGTCAGCCGTCCGAAATCAAGGGCACGCTTTTGATGAATGCCATCCCATGTGTCTGTATCACGCAGGTCCTTCAGCATTAAAACAATGCTTCTAAACAGGATCCCAGGGTTTTCCATGTCATCACGCGCACCCGCTGCATCCGCCAGCTTTTGCATCGTGTCAATCTGCAGATCCAGATATTCATGTAAATCTTCTATCAGGTATTTGCCCCAGATTGTCTCCGATGCATCAGTCTTTTCGGTCACATACATATTCTCAAGGCAAAGGGACAGCCAAGCATCCGGGTCAGCATGACAAATGGCGCTGTTATAGATCTTCAGGATGATTTGCGGAATCCGCCTGTCATCCCGGCCGTAACCTTGCGTGTCGATCAGGCTGCGGAAATCGGGATCCTTACCTGCATTTGTATAGGCATTTTCCAGCACCTTTTCAATGGCACGCATCTGTAATTCCGTGCACTCGGATTCCATTGCAATGCGAAAATCTCCCGCAATGTCAATTCTGTGAGCATTTTCCCGCAGCAGACCGGAACAAAACGCATGCACCGTGGATATCTGCGCCAAATACAACCGCTGCATTTGCCTTTGCAGATGCCGATTACCGGGTTCTTCCGCAATCCGTTCCGTCAATTTGGCAGCGATCTTGCCACGAAGCTCCGCAGCAGCCGCTTCTGTAAAGGTAATGATGAGAAAATCATCCACATTCGCAGGATCTACAGGGTCAGTAATATAGGAAAGGAGTCGGTCAACCAACACCTTGGTTTTGCCGGAGCCGGCTGCTGCAGAAACCAGCAACGATCCGCCACGGTTTTCAACCGCTAATCTCTGTTGGGGGGTTAACTGTTCAGCCATGCTTCTTCACCTCTATATCGACTTCATCCCAAAAATCCTGTTTTGAAATTGCCTTGTAGTTACGCCTGCCGGTGACAGAATTTTTGTGACATATCGTGCCGTACGGGCAGTAAGTACATGCATCAAAGTTAGAACCTCTGCTGTACGGATTTGCAATGATATTGCCGGAAGAAATTTCATTGACCATATCCGTCAAGGACGCAAACACAAATTTCTTCAGGTCGGAGAACTGTCCGTAAGAAGCAATATCACCGCATAATGAGCCGTCCTTGCCTATCTGGATCGGCATCCTTTGATATGTCTCTTCCGTATCCATGGCGTGTAATACGGATTCATCCAGCAAAAGCATACCGGAACGCTTCCAAGCACCTGCGCGTATCTGTTCCGCTTCCTCCTCGGAGGGTCTGCTGTCTTTGTTGAAAAATGGCGCTCTTGCAGGAAAATACAGCACGCCTGCCGGCTGGGGGACTTGACCAAACAGCTTTTCACTGTTCTCATCCAGCGCGAACAGATAGATCAGCATTTGTAATCCGCGACCGGTTGCCAAGTCACAATAATCAAAGCTCTTTTCACCGGTCTTATAGTCAACAACTCGAACGTACCGCTTATCTCCGTTGACCCAAAGATCTACACGGTCCACACTGCCCCTGACCTGTGCAGTCACATTCTTACAGTTGATAATGATTGCAGGCAGCTTTCCGTCGTCACCGAACCTCAGCTCGTAGTCAAAGGGCTCGAACAAACAGGTCTGCATTTCGTTCCAAAGCTCCCGAACGATCAGCTCCAGCTCCGCAAGATTTCTGTTCATAAGATAGGTTACACGGTCATCGTTCAGCACTTCAAAATGATCCCGGATATACTGATACGAGAAGCCTTTGGCAATCAGCTGCGTTTGTTCCAGGGAGACCTTGCGGAAGCCACCTTGCTCCATAACCGCTCTGACAGAATTTTCCAAAACCCAATGGACAAACGTACCAAATTCCGCAGGTGAAGCCTCCGCAACCTCCCAATCCTTGACATGCATACCGTAACGCAGAAAATATGACATTCTGCATTCTGCAAATTTATCAAATTGAGATGCTGACAGCTTCATTTCAGAACCATATAACGACGTAGCGGTCTTTGCGGTAAGATTCCCTATAGCAAACGCCTTTTGAGAATCCATACGGTTATAGCTTTCCCGTAAACCAAGGGCATCTGCCACATCTGCAGCGCCCATTCTGGCCAGGTAGGCGCTTGTCTCCACCGTATCCGTTAACGCAGCGCCGAGTTCACTTTTTACTGTTTCTTCGCCACCTGCCATCACACAAAACCGCTTAAAAATATAGGACGGCTGACCGGCAGGACAATACATCGCAATGGAGTCCTCTGCACCGGCAAATACACCGTATATCTCTGCAAATTCAGCCTGAAGTCCGACGATTGATCCGTCATTCACCGGAACACCGAGCTTTCTGAGTATTGAGCGGTCCTTATCTGTCAAAACACCTACAGCACTGCCATAACAGGGAAATTTCCCCTCCAATGCGCCCAAAATCAACAGATGCTTTGTTTCCTGACATCGCATAGCGCTGACAGGACCTACTGTTACAACATCCAACGCAGGTGGAATCGTACCCACACTGTATTGTCCCAGCAGAAGCTTAAACAGCTGCGTAAAGGTCTCCGCATCCCAAACCGACTGGCCAAGAACATCATAGAGCTGCTCCATTGCTGTCATTTGAATATCCCACAGCTGATTTAGAATTTGCGCATTGCGGTTCTCACCCTTTTCATCCATCTGTACAGCAAGAAATTCAAATCGCTCAGCAAGGTGAATCTCTGCAAACAAATCGTACAGTGCCGTGACCTGCTGACCCAAATTGGAAGCATCCTGAAAACGCTGAGCAAATCTCATTAAGGGTTCAACCGCGCAGATACGCGCATCATTGAGTTTTGACAGAAGCTCTCTGTCAGCAGACGTCCACAAATTTCCCAAACCGCGGGGATGGCTTGTCCAATCCTTCAGCCACATAGAGCCGTTAATGTTCCAAACATAGGCATAGTGCTCTACCCTGTCGCAGATCTCAGACAGCAAAGGCGAAAGCATGGATTTTAAGTAGCGCATCATATCTGTGCGCTCAAAACCACCAAGTGCAGCTTCAACCGCCGAGAAGACAGCGGTAATGGCATTCTTTTCCAAAAGCTCTTCTGTTCCGGACAAATATACAGGGATACCGCAACGGCGAAATACCATATCCACAGTACCCTTGTACGATGCCATATCTGCACACACAACGCTGATATCCCGATACCGGCTGCCGTTTTGTACAAGTTCCAGAATTCTCTCTGCGGCTGCAGCACATTCCTGACGGACCGTTTCTGCACGACAGGCATGCAAACGATCACCAAGTGCAAGAGGCTGGGGCACAGAATCCAAAATCAACCGTCGAACGGGATTTAAGACGGAATCCCTTGGCGCAACAATTTGGAGCTCTACCTCAATACTATGTTGTTTCGCAAAACGAATAATCTGCGCCGCAGTGTCGCCTGCTTTTTCAAAGGCAACAGCATCTGAATCCACTTTATCGCAGTTTAATGCAATTGTAACCTGTGGGCTAAACACAAACAGGTGTTCCAATACAGCCATATGTTGCCGGGTAAAATCCGGGAAACCGTCAATATAGAACACATGCTCCTGCGCAAACTCACAATCCTCCAGATGATCTAACAGCCATGTCATGACATCTCGGGGATCCCGTTTCCCGCTGAAACACAGGCTGTCATAAGCCTCAAAGATCAGGCTGATCTCTTCCAGCTTTTGCGCAAGATTCCCCTCAAGAACAGCTGCGGCACGGCGAATATCCTCCGGCCGGATAAGGCAGCATTTGAACTCGTCAATGGCAGATACAAGATCACAAAGAAACTCCGGTCTTGTCTCCAACGATGCATAAGCCTTCAGTTTGCTGTGCAGCTGGCGTACCGCAGATGCCATGGCAACGATCCGTCCGCCGTCATCCAGACATTCGGGTTTCCGATTTCCGGAGGCACTTGCAACCCTGTCAACGAGTCTTGAAAAAGACAAAACCTCTGCGTAACGACTGGATGTATCACCGGCAACAACGCATAATCTGCGCTCAGTATCATGAGATACGAGCTCCGGCACAATCAGAATTCGACCGCCCAGACCATTGTGAACATCGCAGGCAACACGGCTTAATATTTCATTGCGGTTTGCAATCCAGTCCGTTCCAAGCAGAAGCTTCAGCACGGTAACACCTCCAAATCAAAGGGAATAATCAAACGGGTTTTGCAATATATATATTAGGATAATTATCTTTTAACATACCGCAAATCACCGCGGCATACTCAAATTCAGGAACAATGGCATAGACGGCAGAACCGGAGCCGGTCATTTGCTGTCCAATAGCACCGTAGGAATTGAAAATCGATTTGATATAGTTCAGTTCCAAATGGTCCTTCGTAACCACAGGGTCAAACACATTGCAAAGATTCTGCGCGATTTTCTCAAGATCACCGGCCAAAAGGGCACTCTCAAACAGCTGATGATCCGGACGCTGTCCGATAACCTGACTGTCCAGCTTTCTGTAAAGCTCAGGTGTGGAAGAAGAAAAGTCCGGCTTACATACCACAAAGATGCAATCCGGCATATCGGGCAGCTTCCGCACACGCTCTCCTCTGCCCTCAACCATAGCAGTGCCGCACAGCGTACAGAACGGAACATCGCTGCCAACCGATCCACCAAGCTCTGCAAGGGCAAGAATGGAAAGCGGCTCGCCATAATGTCTGTTCAAAGCGCGAAGCACCGCAGCCGCATCTGCACTGCCGCCACCGAGACCGGCTTCCGTAGGAATGCGTTTTGTTATCCGGATCTCAATACCATCCGGCTCCTTGCCGATACGGTCAAAATAGGCCCTTGCGGCCTTCCAAGCCAAATTTCGCTCGTCACAAGGAATCGTATCATTGGTACACGACAGCTTCCACGGTTTTCCCGTATCCACATCAATCTCCACATCATCGCGCAACGAAATTGTCTGCATCACGCTTTTCAGATCATGATATCCATCCTCGCGCTTGCCAAGCACATCCAGTGTCAGGTTGATCTTCGCAAAAGCGCCCTCATATAATGTTGTCATATCCATACCTCCGCCTATTGTCAAAAACTTTCTTACATTATACCTTTTTTGTCGCCGCAATGCAACAGAATTCCTCCATGAATATTTTTCATACAAATCGGAAATATTACAGTTGCCCAGAAAAAAAATTGGAGGTAATTCTATGGATACGATTGCATTGATTCTGTCTATTATCGGTTCCATCAACTGGGGTCTTGTTGGTCTGTTCCAATTTGATCTCGTCTCTTGGATCTTTGGCGGACAGGATGCTGTTCTGAGCCGTATTATTTACTCTCTTGTCGGCATTGCGGGCCTTTGGTGCATTACACTTTTGTTCCGCAGAGGCAAGGAGCGTATCGATGCAGAATAAGCAACGGACGACGCAGCAAAACTGCGTCGTCCGCTCATTTATAACAGGTTATCTATACGGGATATTCAACACCTGTCCCACATAAATGCCCTCTCCCTGCAGACTGTTAAGCTCAACGATCTCCGTATAACGGCTGCCGTCGCCTAACGTGTTCACTGCAATCTCCCACAGAGTGTCACCACTCTTGACGGTGTACTGGACATAACCGTCATCAGGAACAACAGGCGTAGTAGGATCGGGCTCTGTTGGACTTGTTGGATTAGTGGGATCGGTGGGGTTTATGGGATTTGTGGGATCGGGATCCACAGGCGCAGACGGATCACTGGGCTTCGTCGATTTATTCCAAGATTCCTCTGTCTGTAATGTGGTAGTTTCATCGTAATCAGGTGTATGATTACTGCTCTGTCCACCGGGAAAGAACTTAATCAACAGGAATATGACGATCAATACCACGGCAAGTGCAAAAATGATCGATGCAATGATATAACCAACATCAATTTTACTGTCGCGTCTGACCTTAACCGGCTTTTCTTTCTTAGCCTTGGGGGCAGCTGCCGCATACTTACTCGGTGCATTATTATCCGTCTGCTTGCTCTTTTGAGCAAAATCGCCGTTTTTCGCGAGTTCCTGATTCACAGGCTTACTTACAGGCGTAACAAGCTTGCCCTCATTGCGTTTTTTGACATTGGATTTTGAGAAGCGACCGCCTTTTACTGAGGTGTAGGTTTGAACGGGCTTATCTTCATTGGTATCCAATTCGTCATTAAAAATCGCAATATCACCCGGACGCACACATCCGCAAATCGGACACTGGATCGCAGTTTCCGGATACGACGTGCCGCAAATGTCACAAATAATCTTGCTCATCACAAACCTCCGTTCCGCGCAAAAGCTTGCACAATATCATTTCTAAGAGAATTATAGCATTTCTTAGGGAATAAAACAACTATAAATATGTTGCTTTTTTTATAAATTTAATTTATCATATAGCAAGTATGAAAAAGGAGGCGATCGCTGTGTTTCAACCACGCCTGATTTCACCTATGCTGGATGGTTTTCTTATGGGAGATCCTATCAGCGACCACAGTGGCGTTCGTTGCTGTCCTGCAATGAAGCAAGGCTCCGACGAAAAATACATTGTCAAGATCATATCCTTGCCTTCGTCTCCGTCCCGTGTAGATGCTCTGCTGCTTACCGGCGCATGTAAGAGTAAAGAAGAAGCAAAGGAGTACTTCCGCGTAAAAGCAGAAGGCATTGCAGATGAATTTCAAATTCTGCAAAAGCTTTCTAAGTTGGACGGTTTCCTGTCCTATGAGTCTTGCCAGATCGTAGAAAACGAGGACTTTGGGTACGATGTCTACCTGCTTGGTACCTACAAATACAGTCTTGAGAAGTATCTTACGCGAAACAATGTTACTTATAAAGATGCCTTAAAGCTTGCCATTGACCTGTGTTCTGCTCTTGCTTCCTGTCGGCGCGCAGGATACCTGTATGTAGATTTGAAGCCGGAAAATATTTATGTTTCCGATGACAATGAATACCAAATTGCTGATTTAGGTTTTCTTAAATTAGATTCTCTTAAATTTGCCACTTTGTCAGACATCTACCGCAGTGCCTATACGGCTCCGGAAATTGACGACGCCTTTGCAGCGCTCAATCCCACAATGGATGTATATGCAACCGGTATCATCCTGTATCGAATATTCAATGACTGCAGACTGCCGGTCCGCAACGGAAACACCTTCCCTGCCCCCTTGAATGCCGATGGTGAATTGGCTGAAATTATTCTCAAAGCAATCGCACCCGAGCCCGAGGATCGTTGGCAGGACCCTGTGGAAATTGGACAGGCACTGGTTGCCTATATGCAGGAACAAAATGTTTCAGACACAACAATCCTGTCACAGCATTCCGCACCTGAAGACGCAGAAGAAATCCGCGGATTGTATGAGACAACAAACAGATCCGATACGGATAAGATCAAGATTGCGAACTTAGAGGAATTCTCCCTTCATGACGATATTCCCATTGAATCCATTTACACAGAAGACGAATACGGAAATCTTTCATTTATCGATCACACGCAGATAGATTATAAAGATGCCGCTGTCGATGCGAATACGACGGATTATCATAATATTACAGCAGATACATCAGGGATCATGTTGCAGGCTGATGATCTCATATCCCATCATGCGCCTTCTCCGGTGATTCCTCCGGAAAAAGTGGAAATCCCCATGCCCGACCCCATCGTGATCGAGCCTCCCGAGGTAACAACGGAGATGGATGATACGCAAAATGACGCAGAAATCGCGATAGACTCTCAGCCGGAGAACACCGTCCGGCAGGAAGAGGTCGACGAGAACGAGCATTTAACTCCGATAAATATCGGCAAATTGCTTCGAAACATTGCGATTGCATGTATCGCACTGATTTTGGTATTTTGCGGTTACTTCTATTATCGATATGTCTACATTCAGGATGTGTCGATCCGTCTTGATGTAAGCGCAGACTACCTGAGTGTATTTGTGGACAGCAACATTAAAAGTGAAAAGCTGTATGTCATTTGCACTGACGCTAACGGAAACCGTTTCCAAAAGGATGTGACCAACGGAAAAGCCGTCTTTACTGAACTGCTTCCCAATGCATCCTATACCGTAAAGGTTGAAACAAAAGGCTTCCACAAGCTTGTTGGCAATGTATCTGAAACATACGCAACGCCTGTTCAGGTAAATGTCGTACAGTTTTATGCCGTTCCCGGTATCACAGAAGGCAGCGTAAAACTGAACTTTCTTACCGATCCGGCCGATACCAGCCATATTACCAACTGGAAAATCAGTTACGATACACCCGGAGAAGCAACGAAAGTAATTGCGCTAAACGGAAAATCCGTGACGATTTCCGGGCTGACTGTTGGCGCTGCATACGCTTTCCGCTTAGAACCGGCCAGCAGAATTAACTATTCCGGTGTTACAGAGGCAACTTTCACACCGCAGATGCTTGTACGTGCGCAAAACCTTAAAAATGTTTATTTCCAAAGCGGAAAGCTGACAGTATCATGGGATGTGCCGGAAGGCGCAGAAACCACCAAGTGGATCGTCCGCTGTTACGATAATCAAAATTATGATACAACCGTCGAGGTGTACGAAAACACAGCAACCTTCCACGGTGTCAGCACGGCAACGACCTATTCCGTTGAGGTGACCGCCGACGGTATGCCGCAAAGCGAGCGGATAAACGTGACAAAGGATAAGATCAACATATCAAATCTTACCGTCACGGATACGATCCCCGAAATACTCACCCTGACATGGGAATCCGACAAACCGGTATCTGCCGGCGGTTGGGTCCTTGAATATACAATAAACGGCTCAGAAACAAGAACCGTTTCCGGATTCCCTGAAAACACGGTGAATATAATGGGCTACATTCCGGGTGCAACCTATTCATTTGCGCTGAAGACTGCAGACGAATCAATTATACACGGCGGTACAATTGAGTTTACAACGCAGGAAATCAAAGAATTGGATCTGTTCGGATACAAAAAGAGCAGTCTAAGCTTTGTCCTACGCAATCAGGCAACGCAAACCACTGCCACCAAGTTCCATCCGGGAGATAAAGCATACTTCAGTGTGTCCAGAAATATCTACGCCGGCACACCTTCCGGAAATGATAGTGTAACTATCGTAACCGCTATTAAGGATGCTGACGGAACCGTTGTCTGCATTGACATCAAAGATACAAACTGGCGTCAGATTTGGCAGACTACCTACTACAAGCTGTCTCTGCCCGACTTGCCCGAAACGGCCGGAGATTATGTTGTCAATGTGTATTTTAACAACCAGCTGGCACACTCCAAAAACATTACAATCCAATAGCATTTTTGAGAACCTGTTCCTGTGGACAGGTTCTCTTTTTTTGTAAAAAAACAGCAATAACTACTTGAAAATTAAAACTGAACATGATACAATGTCATAAATTATTTTATTGGAGGCCTACCCATGGTCGCTATGTTCTCTGCTGCACAGTTCTATTTTGGCTACTATTACTTTTTTAACGACAAAAAGTAATAGCATTTTGTGCTGCAAAGAAACCAATTTATTTTGATTTATTAGGCCGCACAGGATGATTTCTGTGCGGCTTATATTTTTAGGAGATGATTGTATGATTGCTGTATTAAAACACGGAACTACGCAGGAACAAAAGGAACATTTGCTGAACTGGTTAAAGAATCAGAATTTGGATGTCCATGTTTCAGAAGGCAAAGAAGTAACCATTATCGGTCTGATTGGTGATACCAGTCGTGTCGATATTGAACTGCTGAACAGCTTAGAAATCATCGACAGCGTGAAACGGGTCTCTGAGCCCTACAAGCAGGCAAACAGAAAGTTTCATCCCAACGACACAATCATCACCGTCGGCAATGCTAAATTCGGCGGCGGTAATTTTGCCATGATCGCAGGCCCCTGTTCCGTGGAATCTGAGGAGCAGATCATTTACGTTGCCAATGCCGTAAAGGAAGCCGGCGCAGACGTACTGCGCGGCGGCGCTTTCAAGCCCAGAACCTCCCCTTATGCCTTCCAAGGATTGAAGGATGAGGGTATCAAGCTGCTGCTAAAGGCCAAAGAAGCAACCGGTTTGCCGATTATTACAGAAATTATGAACATTCGTTCCTTGGATCTGTTTGAGAATGTTGACATCATTCAGGTCGGTGCCCGTAATATGCAGAACTTTGACCTGCTTCAGGAGCTGGGCAAAACGAAGAAGCCCATTCTGCTTAAGCGCGGTCTTGCCAACACTCTGCAGGAGCTGCTTATGAGCGCAGAATACATTATGAGCGAAGGCAACGAAAATGTGATTCTTTGTGAACGCGGAATCCGGACCTATGAGACATACACGCGTAACACATTAGATCTTTCCGCTGTTCCTGTGCTGCACAGCCTGACCCATCTGCCTGTTGTAGTTGACCCCAGCCACGCAACCGGCAAAGCGGCTTTAGTTCCCTCAATGGCAGTCGCAGCCGCTGCATGCGGTGCTGACGGCATTATGGTAGAGGTACATAACAATCCTGCCTGTGCAATGTGCGACGGTGCCCAGTCTTTGACGCCTGTTCAGTTTGCTGAATTGAACCGCAAGGTCAATAAGGTTCGGGAGGCAATCCTATGAAAGTCGGTATTTTGGGTTTAGGTCTCATCGGCGGTTCCTTTGCCCGTGCATACGCAAAAGCGGGTCATACCGTATTTGCATACGATACCGATGCCACCATTCAAGACTTTGCGGAGCTGTCCGGCATCGTACAGGGCAAACTTACGGACGCAGAGATCCCCGAATGCGAACTGATCATTTTATCCGTGTATGCCGATGCCTCTGCCTCATGGCTGGAAAACCATGCCCATTTAATCCGCGCAAATACGGTTGTGATCGACTCCTGCGGCATCAAGGCAGAGGTCTGCCGTCGCTGCTTCCCTCTTGCCGAAAAATACGGTTTCACATTTATTGGCGGTCACCCTATGGCCGGCTCTCATTACAGCGGATTCAAATACAGCCGCTCCAATTTGTTTCAGGGTGCACCTATGGTGCTTGTTCCGCCTAAATTTGACGATCCTGAGCTGCTGCAGCAGGTTGAGAAATTACTGCTTCCCTGTGATTTCAAATCCTTCTCTGTGACCACCGCAGAGAAGCATGACGCTATGATCGCATTTACCTCGCAAATGCCCCACATTATCAGCAACGCCTTTATTAAATCCCCTGTCGCCGGTTCTCACAGCGGCTTTTCCGCCGGCAGCTATAAGGACCTGACTCGCGTGGCTTGGCTGAATCCTCAAATGTGGGCAGAGCTATTTCTCTCCAATCGGGAAAACATTCTTGGTGAATTGGACATCTACATTTCCAATCTCACCAAATACCGTGACGCAATTGAAGAAGGAAACGCTGATTTGCTCATCGCGCTTTTGGAGGAAGGCAGAAAGAAAAAGGAGGAAGTTGACGGATGAATAAGATCGATGTTGGCGCCTCCAAATCTTATCCCGTTTTGATCGGTCATGATCTTTACAAAGATATTCACAGCCATATTTCCTCTGCCTGTTCACCCAAAAAGATCGCTATCATCAGCGACAGTAATGTTTGGCCTCTATACGCAGATACCATCATGGCTGGATTAAGCATCGGTAATTACGAGATCTGTCATTATGTGATTCCTGCCGGCGAAGACAGCAAAAACGGTCAGAATTACCTGAGTATATTGAATTTCCTTGCGGAAAACGGAATCACAAGAAAAGACTGTATCCTTGCCCTTGGCGGAGGAGTGGTTGGCGATCTTACCGGCTTTGCCGCTGCAACATATATGCGCGGCATCTCCTATATTCAGATCCCCACTACCCTGCTCGCTATGGTGGATTCCTCTGTCGGCGGTAAAACCGCCATTGACCTGCCTGCAGGCAAAAACCTTGCCGGTGCGTTCTATCAGCCCCGACTGGTACTGTGCGACTTAAACAGCTTACATACGTTACCGGATGCTGTCTTTACAGACGGCTGCGCAGAGGTTATCAAATACGGTGTTCTGTTTGACGCAGAATTGTTTGCCCACTTATCCGATAACAAGCTGAACTTTGACCGTGAATATGTCATCGCTCAGTGCATCCGGTGGAAGCGGGATGTGGTTCAGGAGGATGAGTTTGATCAGGGTTTGCGACAAAAGCTGAACCTTGGACATACCATCGGGCACAGCATAGAAACCCTAAGCAGCCATAAGGTATCTCATGGTCAAGCAGTGGCAATCGGTATGGCTATTGTTGCAAGAGCAGCGGCGAAGAATGGTATGTGCAGCAAAGTCGACGCAAACCGGATTTGTGACACACTCTCCCGTTTTGGCTTGCCCATAACCACTGACTTCGGTGCGAAAGCGCTGGTTACCGGTGCCCTGTCCGACAAAAAAAGAGAGGCGGATTCTGTCAATTTGATTCTCCCCGAGAGAATCGGTCATTGCAGCATTTGTCCCACGGTAATTTCTTCCTTACAATCCTTTATTGAAGCAGGTCTTTAACATGGATATTCAGGTATTTCCCGGACCGCTATGCGGTCAAATACAGGCAATTCCATCAAAATCCCAAGCCCACAGGCTGTTGATCTGCGCCGCATTCAGCGACAGACCCACTAACCTGATCTGCAGTCAAACAAACCGTGATATTGAAGCCACTGCTGCGTGCTTAAATGCTCTTGGTGCAAATATTACACGCACAGCCAGCGGTTACTATATCGAGCCCATTCGCTGCACCGCGAATCACGCAGAATTACCCTGCGGTGAGAGTGGATCCACGCTGCGGTTTATGCTGCCTATCGTTGGCGCATTGGGTGTTGATGCCACATTCCTCTTAGAAGGCAGACTTCCCTATCGTCCTTTATCCCCTCTTTGGGAGGAGATGGAAAGAATGGGCTGTCAATTGTCAAGACCCACGGAATCCACCATACACTGCACCGGTAAGCTCCTATCCGGTACCTATAGAATCAACGGAAACATTTCCAGTCAGTTTATCACAGGTCTTTTGTTCGCATTACCCTTGATCCCCGGTCAATCACAGCTTGAGATCATTGGCAATGTAGAGTCAAAGCCCTACATTGATATGACGGTAGATGCACTTCGCACCTTTGGTGTCAGTTTTGAGAATCATTGCATCCAATGTCATTATCCCTTCTGTTCTCCGGGTGAGCTGACCGTGGAGGGAGATTGGAGCAACGGTGCTTTCTTCCTGACCGCAATTGCGCTCGGCCACGATATTACAGTAAACGGATTGTCTGCAGAATCTCTGCAAGGTGACCGAGCAGTCGCAGATTTGCTGCCTGCCCTTGAATGTAATATTACGGTGGATGCTTCTGATGTTCCTGATCTTGTTCCGATTTTATCTGTCGCCGCAGGCGCAAAAGCCGGCGCTACCTTTGAAAACATTGCCCGGCTTCGACTCAAAGAATCTGACCGTGTTGCCTCAGTGGCAGAAATGCTGCATCAGCTTGGCGTAAACACGCAAGTCAGTGATCATGCGCTGCAGGTTTACGCCGGTACCTATCACAGCTGCACCGTGGATTCTTGTTCCGATCACAGAATCGCAATGGCTGCTGCTATTGCTGCAACGGTGGCAGACGGACCTGTTTTGATTCGCAACGCGCAATGTGTTGAAAAATCCTACCCTGCTTTTTGGGATGAATTCCGCAAACTTGGAGGTCATTATGAGCAGTACATACGGTGAGAACATAAAATTATCCATATTCGGCCAGTCCCACAGCCCTGCCATTGGTATGAACTTAGACGGCGTTCCTGCAGGACTGCCTGTAGATTTTGCCGCCTTGCAGGCATTTCTCAATCGCCGCGCTCCCGGGCAAAACGCCTACTCCACACCACGCAAAGAGGCAGATGCACCCGAATTTTTAGGCGGCATTGTCGATGGATTTACCTGCGGTGCGCCGATCGCAGCAATCATTCGCAATACCAACACAAAATCCGGTGATTATGCCAATCTAAAGGACTGTCCCCGACCCGGACATGCGGATTTTACTGCAGAGTTGAAATACGGTGGCTATCAGGATGTTGCCGGTGGCGGACATTTTTCCGGACGTCTGACTGCGCCGCTTTGTATTGCCGGCGGTTTGTGCAAACAATGGTTGGAACAGGAAGGCATCCATATCGGAGCACATATTTCTGTTATTGCAGGCATTGCCGATGAACCTGTTTTCCTTGACTGGATCCATCCCGATCTTAGTTCTGTGCAAAAAGATTTTCCTGTTATCAACCCGGAAGCAGGCAAGAAAATGCAGGAAGCCATTGCCAAGGCCCATGCAGACGGTGACAGTGTTGGCGGCGTCATTGAATGTGTCGTTACCGGTCTTCCTGTCGGTCTTGGTGATCCGATGTTTGGTAGCATGGAAAGCCGTATTGCACAAATCATTTACGGTATCCCTGCTGTAAAAGGCTTGGATTTCGGCAGCGGTTTCACCGGCAGCTATATGCGTGGCAGCCAGAATAACGATGCTTTTACCGTAGAAGACGGAATCATCAAAACCGTCACCAATAACGCAGGTGGCATTCTCGGCGGCATTACAAACGGAATGCCTTTGGTTTTCCAAGTTGCCGTTAAGCCTACACCCTCCATTTCGATTCCTCAACAGTCTGTTTCTTTCTCTAAGGAAGAAATCAGTGAATTGATCGTGAAGGGTCGCCATGATCCCTGCATTGTCCCCAGAGCCGTTCCCGTTGTGGAAGCAGCCGCAGCTATAGCAGTATTCGACGCATTTATGTCTCACATTTAATATTCGGAGGTCATCATCATGGACATAAAGCAACTACGCGATCGCATTGACGAAATCGACAGCGATCTTGTCCGTTTATTCGTGCAAAGAATGCATGTTGCCGCTGAAATTGCGGATTACAAGAAGGAGAATAATCTGCCCATCTACATGCCGGCGCGTGAGCGTGAAAAACTGCAATCTGTTGCAGACCTTGCCGGAGAGGATATGGCAAATTATACCCGTGTCCTTTATTCTATGCTCTTTGAGCTCAGCAGAAGCTATCAAAGTAAGCGAAACACATCTGCAACACCCTTGTACGCAAGAATCACATCCTCCATTGAAAAGACACCGAAGCTTTTCCCTCAATCTGCCATGGTGGCCTGCCAAGGCGTAGAGGGTGCCTATTCTCAGGTTGCCTGTGAGAAGATCTTCAAATCTCCGCTTATTATGTACTGCAAGAACTTTGACGGTGTATTCAATGCCATTGAGCAAGGCCTCTGTCAGTACGGAATCCTGCCCATCGAGAACTCCACCGCCGGCTCTGTAAAAAAGGTCTATGACCTGATGATCCACCACAATTTTTCCATTGTAAAGACCTTCCGTTTGAAGATCGATCATCATTTGCTGGCCAAACCCGGTACAAAAGCGGAAAACATTACGGAAATCTACTCCCATGAGCAGGCGATCAATCAGTGCACCGGTTTCCTGAAGCGTTTCCCCAACGCAAAGATCATTCCCGTGGAAAATACTGCAGTTGCCGCAAAAATGGTCTCTGAATCCGAAAGAGCGGATATCGCTGCCATCTCTGCAAAGCATTGCGCAGAACTCTACGGACTGGAGTGCCTTGTTCCCTCTGTGCAGGATGAAGGTAACAACCGTACCCGTTTCATCTGCATCAGCAAGAATCTTGAAATATACCCCGGCTCGGACAGAACCAGCATTATGCTGATCCTGCCCCACAAACCCGGCGCACTATACAAAGTCCTTGCCCGTATGTATGTACTCGGTATCAATGTGATCAAACTGGAATCCCGTCCGATTCCGGACCGTGACTTTGAATTCATGTTCTACTTTGATTTGGAGACATCCATTTATTCCGAAGAGTTTGTTCAACTGATGTGTGAGCTGGATGATCTTTGTGAGGAATTTACTTATTTAGGTAGCTACACCGAGGTGGTTTAATGCAATGCGGTCTGTTGGGTGAAACATTAAAGCACAGTTATTCACCCTATATTCACAGTTATTTTGCTGATTATCCCTATGATCTTTATGAAAAAAAGCCACAAGAACTTGCAGCATTTTTGCAATCCGGCAGTTTTACCGGACTGAATGTTACAATTCCCTACAAAAAAGCCGTTGTTCCCTACTGCTCCGAACTAACACCCATAGCTAAGCGACTCGGTTCGGTCAATACCATCGTACGCATAGCAGACGGTACTTTACTTGGCCACAATACGGACTATTTCGGTTTTTCTTACTTGCTGAAATATTCCCGTCTATCAGTAAACGGGAAGAAAGTGCTTGTCCTCGGAAGCGGCGGTGCTTCCGTCACGGTATGCGCCGTCTTGCAGGAATGTGGAGCGCAGGTCATCGTTATTTCCCGAACAGGAGAGGATAACTATGATAACCTCTCAAATCATGCAGACGCCTCTGTCATCGTCAATACAACACCGGTCGGAATGTTTCCCCACAACGGAGCAACCCCTGTTGACCTTTTCGTATTTCCGCAATTAGAGGGTGTGCTGGATATTATATATAATCCGGCAAAGACCCAGCTTTTGCTGGATGCAGAAGCCCGTGGAATCATCGCTGTAAACGGTCTGAGAATGCTGATCGCGCAAGCAAAAGAGAGTGCCGAGCTGTTTACCGACACCTACCTTCCGGACGCATTGATCGAAGAAGTCTATTATCGTCTTACCGGCTTAACGGAAAACATTGTGCTTATCGGCATGCCCGGATGCGGCAAATCTACCGTCGGGAAATATCTTGCAGACCTACTCAGGAAAGACTTTGTGGATGCCGATGCCATTATTGAAAATCGCGCAGAAATGCCCATCCCCCAAATTTTCAGTACCTACGACGAAGCTGTGTTTCGGAATATCGAAATGGGTGTACTTCGGGATTTTGGCATGATGTCCGGACTAGTGATTGCTACGGGCGGCGGCTGTGTTACCAAACAAGAAAACTATTCTTCATTGCGGCAAAACGGTGTTGTTATTTGGCTGAAAAGAGATACAGAATCTCTTCCTACTGACGGCAGACCCCTATCCCAATCCTCTGATCTGTCCCAAATGCTGCGTGTTCGCGGACCGTTGTATGAAAAATTTTCAGATTTTACGGTTGAAAACAGCGGAACACCGGAAGAAACAGCAGAGAGAATTATCATGCTTTTACAAGGAGAACACAGGAAATGAAGATTCTGGTTATCAACGGTCCAAATATCAACATGCTCGGCATTCGGGAGCCGAATGTTTACGGCAGGCAAACCTTTGCCGATCTTCTTGACCTTTTGCAGGCAACTGCTGCAGAACTCGGCATAGAAGTTACCCAATATCAGTCTAATCATGAAGGTGATCTTGTAGATACCATTCAGGCTGCATACGGAAAGTACGACGGTATCGTCATCAACCCAGCTGCCTACACACATACATCTATTGCTATTTTGGATGCATTGAAAGCCGTTGCTATCCCTGCTGTAGAGGTGCACATTTCTGATCCGGATACAAGAGAATCCTTCCGTCACATCTCCTATGCCGGTCTTGCCTGTGTAAAAACTATCAAGGGACAGGGATTAGCCGGTTACAAGCAGGCAATTGCATACCTAAATACCATACTTTCGAAATAAAATTGGAGGAAACGACGATGTATAACAAACCAGTCGCATCTACAATCCCACCAGAGGAAATTACTCGCTTAAAAGGTCTTGGTTTTCTCCGCGACAAGAATACAGAGGATTGCTTTAACGCCCGTGTTCTGACTGTAAACGGTAAGATTACCGCCCAACAGGCAGAGCTGATTGCAGAAGCCGCTAAGCGCTTTGGCTCCGGTGAGATGGCAATGACAACCCGTCAAACTATTGAAGTGCAGAAGATCTCCTATGCCAATATTGCACCGTTTTGTGATTTCCTTGCAAAGCATGGGCTGGAGGCCGGCGGCACCGGTCCTAAGGTTCGTCCCATTGTTTCCTGTAAGGGAACTACATGTCAATACGGTCTCATTGATACCTTTGCCCTGTCTGAGAAAATTCATCATCGTTTCTATACCGGCTATCACGATGTAAAGCTGCCACACAAGTTCAAGATCGCCGTCGGTGGCTGTCCCAATAACTGTGTAAAGCCTGATTTGAACGATTTAGGGATTATCGGTCAGCGAGTTCCGGTTGTGGATTATGATCTGTGCCGTGGCTGTAAAAACTGTGCCATCACAAACGGTTGCCCCATGAAAGCCGCATCCGTTGCAGACGGAAAGATTCAAATTGGTGACAGCTGCAATCACTGCGGCAGATGTATCGGCAAATGTCCTTTTCATGCCTTTGAAAACAGCGTGATCGGCTACCGCATCTATATTGGCGGACGTTGGGGCAAAAAGGTTGGTCAGGGCAAGCCCCTGAATAAGATCTTTACCGATGAGGCAGAGCTTTTGGACTTGGTGGAAAAAGTGATTCTCTATTTCCGCGACAATGGCATTGCAGGCGAGCGTTTTGCTGACACCATCCAGCGAATTGGCTTTGAGAATGTACAAAAGGCCCTTATTGGCGAATAATCAGCCATGAGAAAAGCCATAGCACTTGGGATAGCCATCCTTATGCCTGCTCTGCTGTTCTTCGGATGCGCAAAAGTGAAAATCCCTGATTCAAACACAATTACAGTCACAGATGCAACCGGAGCTGCTGTTGCGCTGCCTGTAAACCCCAAAAGGGTTGCTGTTCTGTTTTCCTCCTTTGCGGATATTTGGGTAACTGCAGGCGGTACCGTAGCGGTTACCGTTCAGGAAAGCATTGACCGTGGATTCGCTGACAGCAGCGCTGTCCTTGTAGACGGAGGCGCAGGAAAAACGATCAACTTAGAGCAGCTCGTTGCCGCCAAGCCTGATCTTGTGATTCTTTCATCGGATATCGACGCGCAAAAGAAAGCTGCTGCTTTTTGCACAGCTGCCGGAATACCGGCAGTTGCATTCCGAGTGGAAAGCTTTGTGGATTACCTTTCCGTCTTTGAAATCTTTACAAAGCTGACGCAACGACAGGACCTGTATGAGAAATACGGTTTGCAGCTAAGGAATCAAATTGATGCCACCATCAGCTCATTACCGACAGTCGAGCGAGAGATCCCAATTCTCTTTATCCGTGCCGGCTCCGGTGCCCGATCCACAAAGGCGAAAGGAACAAAGGATCATTTTGCCTGCGGCATGCTTTCGGAATTGGGTGTTCGTAACATTGCTGACTCCGCGTCCGTGCTGTTAGACGGTCTCAGCTTTGAAGAAATTCTCTTACAGGATCCGGAACACATTTTCATTACGACCATGGGGGATGCTGACGCTGCAATCTCCTACATACAAACCATACTGAAGCAACCCCAATGGCAAACTCTGCAGGCGGTTCAAAGCGGCAAAGTGCACATTTTACCGAAAGAACTATTCCAGTACAAGCCCAATGCCAGATGGGCAGAAGCCTATCGGTATCTTATCAACACAATATATGAGTAAATAACAAAGGAGGGATACGGGTTGACAATCGAATCACGGTCCCTCTTTCGTAATTTTCGAGGGTATTTACTTCTCGCCTTTCTTTTACTGATTGTGTGTATTGCTGCCTGTCTTTTGGGCAATACGGTAATACCGCCCCGTTCCTTCCTCATGGGTATTCTGCAAAAAGACGGATATCAAAGTGAAAGTATCATCCTCTACCATCTGCGGATCCCCCGGGTTATAGCCGGGGTTCTGGCAGGCATTGGGCTGTCTGTTTCCGGCGTGCTTCTGCAAAGTGTAACCGGGAATGCACTTGCTGGTCCTAACATTATCGGTGTCAATGCCGGTGGCGGTTTCTGCTGTATAATTCTGCTGTCATTCTTTCCTCACCTGTGGTACGGCCTGCCTGTTGCAGCCTTTTTGGGGGCATTTATTACCGCCGTCA
The DNA here is from genome assembly GCA_045611825.1 of Faecousia sp. Taxonomy (GTDB): domain Bacteria; phylum Bacillota; class Clostridia; order Oscillospirales; family Oscillospiraceae; genus Faecousia. Next base: position 69,132 of record JAZKXW010000044.1, read on the forward strand.
TAATCATATTGGTCGCAAAGGCAATTCACGCAACCGCCAGCACTGTGATTTTGTCCGGTATTGCCTGTACCGCAATTCTCAACGCAGGCATTTCCTTTTTATCCCTACTGGATGCGGATGTACTGTCGTCATATAACGCCTTTTCCATTGGAGGATTCAGCGGCGTACAGACAACGCAGTTAATTGTGCCATTTATTATGATCGCCGGCTGCCTTATCACCTCTTTGATTCTCTCTCGTAGAATCGATCTTCTATGCTTGGGAGATACCGTTGCAACCTCCCTCGGTGTCAGAACCCGTCCCTTGCGAACAGTCTGCCTGACCCTTGCTTCTGCCGCAGCAGCCGCTGTGGTCAGTTATGCCGGGCTTTTGGGATTTGTTGGTTTGGTTATCCCACACATTGCAAGACGCCTTTGTGGGAACGCTGTAGGGCCGCAGCTGATCGTTTCCTCCTTTGTGGGTGCAATTATTGTGGTTCTTGCCGATCTTATCGGCCGCACTCTGTTAGCACCAACGGAAATACCGGTTGGCATCCTGATGGCATTGATCGGTGTTCCCTTCTTTTTCACCCTGCTTGTGAAAAGGAGAAATATCTATGATTGAATTTCAAAATGTATCTGTAGCCTTTGGAGATAAAACCGTATTGAAGGACATCTCCTTTACTGCGCCAAAGCATCAGCTTACCGTTATTTTAGGCAGGAATGGTGCCGGTAAAACAACCCTTGCCAACTGCCTGCTCCGACAACAAAAATACAGCGGAAACATTCTCCTCAATGGATGTAATGTTCAAGCACAGACCGTTGGATCATTGGCGAAGCAGATATCCCTGCTGCCGCAGCTGCATCCTTGTCCCAATATTACCGTACGGGAGCTGATTGCCTTCGGCAGAAGCCCCTACCTCGGTATCCGCCGGCATCTTTCGGAGCAGGACATCACCGCCATAGAAGATGCTATGGTACAAACCAACTGTACATCCATACAAGATCGATATCTTCCCACCCTGTCCGGCGGAGAACGCCAGCGGGCATTTCTGGCAATGATTCTTGCGCAGCAAACGGATATCATCGTACTGGATGAACCGACCACTTATATGGATGCTGTTGCAGAATCTGCATTTCTTGATCTGTTAAAGTCGTTAACAACCCATAACAAAACCGTCATCCTGATCATGCACAACTTAGCGCATGCTGTAAAATTTGCAGATCATCTGGTAATTTTGGATGCAAGTGTCTGCCGGTTTTCAGGTACGCTGGAGGCGTGTCTGGAAAATCACCTAATTGAAAAAACATTCGGTGTGCACCGTTTGGATGCAGACTACCATGGAGAAAAAGAAATCTTCTTCTGTGCGGACAGCAAATAAGGCAGAACAGTTAATTACTGTCCTGCCTTATTTCTTATCTTTTCGTAATGTAACATAGGATTGGGATACGCTTCCGTCGAGAAAAACCGCATGATCCATCACCTGACGGAAACCGCATTTTAGATGTACACGCATGGAAGCCCCATTTCCCTTTGAAACATGGGAATATATAATGTTCCAGTTCATTGCTGCAACCGTTTGACTAAGCAGCATCGTTGCATATCCGAGGCATCGGGCGTCCTGATGTGTTTCCAGACCGGCAATGATTGCTCCGTCGCAATACGGTTCCACACGCAAAGCGCTCTTGTATATGCCGTCTTCTTCCCAAACGGCATATACCGCTCCCGGCACGGAAAAAAAGCTGTATAAACTGTCACAAAATTCTCTTTGTTTGCCAAGCGACAGCCCACTTCCGTGATATACCTGCATCAGCTTATCCGCATCGATCGACGCAGGGGAATCGTATATACGCAGCATACCATCACACCTTCCGAATCCAAACAATTGAATCCCTTCATTTTTATGAAGGAAAAGCTTCATTTTTATGATCAAAACACGATTTCTGGGCATAACCTGTTAAAAACACAGGTCAACCATCGAAAACAATGTCGATTTCTCCCGAAATTTACACTGTATTCATATAGTTATTCACACATTCCACAAGGTTTTCCACAGTGGTCACTACGAAATGTACCCTAATAATATCCGCCAAATATCATCAAAAACCCTGTTTTCTAAACATTTCTATAGTGGAATTTTGGTATTCATTTTGAAAAAATATAATCTATGAAAAAATGCATGAATACTGGAGAAATAACAATGCAGGGGATTCCCCCTGCATTATATTGTTTCACCCAATATGGATTTTGTTGCATAGGCGTTTAGGGACATATCCGCAATGTTGCCGCTTAAAAATTCGTAATACGCCTGGGCTCCAATCATAGCACCGTTATCACCGCACAAGGACAGCGGAGGCATATACACGCTTGCGCCAATTTTCTCAGCTGCATCCAAGATATCTTTGCGGATACGGGAATTGGCAGCAACACCGCCGGCAACCGCAAGCTTAGTGTACCCTGTCTGCTTTAATGCCGAAAATGTTCGTGGCACCAAGGTATCTGACACCGCAGCACTGAAGCTGGCGCAAAGAGAGTTTATATCCAGCTCCTCCCCTACCTGCTCGGCATGGTGAATGAGATTCAATGCCGCAGTTTTCAGGCCGGAGAAGCTCATGTCCAAAGGATTCGCGCCGGGCTTGGATCTGGGAAGCGGATAGCGGGTATCATCACCAAGCTGCGCCGCTTTATCCAAGGCTGCGCCACCGGGATACGGCATTCCCAACACACGGGCAACTTTATCGAAGCACTCACCTGCCGCATCATCCAGCGTGCCGCCGAGAATTTCCATTTTGGTATAATCCTGAACATCGATCAGCATAGTATGACCGCCGGATACCATCAAACAAAGAAACGGCGGTTCTAACTCCGGATAGGCAAGATAATTTGCCGCAATATGACCGCGGATATGGTGCACAGGGATCAACGGCTTACGGAGAGCCAAGGCAAGGGCCTTAGCAAAGTTAACCCCCACCAGCACCGCGCCGATCAGTCCCGGCGCATAGGTAACTGCAACCGCATCAATGTCATCTCTGGTCATATTGGCATTTTGAAGCGCCTGTTCCGCCAAGGTGGAAATGGCCTCAATGTGTTTGCGTGACGCAATTTCAGGCACCACACCGCCATAGATCCTGTGCAGATCTACCTGAGAGGAAATACAATCCGTCAGTACCGTTCTTCCATCGGCTACAATGGCAACCGCAGTTTCATCGCAGGAAGATTCCACTGCAAGAATATTCATATTTCCCACTCCTTTCGTAAGATCAACGCGTCCTCTTTCGGCTTTTGATAATAACCGGGACGGCGTCCTACTTGAACAAATCCAAGCTTCTCATACAGCGTCACGGCCGGTTCATTCCCTGCGCGAACCTCCAATGTCAGGCAGCGAATGCCACTCTTTTTCAAAAGAGCCACCAGCTCCTTCACAAGGGCTTCTCCTATGCCTCTTCTGCGGTAATTCATATCAACAGCTACATTCATTACATCTGCTTCGTCCATAACCGCCTGAGAACCGATATAGCCAACAAGCTTACCATCCTCAACGGCAACCAGCCACAGAGCCAAAGGATTTACCAACTCACCGGCAATAGAGCGCTCACTCCAAGGCATACTGAAACAATTTCTTTCCAGCTCAGCTACGGCAGGAACAAATTTCTCGGACATTTTTTCTATTTTGATCATTTTGCCTCAAACCATGTCCTTCCGATTTTTGCTTCCGCTGTCAGCGGAACATTCAAGGATGCGACCTGCTCCATTTCTGCACTGAGAAGCTTGGCAACATCCTCTGCCAAGTTTGCAGGGCATTCTACGATCAATTCGTCATGCACCTGCAGAAGCAGTCTTGCCTCCGGATACTTTTCCGAAAGTGCTTTATCGATTTGAATCATGGCTAATTTAATCAGGTCTGCCGCAGATCCCTGAATCGGTGTGTTCAGTGCGATGCGTTCCGCACCCTGTCTGACCATAAAATTGCTGCTCTTCAGTTCCGGGATATACCGTCTGCGACCATAGATCGTCTGGGTATAGCCGCAATCACGGGCATCTGACACAACATTTTTCATGTATTCTCTTACGCCGTGATAGTGATCCAAATAGCTTTGAATATATGCTTTGGCCTCATATCGGGATACACCGATATCCTCCGCTAAGGAGAACTCAGAAATTCCGTAAACTATACCAAAGTTGACCGCCTTTGCATGACGGCGCTGAAGGGCTGTTACGCTGTCTACAGGCACATTAAATACCTGAGAGGCCGTAACGGCATGAATATCCATACCGTCGGTAAAGGCTGCCTGCATTGTCTTATCGTCGGCAATATGGGAAAGGACACGCAGCTCGATCTGACTGTAGTCAGCATCCACAAGCACGCAGCCGGGACTTGCAATAAACATCTTCCGGATCTCAGCGCCCAAGTCCGTACGGACAGGAATATTCTGCAGATTGGGATCTGTAGAAGAAAGCCGGCCGGTAGCGGTAACAAGATTTTGGAATGTTGTATGGATTCTGCCATCCTCACCGATCACCTTAATAAGACCGTCGGCATAGGTGGACTTCAGCTTTGTCAGCATCCGATAATCCATAATGGCCGGAATAATAGGATGCTTATCCTTCAGCTTCTCCAGTACATCCACATTGGTGGAATAGCCGTTTTTCGTTTTTTTCACAGGCGGCAGCGCCAGCTTTTCAAACAAAAGCTCGCCCAGCTGCTTTGTGGAATTAATATTAAAGGGTCCATCCGAATAGGTGAAAATAATTTGCTCACAGTCAGCGATCCGCTGACTCAGCATATCACCAAACTGCTCAAGCTGCTTTCTGTCAATGGCAATGCCGGCCTTTTCCATTCTGTAGAGAACAGAGCAAAGGGGCAATTCGATTTCCTGATAAAGACGCTCCATACCGTTTTGGCGCAAAGCATCCTCCATTATCGGCTGCAGATTCCAAACAGCCTCGGCACAGCCAACCGCATCGCCATCGTCAACAGACACACCGAGGTAGTTAATCGCCAGCTTTGAAAGAGAATAATCGGACTGAGAGGGATTCAGGTCATAAGCAGCAAGGGCCGTATCAAACACAAACTTACCGTAATCCAGACCAAGCTGATCCAGTCCGTGAAGCGTCGTTTTCAAATCATGACATAACACACATTGGGTACGACTCAAAAACTGTGCATCAAACTGCACCTCCAGCGGTGTCAACGCACATACACCGTTTTCCCACGCCACACCCACCGAGCCATCCGGAGCAAGGTACACAGCGACCTTATCAAGGGTATCCGGCAAACCGGAAACTCTAGGCAAAACAACACCCTTCTTGACAGGCTCTGCTTCCTCCAATTCCACACCCCGAAGACCGTATTTATCGATCAGCCGCACAAATTCCAGCTTTACAAAGAGCCTGTATAGCTCCTTGCGGTTATAGGGCTGAACAATGGCATCCTTAGGTTCAAAATCAATGGGAGCATTGCAACGAATGGTGGCAAGATCAAAGGAAAGATAGGCAGATTCCTTACCGCTTTCCAGTTTCTCGCGTAATTTCGGACGGATGTCAGGATCCTCCAAAAGGGCATAGATCCCATCTAAAGAGCCATATTTCACAAGCAATTCCGTAGCGGTCTTGGGGCCGACTCCGGGTACGCCGGGAATATTGTCGGAAGAATCGCCCATAAGCGCCTTTAAGTCAATCAGCTTCTTGGGAATAAAACCGTACTCTTCGCAGAATTTATTTTCATCATACAGCGTTGCCGTTGTTTGACCGGGTTTTGAGATCACCAGTTTGATATGCACATTCCGGTCAATCAGCTGCAGGCTGTCCCGGTCTCCGGTTACAACCACACACTCCCAGTCGTTGTTGCTGCAAATGCGGCTAACAGTGCCGATCACATCATCAGCTTCCCAACCCTGACATTCGTAAATCGGAATGTTCATTGCACGCAGAACCTGCTTCATAACAGGCAGCTGCTGTGCCAATTCCTCAGGCATCGGATGACGGGTGGCCTTATAGCCTTCGTACTGCTCATGACGGAAAGTAGGACCGTGAAGATCAAAAGCAACACAAACCGCATCCGGCTGCTCTTCCTTCTCCATGCGTTCAAGAATATTCAAAAAACCGAAAATCGCATGGGTATAGAAGCCATCACGGGTATTCAGAGGCTTCACACCGTAAAACGCGCGGTTAATGACACTGTTTCCGTCAAGGATCAGTAATTTCATACTCTTCTCCACTTCGCGCCCTGAGGCGTATCGATAATCTCAATACCACGGGCTTTTAATTCATCGCGGATGCGGTCTGCTTCCGCAAAATTCTTTGCCTTTTTTGCTTCGGTTCTGGCTGCTACAAGAGCATCGATCTCAGGATCGGCAGATGCTGCAGCCTCAGCTTCTTCCTTTGCTTTCTGTTCCTTAGCAGCTTCGATCAAATTCAGGCTCAGCACCTGATCGAAATCCGCAAGTGCCGCCAGTTTTGTTGCATCATTTGTCTTTGCCTTCAGAACGTCATACACAGCCGTTACAGCCAAAGAAGTATTCAAATCGCCGTTAAGGGCTGTAACAAAGCGATTCTTCAGTTCGTCCAAGGCATCCTGCTGAATATCGCCGTCATCTTTCAGTGTTGCGATCTTGGCAACCAGCTTTTGGTAAGCTACAGCAGCATTGTCCAGATTCTCCCAGCTAAAGACCAGATTTCTGCGATAATGGCTCTGCAGGCAGAACAAGCGGTACGCCATAGGATCGTAACCTTTTTCCTGCAGCAGGCTCACAGTCAAAAATTCACCCTTAGACTTGGACATTTTACCGGTATCGGTGTTCAAATGGTGGACATGGAACCAGTAGTTACACCACTTGTGACCAATGAAGCTTTCAGACTGGGCGATCTCATTGGTATGATGCGGAAAAGCATTGTCAATACCGCCGCAGTGAATATCCAGATCCTCACCTAAATACTTCATAGAAATGCCGGAGCACTCAATATGCCAGCCGGGATAGCCAACACCCCAAGGAGAATCCCACTTTAACGCCTGATCCTCAAATTTGGACTTGGTGAACCAAAGAACGAAGTCATTCTTATTCTTCTTGTTGGTGTCCTCTTCCACGCCCTCACGGACGCCGATGGCAAGGTCTTCCTCATCATGGTCGTTAAACACATAATATCTTTCCAGCTTAGAGGTGTCAAAATACACATTTCCGCCGGCAACATAAGCAAAACCCTTTTCGATGAGTCCCTGAACCATGGTTATAAACTCCGGAATGCAACCGGTGGCTGGCTGGATAATATCCGGCTTTTTAATGTTCAGCTTATCACAATCGGCAAAGAAAGCGTCGGTGTAGTACTGGGCAATCTCCATAACGGACTTGTTTTCGCGCTTGGCACCCTTGAGCATCTTATCCTCACCGGTGTCTGCGTCCGATGCCAGATGACCCACATCGGTGATATTCATAACGCGCTTTACATTGTAGCCTAAATACCGCAGAGATTTTTCGAGAACATCCTCCATGATATAGGTACGCAGGTTACCGATGTGCGCAAAGTGATACACCGTCGGGCCACAGGTATACATCTTAACCACATCCGGGGAATTAGGCTGAAACAGCTCTTTTTTGTGTGTAGCAGAATTATACAGATACATATTATTTCCTCCAAAACAAAAAATAAAAGCCTCTTGCGCAAACGCACAAGAGGCGGGTTATACAACTCGCGGTTCCACTCTCATTTATCACTCATCCGAACTCGCTCCGGGACGCACATTCATGATGCCGACACCACCCGGACTCACAGCCAACGATCCGGATTCTCTGCAGGATAAAGCACATTACTATTCCCCATCACAGCGATATGCAGTTTTTTATATTTTACAACCGACGCCTCTATTTGTCAAGTTAACAATTTGTTTCATTGACATACCTACGGATATATATTATAATTTACACATTCTTTGAAAGGGGCTGGGATTATGAAAAGATTCTTTTCTATACTATGCTGTATTGTTATACTTTTGAGCATGGTCGGTTGTAAAACGCCGAAAGATCTGTCTCTTCAGTCCGGCGAAACCATACCCACCCTTTCGCAGAATCCTACAGACAATTCAACCGATCCGACAGAGCCATCCGAGCCGAAACCACCGGTTGTAGACGGTCCTATTACTCAGATTCCCACAGTCAGCATTTCCATGCCAAAGAAAACAGAATCCTTTACTGCAAAAAACGGTACTATTTTGCTGGAGTATGTATATCCAAATACCGATCTTGAACAAATGCTTATCATGCTGGACCCTCAGGTTTCCGACAACATCAAAATCAACTTGATGAACCGCATTGAAAGCACCTATGCAACAAGAGACCAATTACTGTCACAAGCCAAATTAGCCTACACCAACGCTGACGCTTGGGTGCCCTATCAATACACGGTTGAATACGATCCGCAGCGGATCGACAGCGGTGTTTTAAGCTTCTTAACTTACGAAACGACCTTTGATGGCTACCGTCCAGATAAGAAGTTTAATTCCGTTAACTTCAACATGACAACCGGGCAGGACTTATCTCTTTACAATATTCTGCTTGAGAAGGAAATGGTCAGTCAGGTCTGCACGCTGACAGTTAAGGCATTGGAAGCACAAAAGGATACGCTGTATCGTGATTATGAATCAACTGTCAGAGATCATTTTAACGGAGAAATCAACGACAAATGGTACTTCTCCCCTAACGGTCTGTGTTTCTACTTTGAGCCTGCGGACATTGCGCCAACAGCGATAGGTGTTGTAACAGCTGAAATTTCCTACAGCAAGCTGGCAGGTATTCTGCGCGACGAGTACTTCCCTGCAGAACGAATAAGTGCAGACGGAAAAATTGAAATGTCACCCTTTAACATTGATAACATTTCTGATTTTAATAACTTCTCTGAGCTTATTTTGGATGCAAAAGCACCGAAGGTTCTTCTGTTTACGCAAAAAGCCGCTTATGACATCAAAATCGATATCGGAACCAGAACGCAAAGCGGTGTCTACCGAAAGGACTACGGAATCTTTGCCCAGTCCAGTCTGACTCCCGGTGATGCCATTATGGTCTCAGCCAATCTGTCCGACGATACGTGTCTGCACATTCAGTACCTGTCAGGATCTGAAACCAAACACGCATTCCTCATTTGGGATGCGGAAACAAACCGCATCAAACTGATTGAACAGTCCTAAGCAAAACGGAGCCACCCATCGGTGACTCCGTTTTTTATAACCTTGCAGGCCCAACACGTTCATTATACTGCATTTCATCTGTATCTGTCAACTATCATTTGTTTATATTGCACACTTTCTGCGTTTTGCACTATATTATTTATTGCATTTTATACAACATGCGAATAGAATTTACCGCAAAAGTATGATACAGTATAGACACAAGAGGTGATACCAATGTACAAGTAAATCCTCAAGGTTCATTGAAAAAGATCAGTACAAAGCAAAAGTAAGTAATAATAAAATACGAAGAACATAGAACGATGTAAGTGACGTTAAGAATTTTTATACAATAGGATTTGATCTTTTCAAGAACCGATCTATATGACAATCTTCATATATATGGATTCCCAATTGCAGCATGATCCCGAAACAGTGGAAATGCTAAAACCCGATGTGTTACAGACGGAATTTTGATAAGATATGAGGATGTGTCAAATCAACAGAAAGTGAGGTAACCATTGATGATAGAGCCCAAGAGTGAACAGAAATGACCCTTGACTGGTGTATGGAAAGCACAGTCAAGGGTCATTTCTATTTATTCTTGTTTTTCTTTGACATTCTGATGCATATTTGCTACTATTAGGATAAGAAACCGAAAGGACAACTCCAACACTATGGCAAACATCATCGAGATCCAACAGTTTTCCGATCCTGCCTTGGATGTTTACGCAAGGCTGACGGAGGCGCAGCTGCTTAACAGATTTGACCCATCCAAAGCCATGTTTATTGCAGAAAGCCCAAAGGTGATCCACAGGGCGCTGGATGCCGGCTGTCAGCCGGTTTCCCTTTTGATGGAGCGAAAGGATATAGACGGTCAGGCAGCAGAAATCATTGCGCGTTGCGGCAACATTCCGGTGTACACGGCTGACCGGGAAGTGCTTGCAGAATTGACCGGTTTTTACCTGACGCGAGGTGTGTTGTGCGCCATGCTGCGCCCTGCCCTGCCCTCTGTCGAAGAAATATGTAAAGACGCAAAACGGATCGCCGTTCTTGAAAACATCATGAACCCCACAAATGTGGGCGCTATCTTCCGGTCTGCTGCCGCGCTGGGAATGGATGCGTTGCTGCTGACACCAGGCTGCAGTGATCCTCTGTATCGGCGAAGCGCCCGCGTCAGCATGGGTACCGTGTTCCAGCTCCCATGGACATTTATTGGCTCAGAAACAAGCCAGTGGCCTCACCCGGGTCTTGACACGCTGCAGACTATGGGCTTCAAAACCGCCGCTATGGCGCTGCGAGATGACTCGATCTCTATTGACGATCCTGCACTTACCAAAGAAGATAAACTGGCCATCATACTCGGCAGCGAAGGAGACGGTTTGACAAACGACACCATAGCCGATTGTGATTATACTGTCCGTATTCCCATGTACCACGGCGTTGACTCTCTAAATGTAGCAGCAGCAAGCGCCGTTGCCTTCTGGCAGCTTAAAAACAAATAGACAGGAGATATTCAGCATGCAAACATTTACCGGCAGACCTGCCGATCAAACAAATCTTCAGGATAAAGAGATCCGCGTTTACGATTTTCTCGATAACCTGAATATCCAATACATTCGTGTGGAACACGACGAAGCTATGACAATGGAAGCCTGCGCGGAAATAGATATTGCTCTTGGCGCGCAAATGTGCAAAAACCTGTTACTTTGCAACCGGCAAAACACCATGTTCTATTTGCTGATGCTGCCGGGTGACAAACCCTTTAAGACAAAGGAGCTTTCTGCCCAAATCGGCTCTTCCCGTCTGTCCTTTGCCTCCGGTGCGTACATGGAGGAATTTTTGGATATTACACCCGGATCTCTCAGCGTTTTAGGACTGATGAACGACAAGGAAAATCGCGTACAGCTTCTGATTGACAGGGATCTTCTGAACGGTGAATTTGTAGGCTGCCATCCTTGTGTGAACACCGCCAGTCTTCGTTTATCGGTCAAAGAACTGATCGAAACGGTCATTCCGGCAACAAACCATACACCGATTTTTGTAACACTCACCGGGGAGGTATCCGAATGAACCACGCCGAATATGCTGCAGAGTTATTTATGAATGGCTACAGCTGCTCCCAAGCCATTGCCGTTGCATTTTGCGATGTCACCGGTTTGACTCCTTCGTTATCCGCAAAGATGGCATCCTCCTTTGGCGGCGGCATCGGCAGGCTGCGTGAAGTATGCGGTGCTGTCAGCGGAATGCTGATGGTTGTAGGACTCCTGTACGGATATGATGATCCCAACGATCCGGCAGCTAAAAAAGCCCATTATACCCTTGTGCAGCAGCTTGCCGGGGAATTTAAGGAGCAGATCGGCAGCATCATCTGCCGCGACATACTGAAGAATCCACCCTCCGATCCCAATCCGACACCCAGAACTGCAGAATTTTACGCGAAAAGACCCTGCGCAAAGATGGTTGTTACCGCAGCTGAAATATTAGATAAGTACATAAACGAAAATCCTATCAATTAAAAAACAGGGGTGCTTTTCCCGGCACCCCTGATTTTTTATACCATTTTTTCCTGCTTGACCTTGTGATCGATCACATGTCTGGAGGCAAGCTCCTTATGGATATCCTCCAAGGAAATACCCGCTTCGATCATCAGCACCATTACATGGTAAGCAAGATCGGCTATCTCATAAACCGTTTCAGCCTTATCATGGCTATGGGCTGCAATGATGACCTCAGTAGATTCCTCTCCCACCTTCTTGAGGATCTTATCCAAGCCTTTTTCAAACAGATATGTCGTATAGGAGCCTTCCTTTTTCTCCTCTTTGCGGCCCTTCAGCAGGTCCATAAGTCCCTGATAAGAGAACTCATGCCGCGCATCGCTCTGGAATACGGGGTTTTCAAAGCAGGAATCTGTCCCCAAATGGCAAGCAGGACCGTCAGGCTCCACAACCACGACCAATGCATCCTTATCGCAGTCCGCGGTAATGGATACAATATGCTGGTAATTTCCGCTGGTCTCCCCCTTCAGCCACAGTTCGTTTCTGGAACGACTCCAGAAGCAGGTCAGTTCCTTCTCCATTGAAATCGCAAGACTCTCACGATTCATGTAAGCAAGGGTCAAAACCTTCTTGCTGACCGCATCTACAACAATTGCCGGTATAAGACCTTTTTCATCAAATTTCAGTTTGTCAATATTGATCATAGTATCGCTCTCCTTAATATCTTGTTGGGATACCGGCATTTCGCATAGCATCCTTCAGGTTGGGAATCTGTACCTCTCCAAAATGGAAAATCGATGCAGCTAAGCCGGCATCCACTTTGGGAATCCTGTGGAACAGAGTAATAAAATCTTCAATCTTTCCGGCACCACCCGACGCGATCACAGGTACATTGACAACATCACATACCGCTTCCAGCATTTCAAGGTCAAAACCGCCTTTTACACCGTCAGTATCAATGGAATTGACAACGATCTCTCCTGCCCCGTTGTTGACACAGCGCTTAATCCAGCCGATGGCTTCCATGCCGGTATCCTCTCTGCCGCCCTTGGCAAACACACGGAACTGTCCGTCTACCCGTTTGACATCCACAGACAACACCACACACTGATCACCGTAGAGCTTTGCGGCTTGCAGGATCAAATCCGGATTCCGAATAGCGCCGGAATTAACACTCACCTTATCGGCTCCGCATTTCAAAACACGGTCAAAATCCTCTACCGTATTGATGCCACCGCCCACCGTCAACGGAATGAATACACGGGACGCAGTTTCGCACAGGATCTCCGTAAACAGCTTCCGTCCGTCAGAGGAGGCGGTAATATCGTAAAATACCAACTCATCTGCACCGTTATCACTGTAAAACTTTGCCAGCTCCACAGGAGAGGACACGTCCTGTAACCCGGAGAAATTTACGCCCTTGACCACTCTGCCGTCTTTTACATCCAGACATGGGATAATTCTTTTTGTAATCATCCTGCCACCTCAATTGCTTCCGTCAGATCCACAGCACCGGTATAATATGCCTTGCCGATGATCGCGCCATGAATATCCATTGCACCAAGGCGTTTGACATCCTCCAACGAGGATACGCCGCCGGATGCAATAATCTGGAGCGAGAACTGTTCTGACAGAGTTCTGTACAATTCGTGGTTAGCACCTTCCATTGCGCCATCTTTGGAGATATCGGTACAAATCAAAGTAGATACGCCGATACTCTGCATCTTCTCTGCAAACGCCATGGCATCAAGTTCGGACTTTTCCGTCCAGCCCTTTATGGCAACAAATCCATCGCGAATATCAATACCTACCGCAATTTTATCACCGTATCTCCTGACAGCCTCTTCCACGAAGCCTGCTGAGGTAACCGCTGCTGTACCGAGAATCACACGGTCTACGCCTGCATTGATGTAACGGTCAATCACTTCCATACTGCGAATGCCGCCACCAATCTCACAAAACAGATCCGTAGCCTTTTTGATAGCGATAACCGTTTCAAAGTTCGGAATCGTTCCGCTTTTTGCGCCCTCAAGATCCACAAGGTGAATCCGCTTAGCGCCCTTTGCAAGAAAATCCTTTGCAACCTCACAAGGGTTATCGTTGTATACAGTCATCTGCTGATAATCGCCCTTATAAAGACGAACAGCTTTTCCTTCATATAAATCAATTGCCGGATAAATAAACATCTTTTACATCTCCACAAAAGCCTTCAAAATGTTTAGGCCCACATTTCCGCTCTTCTCCGGATGGAACTGACAGCCGTATACATTTCCGTTTGCCACTGCCGCGGTCAAGTGGGCGCCGTATTCGGAGGTAGCAATTACGCTATCTGCACAATCAGCGGCATAGAATGAATGCACAAAGTACACATGATCGCCGTCCTTGATCTTGGAAAACAGCGGATTTTCTTTGGTAAATTGCAATGCATTCCATCCGATATGGGGAATCTTCAGGTCACTTGGAATCACATCTGCGATCGGACGAACACAACCGGGAATCAAGCCAAGTCCTTCATGCTCTCCATACTCGTAGCTTTTGTCAAACAGCAGCTGCATACCGAGGCAAATGCCAAGCAGCGGCTTCCCCTCTTTCACCTGCTCACGCAAAACAGCATCCAAGCCGGAACTGCGCAGCTTTTGCGCAGCATCCTGAAACGCGCCTACGCCGGGCAGAATAATCTTTTCAGCCTGTCGGATTGTCTCTACATCATTTGTTACAACAACATCTGCACCGATTGCGTGAAAAGAGCATGACAAGGAGAACAGATTGCCAACACCGTAATCAATGATCGCTATCATTACAAAACACCCTTTGTAGACGGAATTTCATTGGCGCAGGCAGGGTCAATAGCCACAGCTTCACGAAGACTTCTGGCAACAGACTTAAATGCGCCTTCAATAATATGATGGGAATTGGTACCTGCTAACTGACAAATATGCAGCGTGCAGGAAGCATTGCGCACGAAGCCAAGCCAAAATTCTTCCACCAGCTCCGTATCAAAGGTTCCCACTTTTTCCGTAGGAATCTTCAAATCAAAATTAAGCAGATCCCGACCTGACAAGTCCACTGCACTCAGAATCAGCGACTCATCCATAGGAAGCACCTTATCGCCGTAGCGATTGATGCCTTTCTTATCCCCTACCGCATTCTTAAATGCCGTGCCCAAGCAAATTCCCACATCCTCAACGGTATGGTGGTCATCCACATGGGTATCTCCCTTGCAGACCAGCTGCAGATCAAACCTGCCATGGCTGGCAAACAGGGTCAACATGTGGTCCAAAAATCCGCAGCCTGTATCAATAGCGCTTTTTCCGGTGCCATCCAAATTCAGGCTGAGGGTAATATCTGTTTCCGCTGTTTTGCGGCTAATGTTTGCAGATCTCATCTGTAAGCCTCCATAATCTCGTTCAGGATCTTAACGAACTGCTCCATCTGCTCGGGGCTGCCAATGGTAATGCGATTGTAGTCCGTCAAGCGCGGTGATTCAAAATGCCGGACAAGAACGCCTCTTTGCTTCAACTCCTGATAGAGCTTTGCGCCGGGGATAGCGTCCGTCTTAGCAAACACAAAGTTTGTCATAGAGTCAATTACTGTGAAACCCAGCTGACGCAAGCGTGCAGTGGTCCACGCCCGTGTTTCCATGATTTTTTTGCAGTTATCACAGAAATACGCTTCATCCTCCAACGCACCGATACCGGCTGCCATAGTCATACGGTTAATGTTATAGGGATTGGTAGAATACCGGATGGTATTCAAATCCTGAATCAACGCCTTGCAGCCAACCGCAAAACCCAAGCGAGCGCCTGCCATCGAACGAGATTTTGAGAATGTCTGTGTAACAAGCAAATTATCGTACTTATGGATCAGGCTTACAGCACTTTCCGCGCCAAAATCCACATAGGCTTCATCGATCAGCACAACACTGTCAGGATTGCCTTTCACAATACGCTCAATATCTGCCAAGGACAAAGCAAGGCCTGTAGGCGCATTGGGGTTAGCAATAAAGATCGTCTGATTCAGGCCGATGTAATCCTCCACGCAGACCGAAAAATCTTCACGCAATGGTATCTTCCGGAAAGGAATACCGTTAAGATCGGCAAACACAGGGTAGAAACCGTATGTAATATCCGGAAACACCACAGGATGCTCAGCATCGCAAAAAGCCATCATGGCAAAATTCAGCGCATCATCAGAACCGTTGGTGAAAATAATCTCATCCGCAGCAACGCCAAGACATTCCGCTGCCTTTTTTACCAATTCTGTACACTCGGGATCTGAATATAATTGCAGCTTCGATGCTTCCTCCTGCGCATACTTTACCGCCAACGGTGAAGGTGGATAAGGCGATTCGTTGGTATTCAGTTTGATATACTGTACATCCTTGGGCTGTTCCCCGGGTGTATAGGGTATCAGTTTGCTAAATCGATTGCTAAAGAAACGGCTCACGTTTAATCATCCTCCGTACGGATCACAGCGCTCTTGGCGTGGGCTGTCAGGCCCTCGGCTGTGGCAAATGCAGCCACATCGCCTGCCACCTTTGCAAGCGCTTCACGGGTGTAGTAGGTATACTGGGTCTTCTTAATAAAATCGTCAACAGACAAAGGACTGGAAAATCTTGCCGTACCGCTTGTTGGCAGTGTGTGGTTAGGACCTGCAAAATAATCGCCCAGCGCTTCGGGGCAGTTTCTGCCAAGGAATACAGAGCCGGCATGACGAATGCTGTCCAGATAATCAAAGGGATTGTCTACGCACAACTCCAAATGTTCAGGAGCGATCTCGTTGGAGATTTCGATTGCCTGCATCAGATCTTCCGCAACAATGATCTTGCCGTTATTATCAATGGAAGCACGCGCGATCTCCGAGCGGGCGAGCAGCGGAATTTGATTCTCCAGCTCCGTCTGAACCGCAAGGGCAAACTCCTTTGAATCCGTAACCAAGACCGCGCTTGCAAGCTTGTCATGCTCTGCCTGAGAAAGAAGATCTGCTGCAACATGCTTGGGGTTGCTCTTCCCATCCGCAACGATCAAAATCTCGCTGGGTCCGGCGATCATATCAATAGAAACCTTGCCAAAGACCTGCTTCTTTGCTTCGGCAACAAAGGCATTGCCGGGACCTACGATCTTATCCACCTTGGGAATACTCTGCGTGCCGTAAGCAAGGGCTGCAATTGCCTGCGCACCGCCAACCTTAAAGATCTTATCTACACCGGCTACCTTAGCCGCCGCTAAAATGACAGGCGCGATCTTACCGTCGGCATTCGGAGGTGTTACCATTACCACTTCCTTACAGCCAGCGATCTTTGCCGGAATCGCATCCATCAAAACCGTAGAGGGATACGATGCTGTGCCGCCGGGGACATACAGGCCAGCCCGGTCAACAGGGATGATCTTCTGTCCGATCACGATTCCCTGCTCATCGTTGATAATAAAGCTGTTACGCTTTTGACTGCTGTGGAATTTGCGGATGTTGGCTGCTGCCCGATTCAGGATATCCAAAAAAGAGGCATCAACCTGATTGAGGGCATCCTCCATCTCTTCCTGACTGACTTGCAGCGCTGTAAGCTTCGCGTGGTCGAACTTCTCACAGTAGCGCAGAAGCGCTTCATCTCCGTTTTTAACAACATCTGCAATAATATCAGCGACAATTGCCTGCACATCCACCGTGGGAACTGCGCGGGCAAAGATTTCGTCGTTGGTAACCTCACCAAATTTCAGAATTCTAATCATTCCGATACCTCCATATACCGCTTTAAGCCATCAACCAACTGATTGATCTGCTTCACGCAGAATTGGTAGCTTGCCTTATTAGCGATGAGCCTTGCGCTGATAGGAACGACAGTCTCCACAACAGAAAGGTCATTTTCCTTTAATGTGGTACCCGTCTCCACAATGTCAACAATCACATCAGAAAGGCCCAGAATCGGCGCGATTTCTATGGAACCGTTCAGGTGAATAATATCGATCTCTCTGCCTTTGGACATGTAATACTGCGCTGCAATATTGGCAAATTTCGTTGCCACACGCAATGTGCGCTGAGGATCTTCCCGGAAGCCGTTCTTTGCCGCAACAGCCATGCGGCACTTACCGATATTCAGATCCAACAGCTCATAAATATCCGGCTCGTACTCCAAAAGAATATCCTTACCGGCCACGCCGATGTCCGCTGCGCCCCGTTCCACATAAATGGACACATCAGAGGGCTTTACCCAGAAATACCGAACGCCGGCTTCCGGGTTTTCAAATATCAGTTTGCGGCTGTTTTCCAAAATCGACGGGCATGGAAAACCGGCCTGTGCAAACATATTATAAACTTTTTCTCCAAGTCTGCCCTTCGGCAATGCTACATTAAGCATTCTGTTCAAGGGGAATCACCTCATTGTCAGCAAGTTTCATTAAGCGGCGGTAGCGGAGATCCTCCGGCAGCGCCCGAAGTGCCAGTACGCCAAATCCGTCTGCGCACAGCTTTTCGATTGCCCGGTTAATTGCTGCAGCATTTGCGGACTCATCGTACAAAAGCACGGTATCCACATCATATTGATTCTGCTGCACAGCCAAATGCTCCAGCATATCCATGTAGATAGCAAATCCGATAGCGCCGCTTTTACGATTCATCTTCTGCATCAGCTTATCGTACTGGCCGCCGGACAGCACACTGCCGGGCACACCGGAAATAAAGCCCTTAAATACGAAGCCGTTATAATAGTGAATATTATCCACAACAGAGAAATCCAAACGAATCATTTCTTCCAAATCTGTACCGGAATAGACAGACAGAACATTTTCCAGCATAGATAGCATTTCGGAGTCTACAAGACCATTCAAGAGTGTTTTCAGCTTGGGCAAAACCTGAGCTGCTGTACCATTGATCGAAATCAGCTCTTTAATCAAAGAAATCCGGTCAGCAGAAAGGCCAAGGGAATTGCAGATACCTTCCGCTTCATGGAAATTCTTCTCGCCGACATAGCAGAAAAGCTTCGCCTTGCTTTCTCCCGTAATACCCAGCGCCTCAAACACGGATGACAACAGACCTACATGAGAAATGCTTAAAACGCATGTATCGGAAATGGATGCAAGACTCTTCGCCGCCAGCAGCAGCACTTCGCTTATGCAATAGTCATCGATTACACCCATGCACTCCAGACCCACCTGCATGATCTCCCGAAAGGCCTGTGTTCCCTTTGCCACACGATAGACATTTTCATTGTAATAAAGCTTCTGCACATTGGCAGTATCCTTGCTCTTCTGAACGATAGAAAGCGTAACGTCTGGCTTCAGCGCCATCAATTTTCCGTTGGTATCGGTAAAAGTGATAACATGGTCCGAAATCAGGAAGTCCTTATTCCGGGCATAGAGGTCATACTCTTCAAATTTATTCATCTTGTAACGGCGGTAACCGTAGCTATCGTACAAGCCTCTCAGTGAAAATACGACCTTCTCCTGAAAGCTTAATGGCAGCTTATTGACATCCATTTACGCATCCTCCTGTTCCGAAAGCTTAGTAATCGCCTGCTTATAGCCACCGGGACCGTAATTCAGGCATCTGCTGACGCGACCGATGGTAGCCGTGCTGACATTCACCTGCTCAGCGATCTGCTGGTAACTGCAGCCCTTAGACAGCAAGATCGCAGTATCCAACCGCTGCGCCATATCCTGCAGTTCTTTTACGGTACAAAGATCCTCAAAATAAGCATAACATTCCTCTAAATTTTCTAAATTAAGAAATGTTTCAAACAGTCTGTCAACGGACGGGTTTTGAATCGCTTTCATATAGATCCCTCCTTGTCATATTGGTAAACAGTTTATCACTTTAGCAAGCTAAAGTCAAGAGATAAAATACATAAAATTCGCATAGGTTAAGCCTATGCCGTTGTATATTTTTGATATCATTACAATACCCACAGAAAAACATATAAAAAAATCATAATTTACAGAAATTTTTGTTTTACAAATTGAAAAACTTGTATTATAATAATTGCGTGTTTTTGACAAGCACACAAATCTAACCAGATTGGAAGTTGAATTTATGAGCCGGATGTTAGGTACTGTCTCAATGGGTGTCCGCGCTCCCATTATCCGTACGGGAGATAATCTTGTAGAAATCGTAACAGATTCCATTATGGAAGCTGTTAAAGAGGATGGCCTGTGCCCCCGTGACCGCGACGTTGTTGCAATGACGGAAGCCATTGTTGCACGTGCTCAGGGCAACTACGCCACAACCGAAGATATTGCAGAGGATGTTCGTCGGAAGTTCGGCGGCGAAACCGTTGGCGTGATCTTCCCTATTCTCAGCCGTAATCGTTTTGCAATTTGCCTGCGCGGCATCGCTAAGGGCTGCAAGAAAGTTGTTTTGATGCTGAGCTATCCCTCTGACGAAGTCGGCAATCACCTGATCGATTGGGATCTGATGGACAAGAACAATATTGATCCTTATCGGGATGTTCTTTCTGAGGATCGTTACCGTCAGCTGTTTGGCTATATCAAGCATCCCTTTACCGGTGTTGATTATGTGGAGTATTACTCTGAATTGATCCGCCAGAGCGGTGCAGAGGTGGAAATTGTATTCGCAAACGATCCCAGAGCAATTCTTTCCTACACCAAGAATGTTCTGAACTGCGATATCCACACCAGAGACCGTACCAAGCGTTTGCTGAAGGCAGCCGGTGCAGAAAAGGTCTACGGTTTGGACGAGATCATGAATGCACCTGTCAACGGCAGCGGCTACAATGACAAATACGGTCTGCTTGGCTCCAACAAGTCCACCGAGGACACCGTAAAGCTCTTCCCCAGAGACTGCCAGCAGCTGGTTCTGGATATTCAGGCCAAGCTGATGGAGCTGACCGGCAAGCACATCGAGGTTATGGTATACGGTGACGGCGCATTCAAGGATCCTGTGGGCAAGATTTGGGAACTGGCTGACCCTGTTGTCTCCCCTGCCTATACGCCCGGTCTTGAGGGTACACCTAATGAGCTGAAGTTGAAGTATCTGGCAGACAATGATTTTGCCGCCCTGTCCGGCAAAGAACTGCAGGACGCCATTAAGGAAAAGATCCAGCAGAAAGATGGCTCCAGCCTTGTGGGTAACATGGCATCTCAGGGAACCACGCCTCGCCGCCTGACTGACCTGAT
>JAZKXW010000045.1:0-7641 GCA_045611825.1 Faecousia sp.
ACAAACAGGCAACAAATGTTTCCGCATTGCGGACGAGCCGGGCAGGACAATAGACAATTGACAATGGACAATTATCAATGCAGAATGCAGAATGCGGAATGCAGAATGCACAATCTTCGTTGTCATTGCGAGCCAGTGCGCACACTGGCGTGGCAATCTCCTAAAACAACGCACCGCCCCTACGAGATCTATCGTACCATGTAAAAATGTGTCATTGCGAAGGCGGCTTCGCCGCCTGTGGCAATCCGTTTCCCCTTGCAAGCCTCCGGCTTGCGCAAGGCTTCGCCTTGTCGGGCGATTCATGAATCGCCCCTACGCGCACAGCCCAAAAACCGTGTCATCCTGAGCAAGCGAAGCGCGTCGAAGGATCTTCGCAGCTCGTCTATCCGCCAAAAAATCCCGGGTAGACAAATCTATAAAAATATGTATAATAGTTTTGAATCAATCAAACATGGAGCGTGATACTATGAAACTGATTATTAAGAACGATTACGAGCAGGTCAGCGCATGGGTGGCGCAGCACATTGCCGACACCATCAACAACCACAAGGAAGCCCGTCCCTTTGTGCTGGGTCTGCCCACCGGCTCTTCCCCCTTGGGCACATACAAGAAGCTCATTGAGATGAACAAGGCCGGTCTTGTAAGCTTCAAAAACGTGGTGACCTTCAACATGGACGAGTATGTGGGTCTGCCCCGGGAGCATGACCAGAGCTACTGGTACTTCATGCATGACAACTTCTTCAACCACATCGACATTCCTGCCGAGAACATCAACATCCTCAACGGCATGGCCGAGGATGTGGAGGCAGAATGCCGCCGTTACGAAGAGAAGATCGCCTCCTACGGCGGCATCGGCCTATTCCTTGGCGGGAGCGGCGTAGACGGTCACATTGCGTTCAATGAGCCTTTTACCTCTCTGGCATCCCGTACCGGCGTCCGTGCCCTGACCGAGGACACCCTCATTGTCAACTCCCGTTTCTTCGATAACGACCCCAACAAGGTTCCCAAGACTGCCCTGTCTGTCGGTGTTGGCACAGTCTGCGATTCCAAGCAGGTTTTGCTGATCATCACCGGTCACAGCAAAGCCCGCGCTCTGCGTCATTGCGTAGAGGGCGGCGTGGATCATGCATGGACCATCAGCGCCCTGCAGATGCACCCCGACGGTATCGTTGCCTGCGACGAGCCTGCCTGCGGCGAACTGAAGGTGGACACCTACAAGTACTTCAAGGAAATCTGCAAGAACGAGAAATAAGCCGGGATGCCCCGGCAGGCAATGCGTTACGAACCTGCGAGGAAACCACAGGGCATCCTTTTGGTGGCTCGGTGACGAACATTGTAAAAATCTTCTCGTAGGGGCGCATCACGATGCGCCCGCGGGCGATTCATGAATCGCCCGAAACACCCCAACGGGGTGTTATTAAAATCCGTCGCGCAGCGACACAACAATTGTCCATGATTCAGCGCTATATAAAAAACCAAGGCAAGGTTTCCCTTTGCCTTGGTTTTTCTTTTTACTTTTCCAGAAGCTTACGCAGGGTGGGCTCCAAGCCCTTGGCCATCATGTAGAAGCCAAGGTCTGTCAGGTGGCAGTTGTCCACCGTATGCTCCTGTCCCTCCACCGGGAAGAACTTGGAGCTGTCGAAGAAATACACATTCCGATCGCCCTCGGCGACGGCCTGATCATAAGTGGCTTTGATAATGGCAAGCCGTTCCTCACGCTCACCCAGCGGCACAACGGAGGGTCTGCT
The DNA here is from genome assembly GCA_045611825.1 of Faecousia sp. Lineage (GTDB taxonomy): Bacteria > Bacillota > Clostridia > Oscillospirales > Oscillospiraceae > Faecousia. The sequence goes on from JAZKXW010000045.1 coordinate 1,749, forward strand.
CAGGAAAATAATGGGCACATCGGGATGATGCTGCCGCACCGCCCGATAGATAGGTGCATGGGTCTCCAGCAGATTTTGGGGATCGTAGGCATTGTGGTCGTAGTCGCACACAAATACGCGCATATCCAGCTTTGCCATGTAGTCGACGATGTTCTTCTCACCCCGGGCGCCGCCGGAGAAGCCAAGGTTTACGTAGTTGCAGTCCAGCCAGCGGCTGAGCATTGCCGGATAGGGCATGCCGGGACGGGACGCGCAGCCGCCTTGGGTAATGGAAGAGCCGTAGTAGACAACAGGCTGTTCATAGGTATAATCCGGCGCTTCCTTCAGGGTCGCGCCCTCGTCGATACCCACATACAGCTCTCCCAAAGCGCCGTAGGGAGGCATGTTCAGGGTAATGACCTTTTCACCGGGCGCAAAGGTGCGGACGGACTCAAACGCGCCGTTCTTCAGCTGGGCCGGAGGCATAAAGGTCTGCATAAAGCAGTTGCCCTCGTAGATATCGATGGCCGCCTTGCTGGCGAAGGTCATGTGGGGAGAGTTCTCGGGAATCTCCCAGAACTTGGCGATCACCGCGATCCGGGCAGAGTCGGTGACGAATCGGACACGACCGCCGGCGGTCTTTCGGGCGTTGGCAAGCACCTGCACGCTGACAGTCTCGGCAATGTCAATGGGAACCCGGGTATAGTAGTCCTTCTCTCGCCAAACACCGTAGATCCGGAAAGGCGCCTCGTCTACGGAATAAAACTGCAAACCGGTCTTGTCAATGGACACATCCACGGCAAAATTCTTATCGATCTCAGAAAGTAACATACAAGGTTTCTCCTTCCAGCAATCCGGGACAAGCCCTTTTTTCAGTATACTCCCTTTTCTTTCAAATCGCAACTGCTCTGCCCTGTATTTCTTCCAACTTTCTTCCCTTTTTCCTGCAATATCTTCCACCGCAGACAATGGACAATTCTGCACCGCACCGATTCCACCACCGTCATTGGGGTCCCCGCAAAGGCGAACGGCCTTTGTGGGGAGAGGAGAAGCCAAGATGCTGGTGGAATTTCCTGCTTGCAGGAAATGGAAAAGTGCATCTTGTGCTTCGACGAAGGGGCGCATCATTGGTCGCCCGTCGGGCGTGCAATGCACGCCCCTACAATCATAATCGGTCTGCGGAGCAGACACCGCAATTGTCCATTGCCCATTACCTGCCGGTTCTTCCCGGCGGCGCTCCCCCCTACATTCTCTACCGCACAATGTACAATCCCTCTTGTGGGTGCAATTTTTGAATTACATTTCTCCTTTTTTTTGGACACATTACCTTTTCGGTCAAAAATTGGGTGATTTTTAGAAAAATTGCACATTTAGAAAATTGATTTCCCGGTAAATTTATGATAGCATTTTATTAGTTATTGAATAATGGAGGGATTCTGCGATGAACAATCTGATGGAAACCAACGCCCAGTGGATCAACGACACATGGGAAAAGATCGACCGCAAATTAAGCAAACTGTGTATCAAGAGCCGTGACAAGATCCCCTACACCACCGTAGACGGCGTCCACGATGACCGGGGACATGCCAGTCCTGCCGCATGGACCAACGGCTTCTGGGGCGGTATGATGTGGCTGATGTATCTCGGTACCGGCAACGAGGAATATAAGACCACCGCCATCCGCGCCGAGGAGATTCTGGACAAGGCGCTGGAGAACTACGGCAGTCTGCACCACGATATTGGCTTCATGTGGATCCCCACCAGCGTTGCCAACTACCGCACCACCGGCAACAAAGCCGCCTGCAACAAGGCCTTGTTCCTTGCCAGCGCCTTGTTTGCCCGTTACAACATCGACGGCAGATTCATCCGGGCATGGAACGACTGGTCCGGCAGCCCCTTTGACTTGGACAAGGAGCGTACCATCATCGACTGCATGCTCAACATCAACCTGCTGTACTGGGCAAGCGAAGAGATCAAGGACGAGCGGTTCAAGCGGGTAGCCATGGCCCATGCCGACACCACCTTGCGTGACCATGTCCGTGATGACGGCAGCGTGAACCACGTTGTCCGCCACGACCTGACCACCGGCGAGATGACCGACACCTACCCCGGTCAGGGCTATGCCAAGGGTTCTTCTTGGTCCCGTGGCGTATCCTGGGCGGTTTACGGCTTTGTCCTTTCCTATATCCACACCGGCGAGCAGCGGTATCTGGATACCGCCATCCGGGCAGCGGATCACTTCCTCCGGGAGGTCAAAAAGACCGACTACCTGCCTGTCGTAGACTTCTTTGCTCCGGCAGAGCCTGTTTATTACGACTCCACCGCCGGCATGATCACCGCCTGCGGCCTCATTGAGATCGCCAAGATCTTAGGCGGCGAACAGGGCAAATACTACTTAGGCGAAGCCTTCAAACTTCTGCAGGCAGGCGAAAAAGCCTTTGTGGACTACACCGACGAGCAGGACGCGCTGGTACTGAAGGGTACTGAGTTCTATCCCCGTGAGGAGCGGTTACTGAAGGGTCTGGAGATTCCCATCATCTACGGCGACTTCTATTTCGTAGAAGCCATGCTGAAGCTGAAGGGCAACGAATTCTTAATGTGGTGATTGCTATGACAAAAATTCTTACAGAAAACAAAGCATGGATCGATGAAACTTGGGAAAAGATCGATGCCAAAATGCAAAAGGTCTGCATCCGCAGCCGGGACAAGCTGCCTGCCATTGGATGGGACAACGTCCACGACGATCTGAGTGTAACCTACCCTTCCAGCTGGACCAACGGCTTCTGGCCGGGCATGATGTGGCTGATGTATGTCGGCACCGGCAATGAGGAGTACAAAAAAACCGCCATCCGCGGCGAAGAGCTGCTGGACAAGGCGCTGGAAGACTACAAAAAGCTCCACCACGATGTGGGCTTTATGTGGCAGATCTCCAGCGTTGCCAACTACCGCATCACCGGCAACAAAGCCTCCTGCAACAAGGGTTTGTATCTTGCCAGCACGCTGTTTTCCCGTTATAATATAGACGGCCGCTATATCCGTGCATGGAACCACTGGTTGGATAAGGCCTTCGACTTGGACAAGACCCGTACCATCATCGACTGCATGATGAACCTCAACCTGCTGTACTGGGCAAGCGAAGAGATCAAGGACGAGCGGTTCAAGCGAGTAGCCATGGCCCATGCCGACACCACCTTGCGGGATCACATCCGTGATGACGGCAGCGTCCAGCACCAGACCTACCACGAGATAGACACCGGCAGAAAGATCAAGATCGGCGACTTCCCCGGACAGGGCTACCGGGAGGACTCCTCCTGGTCAAGAGGTGTGGCTTGGGCGGTTTACGGCTTTGTCCTTTCCTATATCCACACCGGCGAACAGCGGTACTTGGATGCCGCCATCAAGACTGCCGATCATTTCATCCGGGAAGTCAAAAAGACCGACTACCTGCCTGTGTCTGACTTCTACGCCCCTGCCAAGCCTGTCTACTATGATGCCTCCGCCGGCATGATCACCGCCTGCGGCCTCATTGAGATCGCCAAGATCTTAGGCGGCGAACAGGGCGAATCCTACTTACAGGAAGCCATCAACCTTTTGAAGGCTGCCGACAAGCATTTCTGCGACTACGACCACGACCACGATCCTCTGGTACAGAAATCCACCGGCTCTTATCCCCGTCTGCCCCACCTGCTGAAAACCACGGAAGTTCCCTACATTTTCGGCGACTTCTACTTCGTGGAAGCCATGCTGAAGCTGCGGGGCAACAGTTTCCTGATCTGGTGATCCTAACATCTGTTTGTAAATACTGTAATGAAGGAGAAATTACTATGGATATTCGTTATTCCTGCAACCAGCGCGATTTCAAGCGCTACACCACCGAGGAGACCCGCAACGAGTTCCTCATTGAGAACCTGTATATTGCCGACACCGTCACCGCTGTTTACAGCCATGTGGACCGGATGGTCACCTTGGGCTGTATGCCTGTAAACGAAGTGGTCAGCATCGACAAGGGCATCGACATCTGGGCAAACTTCGGCACCCACTACTTTTTGGAGCGTCGTGAAATCGGTATTTTCAATATCGGCGGCGCAGGCTCCATCACCGCTGACGGTGTGAAGTACGAGCTGGGCTACAAGGACTGCCTGTACATCACCCAGGGCACCAAGGAAGTGCTGTTTGCTTCCAACGATGCTGCAAACCCCGCTAAGTTCTACATGGTCAGCGCACCTGCCCACCGGGCATACGAAACCCGTCTTTTGAAGATCGAAGACGCCGCCAAGCGTCCCCTCGGCGCATTGGAGACCTCCAACAAGCGTGTCATCAACCAGTTCATCCATCCCGATGTGCTGCCCACCTGCCAGCTGAGCATGGGTATGACCGTTCTGGAGCCCGGCAGCGTTTGGAACACCATGCCTGCCCACACCCACGAGCGTCGTATGGAAGTGTATATGTACTTTGAAGTTCCCGAGAACAATGTGGTATTCCACATGATGGGCGAGGGCAATGAAACCCGCCACATCGTCATGCAGAACGAGCAGGCTGTCATCAGCCCCTCTTGGTCCATCCACGCCGGTGCCGGCACCAGCAGCTACACCTTCATCTGGGCAATGGGCGGCGAGAATCAGGCATTCGACGATATGGACGCCATCCCCACCACCGAACTGAGATAATTTTTAGGAGGAAATCAACATGTCTGCTTACACCAACTTTTCTTTGGCCGGCAAGGTCGCTCTGATCACCGGCGCATCCTACGGCATCGGCTTTGCCATCGCTTCCGCTTACGCAGAGGCAGGCGCAACCATCTGCTTCAACGACATCAATCAGGATCTGGTAAACAAGGGTCTGGCAGCTTACAAGGAGCTGGGCATCGAAGCCCACGGCTACGTCTGCGACGTCACCGATGAGGACGCCGTCAACGCCTTGGTCGCCCAGATTGAGAAGGAAGTGGGCGTCATTGACATTCTGGTGAACAACGCCGGCATCATCAAGCGCATCCCCATGCATGAGATGGCAGCTGCCGATTTCCGCAAGGTCATCGATGTGGACCTGAACGCGCCCTTTATCGTATCCAAGGCCGTCATTCCCGGCATGATCAAGAAAGGCGCCGGCAAGATCATCAACATCTGCTCCATGATGTCCGAGCTGGGTCGGGAAACCGTGTCTGCCTACGCTGCCGCCAAGGGCGGTCTGAAGATGCTGACCCGGAACATCTGCTCCGAGTACGGCCAGTACAACATCCAGTGCAACGGCTTGGGACCCGGCTACATCGAGACACCCCAGACCGCTCCTCTGCGTGAGCCTCAGGCTGACGGCAGCAAGCATCCCTTCGACCAGTTTATCTGCGCCAAGACACCTGCCAACCGCTGGCTGAAGCCCGAGGAGCTGACCGGTCCTGCCGTGTTCCTTGCATCCGAGGCATCCAACGCTGTCAATGGCCACATTCTGTATGTAGACGGCGGCATTTTGGCCTACATCGGCAAGCAGCCCTGATTTTTGCAAAGCGTAATTGCCCTTTCCACACCGCCGACCAAGTTTCCCCTTGGTCGGCGATTCTCAAAATGGACAAATTCCGCACCGCACCGATTCCAACATCGGGCGATCATCGATCGCCCAGCCGGGAAGCCCCGGCAGGCAAACTCGCTACCAACCTGCGAGAAATGCGTAGGGCATCCTTTTGTCAGCCCGGTAACGCACCATGTAAAAACCATTTCGTAGGGGCGATTCATGAATCGCCCGTAATCTCCCACCGCACCTATTCCAACATCGTAGGGGCGACCATTGGTCGCCCGTAACACCCCAACGGGGTGTCATCCTGAGCAAGCGAAGCGCGTCGAAGGATCTTCTGGCCTTTCCCTTGCCGTAACAAATAAAGATTCTTCGACTCCGCAACCAAAGGTTGCTCCGCTCAGAATGACAC
>JAZKXW010000046.1:0-2329 GCA_045611825.1 Faecousia sp.
CATCTTTTCCCTGAAGTTCGTCACCTTCTTCCCCCCGGGGAGCGAGCCTTCCATCGACGATTTGAACCGCGGCCTTGCCAACAGCGGCATTCTGCTGCCCGGCGGGTTTGAGCGGGCCTTCGGTACGGGAAACTACACCGGCGCCGGCATCGGCATGGGTACCATGGGGCAGAACATGGGGCAGAGCATGGGCGCAGGCAATCCGGGCATGAACATGAATCCCGGAAGCCAGAATATGACCCCCGGCATGGGTGCGCGGGGCGGCGGCAACACAGCCTCCACCGGCTGCCGCACTCTGGGGCAAAGGTAAAAAAACAGGGGAGGCCTGCCTGGCCTCCCCTGTGCAGTCTGTCAAAGAACCTCTCTAAGGCACTCGCCTTAGGGAGGTTCTTCTGGTATAATAGAGACAAGGTGGTGAGCAAATGGAGAACTGGAAAAAGGATGCAAGAAAAGAAGTCGTAATAACCGATATTGAAGCATTGGTACCGCAAGATCATTTGCTTCGGAAAATAGAAAAAGTTATGGACTACGACTGGCTGTACGAACGACTCGAGCCGTACTATTGCCATGACAATGGACGCCCCGGAACCGATCCGGTGGTACTGATAAAAATGGTCCTGATCCAGCATCTGTTTGGGATCCCCTCGTTAAGACAAACACACCGGGAGATCCAGGTAAATCTGGCGTATAGATGGTTTCTTGGATATAACCTTCTGGAAGAGATCCCTCATTTCGCAACGGTAAGCTATGCTTTCTGTAACCGCTTTCCGCCTGAGCTGAGCGAGGAAATCTTTGCGCACATTTTGAATAAAGCACTGAATCACCGAATGGTAGACCCAAGCACGATTTTTATTGATGGAACCCATATTAAGGCATCTGCAAACAAGAAGAAATACCAGAAAGAGCAGGTAGCCAAGGCAGCAAAGGTTTATGAGAAACAGCTGCGGGAAGAAGTAAATGCCGAACGCAAAAAGCTGGACAAGAAACCGGTAGACGACGATGATGACAATGATTCCGGGAGTGGTGGAGCAACGGTAGAAAAGACGGTATCCACAACCGATCCGGATTGTGGCTTGTTTGTAAAGGGAGAACACGAGCGACAGTTTGCATATGAGGCTCATACAGCATGTGATGGAAATGGATTTATATTGGGAGTACACGTAACAGCAGGAAATGTACATGACAGCGTAGCCTGGGACCCTCTATATGATGCAGTAACCGAACGATTCCCTGAAGTACAGTTTGTGGCAATGGACTCGGCATACAAGACGCCTTGGATCTCAAAAAAGATATTGGATGACGGCAGGATCCCTATCCTGCCTTATACCAGATACAATGGAAAGAAAGACCGATTCCGTCCCTGGGAATACACATACGACCCCGCAACAGACAGTTTTGAATGCCCCTACGGAAAACCGCTGCGGCACACAACGACGACGAAGGACGGCAAGCGAACATACCGCAGCACACCAACGTCCTGCAAAGGTTGCAACAACAAGCATTTATGCGGCGCAAATGAAAAGGGGCAAAAGATCCTGCAGACACACATCTGGCAGGAGTATCTCGATTTGGTGGAACAGCTGCGCAAGACCGATGTTGGAAAGGACATTTACTCGAGGCGCAAGGAGACCATTGAGAGGGCTTTTGCAGATGCCAAAGAAAAACACGGCATGCGTTATACACACCACCGAGGTCTGGCCCGGGTAACCACTTGGGTGAGGCTGAAATATGCTGCAATGAATCTCAAAAAGCTGGCAAAATGGTGTTGGGGTAAACCCGACTTTCTACACATCATTGAACATTTTCTTGCTATATACGCCGAAACTCCTGTCCTCGTTTATTGAGAACAGGAGTTCTTTGACAGACTGAACAGGGGAGGCCTGCCTGGCCTCCCCTGTGAAATCATTCCTCGTCTTTTACATATTCAATAATATCATTTACATTACAATCCAAAATGAAACAAAGGGAATCCAGCGTTTTCATGGTAATGTTCTGTCCGTGTTTCATACGGTGCAGAATGTTTGCCGAAACCCCGTGCTTGAAAATCAACTGATATTCGGTGACATCTTTTTCACAAAGGGTTCGATAAAAGGGTGCGTAACTAATCAATTTCCTCACCTCAGCATAACCATACCACACTCAACATATTGACTATGCCCAATATATTGAGTATAATGCGTTTGAGGTGATGAAAATGAGTGAATCCCGTTACATCGTAGTGGAAGAACAGTGCTGCGGCACGTGCACCCACTATCGTCAGCACTACATTCTGACCGAGCAATGCAGACCCTTTCCGCTTTGGTACGGACATTGTGTGGCACCGCGGTTA
>JAZKXW010000047.1:0-42952 GCA_045611825.1 Faecousia sp.
ATCACACCCGAGCCCGGCTCGTGGACCTTCCGGGGCGGATGGGCGCCTAATTAGGCAGCCAGAGCAACAGTATTGTTGTCAGTTAAATTTAAAAGTTACCCGTTTTATCGTGGTCAGGTGCCACGGCCCGCTATTCCAGCCTCACTACCCCCGTCGAAACCAGTACACCCCCGTATATCAAGTAAGAAGTAATAGTGAATAGGGAATAAGTGGTGGGGTGTGGAGACACCCCACCGGAAACATTAGAATCTGCCGTAGGGATCAGGGAGCTTCTTGGGCTCAGGATAGGTCTCACCGTGGCAGTCAACGGTGATGGATGCGATCTTCTGTTCCTGAACGGGACGATCCTGCATGCCGGTACGAGTAGAAGCAATGGCATCCACCACATCCATGCCGGCGGTCACCTTGCCGAAGGCGGCGTACTGACCGTCTAAGTGCTTGGCATCCTGGTGCATAATAAAGAACTGGCTGCCGGCGGAGTTGGGAGACTGGCTCCGGGCCATGGAGAGGACACCTCTCTTATGCCGCAGCTCGTTCTTGAAGCCGTTGTAGAAGAACTCGCCCTTGATGCAGTAGCCGGGGCCACCCATGCCGGTGCCGTCAGGGCAGCCGCCCTGGATCATAAAGCCGGGGATGACCCGGTGGAAGATCAGACCGTCATAGTAATTATGATTTGCCAGATCGACGAAGTTATACACGCTCTGGGGTGCGATCTCGGGATACAACTCACCCTCGATAACGCCGCCGTTTTCCATTGTGATTTTAAAAGTAGGATTTGCCATGTTAATATCTCTCCTTCATAGCGCGGTCCATCTGACGCTTTGCGTCTTTTTCAGCCGCGGATTGTCTTTTGTCATAGAGCTTTTTGCCTTTGCACAGTCCAACCTTGACCTTAACCCGGCTGCCCTTTAAGTAGACAGACAAAGGGATCAGTGAGTAGCCGTCCTGCTTGACCTTTCCCAGAAGACGCATGATCTCGCGTCTGTGCATCAGCAGTCGGCGGACACGCTTTGCATCTGGATTAAAACGGTTGCCCTGCTCATAGGGAGAGACGTGCATCTGGTTCAGAAGCAGCTCGCCGTCTTTAATGCCGCACCATGCGTCCTTCAGGTTCAATGTGCCTTGGCGGATGGATTTTACCTCGGTACCTTTCAGCTCGATACCGGCTTCCATTTCTTCTTCCACAAAGTATTCATGATAGGCTTCCCGGTTACGGGCCATGACTTTAATGCTTTCCTTTTCCAGATGAATCACCTCCTTGGTTCACCTTGGGATTATATCATAAATGTCAAGGGATTAAAACAGAAATTCAGCAAATTCTGTCGGGGTTTCAAAGGTGAAATCGCATATCTTTGCCATTTGCTCATAGAGCGTTGGAAAATCTTTTCTTCCCCATGCGGCAAAGGCGATTTGAACACCGGCGGCACGGGCCATATCGTATGCTGGCTTCATGTCATCCAACACAAGGATCTGTTCGGCGGTAAAGCCATATTTTTCCATAATATCCAAAACAGGGAAGGGGCTTGGTTTCCTTTTTTCTTGGGGAAGTTCCCAACCGTAGATGCCGTCCGGAAGAGTATGAAAATGTGTCTTGTAATCCCGTGTGATGGTCTCTTCGCCGGAATGGGATACCACAAAAAGCATGCCGCCTTCCTGCTTCTGCCTGCGGATAACCTCTTGGATACCCGGGAAGGGGGCAGGGATCCTTGTTTTGCTGTACTCCTTCCAAAACAGAAACTCATCCAGCAGCTCCTGCTCCGTAAAGCCGTATTTCTGCCGACACATTTCCGCAAAACCAAGGTCGTTGCAGCCGTGGGCGTACTCTTCCATGGTGATGGTCATTCCTGCGCGGATATTTTGCAGGGTTTCACAGAAACAGGGGTAATTGACAGTGGCTTCGCTTTGCACCACCGTATCGTCGTGGTCTAAAATCAGGCAAGGGTATTTCAGCACAATATCCCTCCTTTTGTGTTTTTACCATTATAGCAAATAGCGGCTGTCCTGACAACTGTGAAATTCTACTTGCGGTATACGAACAAATGTGCTATAATATAAAAGATAGTGAAAGGGGTGAACCGTATGCGTCAAGCAATTGTCCCGGTAGATGTGATCTCTTTTTGCAGCGCAGACGGGCAGATACGGCCCTTGCGGTTTCGCATGGAGGATGAAAATCATCAGCTGCTGCGGATCGATATTGACGAAGTGATCAGCAGCAAGGATATCCAATATGCCGGCATAGAGGCGAAAATATTTTTGTGCAGGGCAATGGTGGAAGAGAGAAAATGGCTGTTTGAACTGCGGTATACCATCCGCAGTCATAACTGGTGTTTACTCAGAAAGGTGTATTGAGATGGATCGGGTGATTTTTCATGTAGATGCCAACAGCGCATTTTTGTCGTGGACAGCGGTTCATAAATTGAAAGTGTTGGGGGAGTCGGTGGATCTGCGGGAGATACCCTCGGTAGTGGCAGGGGAGAAGGAATCCCGCCACGGCATTATTTTGGCACGAAGCACACCGGCAAAAAAGTGTGGAATCAAAACGGGAGAGCCGTTGTTTCAGGCATTACAAAAATGCCCCGATTTGGTAGTGGTACCGCCGGACTACGGTTTGTATGTAGAAGCATCCCGGCATTTTGTGCAGGTGCTCAAGCAGTTCAGTCCCAATGTGGAGCAGTATTCCATTGATGAAGCATGGGTGGATATGACCGGCACGCAAAGGCTTTTCGGCGCGCCTAGATTGGCGGCAGAGCAGATGCGGAAACGCATTTATGAGGAGCTGGGATTTACGGTGAATGTGGGCATTTCCAGCAACAAGCTTTTGGCAAAAATGGCAGGTGACTTTGAAAAACCCAATAAAGTGCACACGCTGTTTCCTGAAGAAGTACCGTCTAAAATGTGGCCTTTGCCGGTGCGGGATCTGTTTTTGGTCGGCGCAGCAACGGAAGCAAAGCTGAAAAAAATGGGGATTTATACCATTGGAGATCTGGCGCATACGGATGTAAAAGCGCTGCATCGGCGTTGTGGAAAACCGGGAGAGACCTTGTGGCATTTTGCCAACGGACGCAATGCGGATGCGGTAGCACCGGAGCCACGGGAAAATAAGGGCTATGGCAACTCTGTGACGACACCAAGGGATGTGATCACTTGGGATTCCGGATATCAGGTGCTGCTGAGCTTATGCGAAACGGTTGCCATGCGCATGCGGAAGGACGGCGTCAGCGGAAGCTGTGTGGCGATTCATCTGCGGACGGACGGCTTCCGCCACTTCAGCCATCAGACGGTACTTCCGGGAGCAACGAATATTACAGCAGAACTGTTCCGGGCGGTGTGCCGTATTTTTGAGGAAGCATGGGACGGAGAAACACCTTTGCGACAACTGGGCGTACAGGTTACGAGACTTGCCAAAGAGCCCTACCAGCAATACGATCTGTTTTCGGATTTGACACCGATCCAGTATGAGCGGAAGCTTCGGCTGGACGAAACGGTGGATGGCTTACGGGATAAATACGGAGAAGCGATCATCCGCCGGGCAAAATTTGCCAACGACCCATCGGGACACATGACAGGTGGCTTGGATAAAGCTCGTCGTACCGGCGTAACAAAGCCGATACCGCCGGAATTTTAAGCTGGAAAAAATTCGTATGATATTGTATAATATTCGTATCATACAAAAGGAGCAAAGGAAATGGCGATTGTAACATTTTATAGAGGTGACCCGGAGCATACGCCCAAAACCACTCAGCGCACAAGACTTGGCGTGAATGCCGTCATTACCTGCGACGGCAAGCTGCTGTTGGAAAAACGAAGAGATTGTGACATCTGGGGCTTAGTCGGCGGCGGCGTCAAAAGAAAGGAAACCGAACTGCAGGCCATTACCCGGGAAATATATGAAGAGTTAGGACTGCGAATTCCTAAGGAGCAGCTGAAAAAGCAGAAGGTCTATGGAGAACCGGGACGCGTTGCGGCGTACTGCGACGGCAGCATTTGGCGTATGGTGGTCGTAGCCTACACCTTAGAGCTGCAGCAAATGCCGGAGATGGTCATCAGCAAGGAGTCAAAGGAGCTGCGGTTCTTTACCAAGGAAGAGCTGAAGGACATTGAGATCGTAATTACTCACAGCGATATTGTGGAAGAACTCTTTGTAAATGCAGAGTAAAATGACTGTGGGAAAATATACAAAAAATGAATTTATACTTGTATATTCAAAAATTCTGTGATAATATACATTTTGACGGTGCAGTATCCTAGTCGGGATGTCCGGTTCCCAGGTAGGGCCTAAAAATCCTATGAAGGGCACATCGATGAAGTCCCTGGTGCCTGCTTGTTACGCCCAGTTTCGGGTGGGTGCTGGGGGTTAAGGATTCCGGGCGCGCTCCAATGGCATGGAGCATACGACCCGGTTTCCGCGGAGACCCGGTGTTGTGTGACAGAAGTTGAGAACTCCAATTTTTGGAAGCCGCTTTTGCGCACGAGCTGGGTATGAACCTGCAAGGCGGTGCGCAGAATCGCGTTGCTGCGTGCAGTGTAGCCTGCCTTGAGTGAGTATGCGGGGAAAGAGGAGCATGCGGCTGATTGCTTGTGGCCAGAGTGATTGCCGATATTGCCTCTGGAAACCATCCTTGCAAAAGAGGCTAAGAACCGGAACATCTTGCCGTGGAAAACACCTAGGCTGTCTTAACCGGGCAGACAGGGGATTACAGTACGGACTAAGTGGCAATCGGGTATTCATTTTGGCAACACTTGAACGGACGGATCAAACGGAAACGGCCTGCGCGGCAACGGCAGGTTCTGTCCGGGGAAAACCAACCCGACCTAAGCCGTAAGATTTATCCTGTCTGCTGCCGTCGCACTTAATAAATAAAGGAGACGGAATCCGTGTCTAAATCCGATCCTGCGTCATCCAAACGGGAGCGCAGAAAGGCGATCCGCTGGGTCGTCACGATTTTTCTTGTAACAATTTTAATATCTGCGACTATTTCGCTGATTTCCGATGAGATCATGGCAAGCAGCGGTATGGTGATAGCGTTTCTCATTCTGCTTGCTATCGTGCTGATCGGTATTATTTTTGATGTGGTTGGCGTTGCGGTTACATCGGCAGATGAGAAGCCTTTTCATTCCATGGCAGCCCGGAAGGTCGCCGGCAGTCAGGAAGCGATCCGTCTGCTCCGAAATGCGGAGCGTGTCAGCTCTATTTGTAATGATGTGATCGGCGATATCTGCGGTGTTGTGTCCGGTTCGGCATCTGCGACCATTGCGGCACAGGTGCTGCAAAACTTTGCATTTTCTTGGCCGAGAATGATTTCTCTTGTGATGTCTGCGCTGGTTGCAGGCCTTACAGTGGGAGGAAAAGCTATCGGTAAAACCATTGCGATCAATTCCAGTACCGGTATTGTGTTTGGCGTTGGTAAGGTTTTATATTTCTTCCGTCATATTGGTTCCGTTTTTCATAGAAAGAAAAAATAAAAGTTAGGTTGTGTTGTCTGTGTATATCCTTCCAAATATCCATGACCATACAGACCTGGTAAAACTGAATGAAGCGCAGCGAAAGCAGCTCTGCTGCGAGATTCGGGAGTTCCTCGTATCTCGTGTCAGTAAGACCGGAGGACATCTTGCCTCCAATTTAGGCGTTGTAGAGCTGACGGTTGCTGTGGAGACAGTATTTGATACAGCTAAGGACCGCCTGATTTTCGATGTTGGTCATCAATCTTATGTTCATAAGATGCTGACCGGTCGACAGGCGGATTTTGATACATTGCGTCAGTTTGAAGGGATGGCCGGCTTCCCCAAACCCGGGGAGAGCAATACCGATGCGTTTACTGCCGGTCATGCATCCAGTTCTGTTTCTATAGCTTTGGGCATGGCTCGTGCAAGAACCATACAAAAGCAGGATTGCCAGATCGTGGCTATGCTGGGTGACGGCGCTGCCACCGGCGGTATGGTCTACGAGGGATTAAATGATGCTGCTGTTAGCGGAGAACCTATGGTGGTGATCCTCAACGACAATGCTATGTCTATTGACCATAATGTGGGCGGCATGGCGTTGCATTTGTCCCGCTTGCGTACGAAAGAAAAATATCTTGGAATGAAGAAGCGTTACGGTAACTTCCTGTCCGCAGTACCCGGCGGTAAATTTGTTTTCCGCATTACCCGGAATATTAAAGATAGAATCCGTCGCATGTTGATCCCGTCGACAATTTTTGAAAGTATGGGTTTAACCTATTTGGGGCCTGTTGACGGCCATGATACCGAACGGCTGATCTCGCTTTTACGGGCTGCGAAAGAGATGAAGCGGCCTGTGCTTGTGCATGTTTTGACCCATAAGGGCAGAGGCTACGGGCCTGCGGAGGAGAGTCCTGCGAAATACCACGGCGTGGGCAAATTTGATCCTGCGGTAGGCATCGTGTCGCAGCAGAAAGCGCCAACATTCTCCGATGCCTTTGGCAAAACAATGCTTGCCCTTGCTAAGACAGAGGATCGTCTATGCGCCATCACTGCGGCGATGCCCGGTGGCACCGGTCTGCTTGCGTTTAAGAAGGCATATCCTGCAAGAACCTTTGATGTGGGCATTGCGGAGGAACATGCTGTTTCTATGGCTTGTGGTCTGTCCAAGCAAGGTATGATACCGGTAGTGGCAATCTATTCCACATTCCTACAGCGGTCTTATGATATGATTTTGCAGGATGCAGCTATGCAGGGTCTGCATGTGGTATTTGCGGTGGATCGTGCAGGACTTGTGGGCGAGGATGGAGAGACCCATCACGGTGTCTTTGATGTGGGATATCTGCGTCACGCGCCCGGTTTATCGGTGCTTTGCCCTGCCAGCTTGGCAGAGCTGGAGGATATGCTCAGCTGGGCGGTAAAAGAGCAGTCCGGTCCGGTTGCTATCCGGTATCCCCGGGGCAGCAATGGTAATTATCAGGAATCTATGTGGCAGCAAGGTCCGGTTGCCTGCCACCGTAAGGGCGAAAGGATCGTTCTGATTACCTATGGAACAATTCTCAATCATGTATTGGAAGCTGCGCAGATTTTGCAGGAGCAAGGACTTTCTGTGACAGTATTGCAGCTGTTGTCGGTTGCTCCGCTTCCGGTTGCGGAGGTAGTACCTTATCTGTCGGCAGAGTCTCATGTGTTTGTTGTAGAAGAGGTTATGGCTTCTTGCGGCATCGTAAATGAGCTGGCATGTTCGCTTGGTAAGGCTGTTCCCGGTTGCCGTGTTTACGGACGCAGTCTTGGCGATAAATTTGTGACCCATGGCGCAATGGATGCGCTTTATAAGCATTATGGATTGGATGCTGCATCGGTAGCCCGATATGTACAGGAGGTGCAGAAAGTTGAAAATTAAAAAAAGGCTGGATGTACTTCTTGTGGAACAGGGATACGCCGACAGCCGTACCAAGGCGCAAGCTATCATTATGAGCGGACAGGTTTATGTTTCCGGACAAAAGGCGGACAAGCCCGGAATCTCCTATGAGGAGACCGTGGAGATCGAGGTAAGAGGCGCAGCCTGTCCCTATGTCAGCCGCGGCGGCTTGAAATTGGAAAAGGCGCTGCGAGATTTCGGCGTGGATCCCACCGGCTATGTGTGCAGCGACTCCGGCGCCTCTACCGGCGGCTTTACGGATTGCCTGCTTCAGCAGGGCGCGAAAAAGGTGTTTGCCATTGATGTGGGCTACGGTCAGCTGGATTGGAAGATCCGTTCCGATCCCCGGGTCGTGGTCATGGAGAGGACAAATGTCCGGTATGTGACGCCTGAACAGCTGGGTGAACCCTTGGATCTGTCGGTCATTGATGTCAGTTTTATTTCTCTAAAGATCGTTTTGCCTGTGATCAAAACCTTCCTAAAAGCAGATGGGCAGGTTCTGTGCCTCATCAAACCCCAGTTTGAGGCAGGCAAGGACAAGGTAGGGAAGAAGGGCGTAGTGCGTGACCCTGAGACCCATAAAGAGGTTTTGGATGATTTTGTTGCCCTTGTGAACAGCCTTGATATGCGGATCTTGGGTCTTACTTTTTCCCCGGTGAAGGGTCCTGAGGGTAATATCGAGTTTTTGGCGCATTTGACGCTGGCTGATGTGGACGGTATTGTTCCGGATACTGCTTCTGTTGTTCAGCAGGCACATAATACATTGAAGGGGTGATTGTGATGCAGAAAGTGATTCTGACACCCAACCCGTATCGTGATAAGAATTTTAATACTGTCCGTACCGCTATGCAGATTCTGACGGATGCCGGTATGGATGTGAAGCTTTGTTTGCCCTTTGATGTGGACAGAACGTATGATCTGCCCCGGGATCTTAGGTTCTCCCGGCTGGATAAGGAGTTGCCGGGCGCTGTGGCGGTGGTTTGCTTTGGCGGAGACGGAACGATTCTCCACATGGCAAAGGCTGCAACCCGGCAGGGTGTACCTGTTCTCGGTGTGAACATCGGTACTATGGGCTTTATGGCAGAATTGGAGAGTACAGAGCTTTCTCAGTTGGCCCGTTTGGCAACGGGAGATTACACAGTGGATAATAGAATGATGTTGGATGTTACCGTCTTCCGTGATCGGGATATTATCTTCCATGACATCTGCCTGAATGATGTGGTGATCACTAAGGGCGCGGTTGCCCGTATTGTACATCTTGCAGTGAAATGTGACGATGTGCAAGCGATGGAGTGCGGCGGTGACGGCGTGATCGTGGCAACACCCACTGGATCTACTGCCTACAGCCTGTCTGCCGGCGGCCCTATTGTGGAGCCTGAGGCACATAGTATCCTTGTGACACCTATTTGCGCTCATGATGTAGCAAGCAGGTGTATGGTGGCATCCGACAGTCGCGCTATAACTGTGGAGCTTACAAAGAACGCAAGAAGAAATGCATTTCTGTCTGTAGATGGCGGAAAAGCATTGAAGATGAATATGGGTGACAGGGCCTGCGTCAAGAAGTCCCAGTTAGCCACGAAGCTGATCCGCTTGAAGGATCGCAGCTTCTATGATGTGGTCAATATGAAATTTAAGAACTATTAAGGAGGCGAGGAAATGAAAAGCCAACGACAAGCAAAGATTCTGGAGATCATCTCCACCAGAAATATTGAAACACAGGAACAGCTTCTGACTGCCCTGCAGCAGGAGGGCTTCCGCGGAACACAGGCGACCATTTCCCGCGATATCAAGGATCTGCGGATCGTAAAGGAACTGACAAGCCTTGGTACATACCGATATACTACTTCTACCAATGAACTGTCCGGATCGTTCTCATCCCGTATGAATACGATCTTCCGTGAATGTGTGGTCGGATACGATTATGCGCAGAATATTATTGTGATTCGCACATTGCCCGGCTTGGCATCTGCAGCTGGATCTGCCATCGATTCCATGAACATGAGCATGGTCGTGGGTACGATTTCCGGTGATGATACTGTGATGGTGGTCATGCGCGACAATAACGCGGCAGCGGTGTTCTGCGGTGAAATTAAGAATCTCATTAGCTGATTTAGGAGGCAACGGTCGTGCTGAGTCTTCTGCATATTGAAAATATTGCTGTTATCGAGTGCGCCGATATTTCTTTTGACGAGGGATTTAATGTTCTCACCGGTGAGACCGGCGCAGGTAAATCCATTGTCATTGACGCCATTTCCGCTGTTTTGGGTGAGAGGGCATACCGGGACATGATCCGAACCGGCGCAACCAAGGCCTCTGTCCGGGCGGTGTTTACTGATGTTCCGGAATTTGCATGGTTTGCGGAAAACGGCGTGGAGTATGATCCGGAGACCATCATTCAGCGCGAGGTGTTTTTAGACGGCAAGAATGTGTGCCGTGTCAACGGAACACTGGTGACGGTGTCGATCCTTCATAAGCTTGGTCTGCAGCTGATCAATATCCACGGACAGCATGATTCTGCGTCTTTGTTTGATGAGAACAATCATCTGCAGTATTTGGATGCCTATGCGGATAATCAGGCTTTGCGAGAGGACTACATACAGAAATTTGAAACGGTCCAGCAGCTCCGCCATGAGATCGAGAGAATGACCATGGACGAGGGAGAAAAGCTTCGCCGCATGGAAACGCTGCGCTATCAGATCGAGGAGATCACGAAAGCAGATCTGGAGGCAGGGGAGGACACAGAGCTGGAAGATCGCCGCAAGGTGCTGCAAAATGCAGAACGGCTCAGTGACGGTATTCAGGCTGCAACACAGGCGCTGTATGGAGGGGATGAGACCGACGGTGCCGTTTCCTTGTTGGTGGAGGCTGAGCGTGAATTTGCCAGATTAGCACGATTCTCTGACAGCTTCTCTCAGCTCCATGATCGCATTGCGGATCTGATGTATCAGGTGCAGGATGTGGCGGAGGAGGTTCGGGATCAGCAGGACAGCCTGTCTTATTCTGCCGAGGAATTGGACCGCATTGAATCACGGTTGGATGTGATCCACCGACTGCGTCGAAAGTACGGTGCAACCTGTGCGGATATTCTTGAATATTTACAGCGTGCAACACAGGAATTAGATGAGATCGAATTTGCCGATGATCACTTGGAGCGATTAAAGGGCAGGTGTGAAAAGGCTGAAAAAATTGCTTTGGATGCAGCAACGGTACTTCGGAAGAATCGTATGAAGGCATCTAAATCCTTGGCAGAACAGATCCTTTCGGAGCTTGCGCAGTTGGATATGCCTAAGGTGCAGTTCTCCTGTGAATTTACGGACCAGCCCTTGGGCGCTAACGGTATTGATTCTGTTGCGTTTTATATGTCAGCCAATGTTGGTGAAGCGTTAAAGCCTATGAGCAAGGTCGCTTCCGGCGGCGAGCTGGCAAGAATTATGCTTGCTATGAAAAATGTACTTGCCGAACAGGATCAGATCCATACGCTGATCTTTGATGAAGTGGACACCGGAGTTTCCGGCAGAGCAGCACAGAAAGTAGCGGAAAAGCTCAGATGTGTAGCAAAGACAAAGCAGGTGCTTTGCGTGACACATCTGCCCCAGCTGGCTGCGTTGGCAAGTACCCATTTCCTGATTGCTAAGCAGGAACGGGACGGTCGAACCTATACCACTGTGACGCCGTTGGATCTTGAGGGCAGAAAGCGAGAGCTTGCTCGTATTATCGGCGGCGCCAGTATTACGGAAACAACATTAAAAAGCGCACAGGAAATGCTAAATGCTTGACAAAACGGTTTGTTTTTGTTAGGATATTGCAGAACACAATGATGGGATGAAGTAAGCGTCCGCTTTCTTACAGAGAGCTGTCGGCCGGTGCAAGACAGCAGATACGACGCCCAAATACCTCCCGGAGTGGCTTCCTTGAAATCATAGTAGGGGAAGACGGGTCGCCCGATACAGCAATGGCGTTATAAAACGCCCTAAGGCCGTTTTTGTGAGAAAACGGCAAATCAGAGGTGGTACCGCGTATTTTACGCCCTCTGTCCTTCGGGACAGAGGGCTTTATATTTTTGTATTAACTTTTGGAGGACATTCAAATGAAATTATATGACGAGCTGGTTGCCCGCGGCCTGATCGCGCAGGTTACCAATGAGGACGAGATCCGTGAGATGATCGATAACGGCAAGGCCACATTCTATATTGGCTTTGACCCTACTGCAGACTCCTTGCATGTCGGTCACTTTATGGCACTGTGCCTGATGAAGCGCCTGCAGATGGCAGGCAATAAGCCCATTGCCCTGATCGGCGGCGGTACGGCTATGATCGGTGACCCCTCCGGCAGAACGGATATGCGTTCTATGATGACCTTGGAGACCATCGAACACAACTGCGAGTGCTTCAAAAAGCAGATGGAGCGGTTCATTGAGTTTGGCGAGGGCAAGGCTCGTATGGTAAACAATGCCGACTGGCTTTTGAAGCTGAACTATGTGGACTTTATCCGCGAGATCGGCGGCTGCTTCTCTGTGAATAACATGCTCCGCGCCGAGTGCTTCAAGCAGAGAATGGAAAAGGGCCTGTCCTTCTTGGAATTTAATTATATGCCCATGCAGTCGTATGACTTCTATTATTTGTATCAGAATTACGGCTGCAATATGCAGTTTGGCGGTAACGACCAGTGGAGCAATATGCTCGGCGGTACTGAGCTGATTCGCCGCAAGCTGGGCAAGGATGCCCATGCGATGACCATTACCTTGCTCCTGAACTCTGAGGGTAAGAAGATGGGCAAGACTGCCAAGGGCGCAGTTTGGCTGGATCCCAACAAGACCAGTCCCTTTGATTTCTATCAGTACTGGCGCAATGTGGAGGATGCAGATGTCCTCAAATGCATCCGCATGCTGACATTCCTGCCTTTGGAACAGATCAATGAGATGGACTCCTGGAAGGATGCGCAGCTGAACACCGCCAAGGAGATCCTTGCCTTTGAACTGACCAAGCTGGTTCACGGTGAAGATGAAGCTTCCAAGGCGCAGGCTGCTGCAAAGGCTCTGTTTGCCGGCGGCGGTGACGATGCCACCATGCCCACTACCGAGATCACCGCAGATCAGTTGGTCGACGGTAAGATCGGCATTTTATCCCTGATGGTTGCCTGTGGTCTGGCACCCAGTAATAAGCAGGCACGCCAGCTGGTGGAGCAGGGCGGTGTGTTTGTTAACGATGAAAAGGTGCCTGCACCTCAGTTTGTCGTTACCGAGGAAATGCTCAAAGAGGGTGTTAAGATCCGTAAGGGCAAAAAGGTATTCCATATGGCAATTCTTGCTTAATATCAGGGGGCTCTTAAGAGCCGCCTTTTTCTTAATGATTTCTTTATGGACATTTTTAGGATCATGATGTATAATCATACTGTAAAAATATAGAATATTGGGGGTTTCTCGCATGAAGCTCAATTACAAACGCACTATCTTGGTGGGCTTTGCTTTCTTTCTCATCAGCGCATTTTGGCAGGCCTACGATGCTACGATTCCTGTGATTTTGACCAACAAGTTTGGCATGTCCCAAACTTGGTCCGGTGTCATTATGGCGCTGGATAATATTTTGGCGGTATTTATGCTGCCGTTGTTTGGTACGATTTCGGACAAGTGCCGTTCCAAGCATGGCAAGCGGACACCGTTTATTACCATCGGTACGACTATTGCGGCGATCGCCATTGTTGCCCTTGCCTTTGTGGACAATGCACAGCTAAACAATATTTCCGCTGTTTCCAAGATTGACGATCCCGCATCTCTGTCTGTGATCTACGATTCTCAGGCTGATACAAAGCTGCAGACTCCGGAGGGTGAATCCTTTGTGTTGTCTGAGGTCTATTCTAAAGAGGAATTTACCGCTATCAAAACCGATGATGTGGTTAAGCTGACAGATGAAGACGGTAAGGTCGTGGATGAATATTCCCCATATACCAATTATGTGGTACCTGCTCGTCAGGCCTATGCTGCGGCGGCAACAAAAATCAATCCGGCACCTTTGATTACTTTTGTGCTGTTGCTGCTGTTGCTGCTGATTGCTATGTCCACATTCCGTAGCCCCGCCGTAGCGCTCATGCCGGATGTTACGGTAAAACCCCTGCGGAGCAAGGCAAACGCGATCATCAACCTGATGGGCACAGCCGGCGGCATCTTGGTTCTTGTGCTGGGCATTGTGTTTGCAACTTCCAGTGTGAAGAATCAGATGATGAACTACTATGTTTATTACGGCGTTGTTGCGGGTATCATGGTTACAGCGCTCGTGATTTTCCTGCTGACTGTCCGGGAGCCTGCATGGGCAAAGCAAATGCGCGACGACAGTGCTCGTTTGGGTATTGAGGAAGCACAGGAAGAGGAGTCTGCGCAGAAGCGTAAGCTTTCTTCCGGTGAGAAGCGTTCTTTGATCTTCATTCTTGCATCCATTGCTCTGTGGTATTTCGGTTATAATGCTGTTACCTCCAAGTATGCGGTTTATGCCGGCAACATCCTGAATATGGACTACAACACTACCTTGCTGCTGGCACAGGCAGCTGCAATTGTTGCGTATCTGCCTGCCGGTATTGTTGCATCCAAGGTTGGCCGTAAGAAGACCATTATGGGTGGTGTTGTTATGCTGACTGCAGCCTTTGCAGCTGCGTCGTTCCTGCGTGCAGGCAGTTCTGTGCTGCTGATGAATGCGCTGTTTATCTTGGCAGGCGTCGGCTGGGCAACCATCAATGTCAATTCCTTCCCCATGGTCGTGGAGCTTTGCTCCGGCGGTGACATCGGTAAATATACCGGATTTTATTACACAGCATCCATGTCTGCGCAGATTGTGACACCGATGCTTTCCGGCTTCTTCATGGATATGGACGGTGTTGGTATGACAGTTCTGTTCCCGTATGCCGCAATTTTTGCCGGCTTGGCCTTTGTGACGATGGCGTTTGTCAAGCACGGTGACGCAAAGCCTGAGGGCAAGAAGGGTCTGGAAGCGCTGGACATCGATGACTGATTTTTGGAAGTAAAGCATGTTAGTGATATTGGTTATATTCTCGAGTCTTTGTTTGTTGTATATTCTTTCCACTCGCTGCCGAAAGGGACATAGAGGCCTGCAGCCGCTGCGTGGCTGGGTCTATGCCCACAGAGGTCTCCATGGCAACGGTGTCCCGGAAAATAGCATGGCGGCCTTTCATGCGGCTAAGGATGCCGGTTGCGGCATTGAACTGGATGTCCATCTGTTACGCGATGGCACATTGGCAGTTATGCACGATGCATCCCTGAAGCGGACAGCCGGCTGTGATGTGTATATGGAAGACCTGACACATGAGCAATTAAAGGACTATTGCTTGGAAGGCACCAAGGAAACAATACCGTCTTTTGCGCAGGTCTTGGAATTGTTTGACGGCGCAGCGCCTATAATTGTGGAGCTGAAATGTGAGCGAAATAACTATGCACAGCTTTGTGATGCTGCCTGTAAATTGCTGGATACCTATGCCGGCGTATACTGTTTGGAATCTTTTGATCCAAGATGTATTGCATGGCTGCGGAAGAACCGTCCCGATTTGGTTCGCGGTCAGTTGGCAGAAAACTATTTTCGCTCTAAGACGTCACCGTTACCTTGGTATTTGAAGTTGGTGCTTAGCTGTCAAATGCTTAATTTTCTGACGCTTCCGGATTTTGTTTCTTATCGGTATGCCGACAGAAAGCATGTGAGCAATTTCCTGTCCAGAAGGCTTTGGGGCGCACAAGGCGTTACATGGACCATCACCCGGCAGAAGGATCTGGATATCGCAGTCCGGGAGGGCTGGATACCTATTTTTGAAGGATTTAGACCGTAATATTAAGAGCACCGGTTATGAAACCGGTGCTCTTTTGCATAAATAGACCTCTAAACGCTTTTGATTCATACTCGAAAGATCTGTTAAGGGCAATCTGCAGCTGCCGCAGTCATATCCAAGAAGCTTCATGGCGGACTTGACCGGGATGGGATTTACTTCACAGAACAATAATTCAACAAGTGGCTGCAGCTGCCGCTGCATTTCAGCTGCTGTCTTGTAATCGCCGGCCCGTGCCGCATTTACCATGATTACGGTTTCCTCCGGGTACAGATTGGATAACACGGAGATTACGCCACATCCACCAAGTGCGACTGTCGGTACGATCATATCATCATTACCTGACCAAACATGGAAATTCGGACAGGCTGCGAGTATCTTGGTGATCTTTGTAATATCGCCGCATGCTTCCTTAACGCCGATAATGTTAGGAATGCTGCAAAGTCTTTGATAAACGGATATAGGAATGTCGACGCCGGTTCTTGAGGGTACATTGTAGAGAATGATCGGCAGATCGACAGACTGGGCTATGGATAGGTAATGGGCGTATAATCCATCGGGCGTTGCTTTGTTGTAGTATGGAGTTACGATTAAGAGCGCATCGGCGCCGACTTCCTGTGCGGCAACAGACAGCTGAATGGCGTGCTGGGTAGAATTGGAGCCGGTACCGGCAATAATTCCACAGGAATTGCCCACATACTGTTTTCCTCTGCGAAAAAGTTCGATTTTTTCACTGTCAGAAAGAGTGGATGCTTCACCGGTGGTTCCTGCAAGCACAACTGCGCTGACACCGGCTGATATCTGCTTTTTGAGGAGTTGCTCCATCATCGGATAATTTACATTTGCGTTTAGAAAAGGCGTTACAAGGGCTGTACAGACCCCAAAGAACATGGATTCTTTCATAAGATGATACCTCCATTCCAATCTATGCCGGATTCCGGTGATTTGCGTGTTGCAAAAAAGAGGAAAATAGTCTATACTATTGAGAGAATGCATGGCTTTTGGAGGATGACTGTGAAGACACATGATTTTTGCTATGATCTGCCGGAGGAGCTGATCGCGCAGACACCGTTGCAGCAAAGGGATGCGTCCCGTCTTTTGGTGCTTGATAAAAAAACAGGAAATACTGATCACCGGCATTTCTTTGATATTATAGAGTATTTGCAGCCCGGTGACTGCCTGGTTATGAATGACTCTCGAGTTTTGCCTGCGAGACTTTTGGGTCAGCGTCCTACCGGTGGAGCAGCAGAATTACTGTTGCTTCGGGAACTGGGAGATAATCGTTGGGAATGCCTTGCAAAACCCGGCAGAAAACTGCAGGTGGGACAGGAGATCCTGTTTGGTAACGGAGATCTGCACGCTACGGTTTTAGAGGTTTGTGAGGATGGAAACCGTATTGTGGAGTTCCGTTATGAGGGTATCTTCCTTGAGGTGCTGGAACGGCTGGGTAAGATGCCGCTGCCACCCTATATTAAGGCAGAATTAAAGGATCAGGAACGGTATCAAACGGTGTACTCCAGAGAGGTGGGGTCTGCAGCCGCACCGACAGCAGGTCTGCATTTTACACAGGAGCTTTTGGATAGGCTCAGAGCTAAGGGTGTGAAAACGGCCTTTGTGACCCTTCATGTGGGACTTGGAACATTTCGGCCTGTAAAAGTGGAAGATGTTTCTGAACATCATATGCATTCTGAGCTTTGTATGCTCAGTCAGGAGACAGCAGATATCTTAAATGAAACTCGCGCAGACGGTGGCCGTATTGTTTGTGTCGGTACCACATCCTGCCGTACATTGGAGTCCCTTGTGAATGAGGACGGTACATTTTCTCCTAAGTCCAAGTGGACAGATATCTTCATTTTCCCCGGCTACCGTTTTCGCGCCATGGATGCGCTGATCACCAATTTTCACTTGCCGGAAAGCACATTGGTTATGCTGGTTTCTGCCTTTGCCGGCAGAGAGCATGTTCTGAATGCATACCGGGAAGCGGTTGAAAAGCGTTACAGATTCTTTTCTTTTGGCGATGCCATGTTTATTCAATGAGAGGTTATTATGTTTGAACTGTTAAAAACAGAAGGGAAAGCCAGACGGGGCGTGTTTACCTGTGCCCACGGTACTGTGCAGACTCCTGTATTTATGAATGTTGGTACGCAGGGCGCCATAAAAGGTGCGCTGAGTGCAAAGGATCTAAATGATATTGGCTGTCAGGTGGAGCTTTCCAATACCTACCATCTGCATCTGCGTCCCGGTGATCGGTTGGTAAAAGAATGCGGCGGTCTGCATAAGTTTATGACTTGGGACAAGCCGATTCTGACGGATTCCGGTGGATTTCAGGTGTTTTCTCTGGCATCATTGCGCAAGATCAAGGAGGAGGGCGTTACCTTTGCTTCTCATATTGACGGACATAAGATTTTTATGGGTCCGGAGGAGAGTATGCAGATCCAGTCCAATTTGGGTTCGGATATTTGCATGGCCTTTGATGAGTGTATTGAGAATCCTGCGCCCCGGGAATATGTGAAGCAAAGCGTTGACAGAACCTACCGTTGGCTGGAACGCTGCAAGGCGGAAAATGCACGACTCAATGCATTGCCGGATACCGTGAATCCCCAGCAGATGCTTTGGGGCATTAATCAGGGAGGTACCTATGCGGATATCCGTGTAGATCACATGAAGCGGATCGCGGATCTGGATCTGCCCGGCTATGCCATCGGCGGTCTGGCTGTGGGTGAAACAGCTGAGGAAATGTATGATATTATCGAAGCGGTCGAGCCGCACATGCCCAAGGATAAGACTCGCTACCTGATGGGTGTTGGTACCCCAACCAATATCATTGAGGCTGTGGCACGGGGAGTGGACTTCTTTGACTGCGTCATGCCTGCCAGAAACGCTCGTCATGCCCGCTTGTTCACATGGGAAGGTGCTATCAATTTGAAGAATGCAAAATATGCAACGGATCTGAACCCTATTGATTCTCAGTGTGACTGTCCGGTGTGCCGCCGTTATTCCCGTGCCTATATTCGCCATTTGTTCGTTGCCGAGGAGATGCTGGCAATGCGTTTGTGTGTGATGCACAATCTGTATTTTTATAACAAGCTTATGGAAAAAATCAGAAATGCATTGGATGCAGGTACTTTTGAGCAGTTTAGATGTGAACATTCTGAAAAATTAAGCAGAAGGATCTAAAAAGCCTTGCTTTTTATCCAAATAATGGTATAATACTTTGGATATCTTAAATAAAGGAGTTAACCAATGATGAATATTTTAACCGGCGGCAGCGGTACGATCATTATGCTGGTCGTGATGGTAGCTGTGTTCTACTTCATGCTGATCCGTCCTGAGAACAAGCGTAAGAAGGAAGCCGAGCAGATGCGTTCTTCTGTTAAGGTTGGCGATGAGATCACCACCATTGGCGGTGTAGTGGGTACGGTCGTCAATGTAAAGGAAGACAAGATCGTGATTGAGACCAGTGCCGATCAGGTTCGTGTAGAGTTCACTAAGTGGGCAATCTCTACCAATGATACTGCGGTTGCTGCAGCCAAGGAAGAGGCCAAGAAGGCTGCCGAGGCTAAGGCTAAGGCAAAGGCCGAAAAGAAGGCTGCCAAGGCTAAGAAAGACTGATAAAAAATACCGACTGCATTGCAGTCGGTATTTTTATTACTTAAATGACATCTACAAGGCCTGCGGCTTTGTGATTGTCTGCGATTCTGCGAATCTGACTTAGGGTAGCGCCGTCCAAAATTAGCTGATAGTACGCAAGAATCAGTTTGGTGAGTTCACACGTTTCATCTAATTGAGAGATCTCCTGCAGAACAGAGCAAGCATTCTCAACAGTCTGCTCCATGTCTGCCTCGTTGAGGTAACGCTTTAGTGCAGCGCCGGCACCAATGCAGATATATGCAGGAATGATTTCATTTTTCAATGCCAACGATGCAGCGCCAATCAGACGATCGGCAGGGGAGAGCTTCCGCTTGGGATCTCCGCCTACACGCTTACAGGTGTCCATGAGAGCTTTGTTTGTAAACCGCATCAACAGATCATCAATATGATCCAAAATGCCGTTCAGGGCAACACCGTAGTGCTTGGACAGCACCTGTGCGCTTTCCTGCATGGCATTTTTCACAATGATATAAATATCATCCCGGTCAATAGCCTCATAGATGTAAGTCAAGCCAAACAAGTCACCCAAATAGGCGCAGGTAGCATGGCCCATATTGTGGATGTAGAGTTTTCGTTTAATGTAAAAATCAAAGGGGGAGAAGGGGATCATGTTTTTGATCTTAGGTACTTCTCCTTTGAAAGCATCACCATCTACGGGCAGAAAACCGTACTTTTCCACGCATACTCTAAGGGGGTCGCCGTCCTTCATTTCTTCCGTCTGTACGGGAACCATGCGTCCGATAGTAGCCTCCACAAGACCGATATTCTCGTCAAACCAGTCGATTTCCTCGGATGTCAGCTCTGCCTTGAGCATGCCCTCTAAAACCTTGTTGGCATCCATGAGATTTTCGCAAATCAGGATGTTCAGAGGGCCCTTGTTGGTTTCTTTCCGCAAACGGATACCGGCCACCAGATTGGGAATGATGAACTTCAGAATATTGACACCGACAGCCGTTGCCATAATGTCTGCATCGGCAATGGCTGCTGCAACAGCGGCTGTGTCATTTCCGTTAACAGCGCAGACATTTATAATATCTATATCCTCATGGGTATCGCCGGAAATGATACGGACAGGATACTTTCCTTTTTCGTTTAATCCGTCCACCACAGGCGCTGCAACGTCAACAAAGGTTGTATGATAGCCGGACTGGGAGAACAGCATTCCAATAAATCCACGGCCAATATTGCCGCCACCGTACATAACAGCTTTCATAGTGATTCCTCTTTCATCGATATGGGTAGATTTTCTCATAGCGCATGACTTCTTCTAATGTCCCCATGCCTTCTGTAGCACCGCGTTCAGACAGTGCTGCTGTAGCTGCACAGGTGGCCAGACGGATACTCATTTGCAGATTCCAGTTTCTCCATGCGCCATAGAGAATACCGGAACAGAATGCATCGCCGGCGCCAACAGTGCCCTTTATATGGTCACTGGGAAGCTTAAGGCTGGTCATGGTGATATATTCGTTATTTTCGTCTAAACAGAAAGAACCCTCCGGGCAATGGATCACAGCCCAGGTGCTGACACCGCAAGCCTTTAATTGTTCCAACGCATACTTCATGTTCTGTGGACACAGTGCACCGTTGTCATCACGCAGAGTCACACCGGTGACCTGCTGTGCTTCCAGTTCGTTAATCACGCAGTAATCGGTGTAACGCAAGGCAGGCGTGACGATTTTACGGAAACGGTTACCGGATTCACTGACAACATCGATTGAGGTTTTCAGACCGCGTTTTTGCGCCTGTGCCAAAACCTTTGCCATTTTTGTTCCGTACTCCGGATCTTCCTCGTCCAGCGCATCCAAAAGAAGAATATAGCCTATGTGGAAAATATCGCAGTCCAATTGATCCCAGTCAATACAATCCTCGTCGAACAGTGCGTTGGCGCCGCGGTATTGGAAGAAGGTGCGGTTCTTATTTTTGTTGTTACTCATGACCGCAGTGAAAGAGGTTCTGCCTTTTTGCTTCAGTAAGGAAAGATCGATGTTCTTATGCCTGCCCAACTCTTCCAGAATAAACTTGCCGTCCTCATCATCGCCAATTACACCCAAAGCCTTCAGCGGCAGGGAGGGGTCTAACTTAGCAAGATCTACAATGTCGTTGCATACGGCACCGCCGACAGATCGGGTAATGCCCTCTGTGATGGTAACCAGCTCGCTCTCCTTAGGCCAATGGGCGATGGGATAAGTAATATCAACGATCAGGTTGCCTGCGATACAAATTCCTTTCATGCTGTTTTCCCCTCATATTCGTTGCATAGTAAGTACATAGGTGCCTCGTCCTCCTCGATTTCGGGGAAGCGACCGATCTTGTCATAGAATCGGTTATCTGCAGAATCGTCGTTGCACATAGAAACCTCGGCGACCAACACCGTACCTTTGCCTTCCTCGCCCCAAAACCGGTGGTATAGGCCTCTTGTTAAGGTGATGCTTTGACCGGGTTCCAATCGCACAACATGACCGGCAGGGAAGGTGTGCTGTACGCCGTCCATGGTAACTACCACATCGGTATCGGCAAGATCTTCATCCGCTGTGGAATTATAGAGCTTGATCATCAGATTACCGCCGCCGCGGTTAATGATATCCTCCATCTTGCTCCAATGGAAATGCATGGGCGTGATTTGGTTTTCCTGTACGACCATCAACTTCTCTGCATAGGGCTTGGGGTACTTTTCAGGATGCTTCTGATTGCCGTTACGCAGGGTGATCAGAAGCAGTCCGATTTTAGAGAAATCACCCTGACCGAAGTCAGTAATATCCCAGCCAAGCATATTTTCCTTGATTTCTGTTACCTCACTGCCCTTGGTCGCCCATTCCTCCGGTGTCCAGCGTGTGAAAGGAGGGAGAGAGACTTTGTACGCTTCAAAAAGCCGCAGCGCATCTTTCATTGCGACATTGATTTCTGATCTTTTCATACATATGCTCCCTTAAATCTGGTAATATTGAATACCCTTAATGCGGCAGAAGCGTTCCAGTTCCTTGCGGAAATCGCCGTAGCCAACCATCCAGTGGTGTCCAATGCCGTGGGCCATGATCTCTTCGTTGATCTGTTCCACAGGCTTTTCAAATTGAATTACAACGGGGTTACCGGGAAATTCCATACCACAGGGAATGGCTTTACCCACCATTACTGCCATACGGAATTGCTCTCCGTGACCGCAGATGTTCACAGCGGTTACAGTGCCGGGCATAGCAACAAAACGGCTGCAAACACCTTCTTCTGCAAGACGGACAGGCGCAAGCTCAATTTCTCCGCCGGCGATCGAAAAACCGGAGGAGCCGCAGTGGGCAAACAAAATGGTGTTCTTTTCCTCGTCCAAATACAGAAGATCCGTGTTGTTGACGGGCTTTTCACTTAGCTCATACAGGAGCTTCATGGTCAGGGCGTTGGTTACATCGCCTTCACAGGAGGCAACCACACCCTCTTCTGCAAGGATAGAGTAGCCGAGACAGACCTTACCCATATAGGTGGTATAACACTTAACGGAAAGAGCCTGTAAATCGTATTCTTCCACAAGCTCCTTCATAGCGCCGTAGAATTTCATGGATTCCAGCATGCTCTCCCTGGTTGATAGAACCTTGCAGGGGTGTAACATATCCTGCTTCTCATGCAGAAGCTTTTCCGCATCGGCATCTGTTAGGTTGGCGACCTTCTGTGTCAGTTCCTTTTCGTCAATATTGACGATCCGGGCACCCAACTTCTGCTTGATGGAGAACTCATCGTATGCGATCTCAGTCATGCCCTTTACGCGACCGCCAATGGCGCCCATGCGCACCTTGCTCATACAGTTGGCAAGGGCATAAGCGGTAGCGATATCCTTTGTCTTTTCGGCGCAGGAAATGCTTTCTGCGTCACCGTAGACAAATTCGTAGCCTTTGCCGATATCCGTAAACACTGCGCCGATTTGATGCGCACAGCACAGTGATCCTGTGTCACGGGCAGGGAAGGCACGCAGGATTACAGGCTTATCGATGTATGAAAGCAGATCCAGCAAATGGTGGTCTTCACTCCAAGTGGCGATACAGATCAGCAAAACATCCATATCGATCGCATTTAGCTTTGCAGCCGCTTCCTTAACGGTATCCAAATCGTGCATAACCACATTGGTGTTAGTACAATGGATTCCTTGCGCAGTCAGGGTTTCGGCTGTGGTTTTAAGCAGCATCTGCGCTTCATTATATCCAATTTCAAAGGGATTTGCAAGTCCCACGGCAGCAATTTTTGCCTTCATTTTTACAGATCCTTTCTGTTTATGATTTGTGAATGAGTTTCCAAATCTCCTGATGCTCCTTGCTTTTTCCGGGCAAGACAGTTTCCAGCGTGGATAAGCTTTCCAACTCCATCATGTGGCGACTGCAAAAGGTTTCGTAGGAGACATTATCATCAGGGTATATCTTGTTGGGAATAACAGGAAAACTTTTGATAAATACGGTGTTGCCGTTTTCGTATCGTACCGGCCCGTAGGGATGGCCTATGCCGATCTTAAACCTGTCATCCATAGGAAGATGACGGATTACAATGTGGTCTCTTGTATAAGTCGCGCGAGGATCGCCGAGGTTGGTATAATCCCACATGCAAATACGGTGCCATGGATCCATGCCGTCATCTCTGCGCTCAAAACAGATGGTTTCTGTGCCGCCGGCAGCTACGGAGGTGATTGCCCACAGCGCGCAGGTCAGCGGTGCCTGACCGGTATTTGTAATTCTGTGCAGCACATGCAAACAATCGTCTTTGAATGTAAGATGGATCTCTTTGATAACCTGCCACAGTGGGTCTTCTTTTTGCGTTAAAATAACGGTGTCGTTTTCAATGCGGTAGGTAATGGGATCGTTGTCAGGATAATAGTCTTTCTCGCTTTCCGGCGCAAGCCAAAGTCTGTGTCCACCACGAATCTTCCAACCCTCATCCGTTGTGTAATCCTGCATATTTTCCGGTTGTTCAAAAAATACATTATCCTCTCCACAGAAAGAGAAATGACCGATACGCAGACCAAACTCCAATGGAATGCCAATCTCTAACACCCCGTTATCTGCAAACAGACAGTTGCCGTAAACGGGATGGACTCGTTCTATGTATCTCATATTTTACGGCAAAACGCGGTAGGGGACGACCCGGAAAGCATCATTGGACATCCGGAAACCCTCGGCATATTTGACGCCGCACTGAATACCTCTGTAACGAGAAATGATTTCACACTGCTCGAAGTAATTCTGGTCGGACATGGTATCCTTGTAGTTGTCGGACATCCATTCGATCTGACTCTTGTGACAGTTGAGCATTTCGATTTTCTTATCCATAAAGTCGGTAATGTCAACATACTCTGTGGGAATAAAGCCCATGCCGTTAACGGGCTCAAAATAGGCGATAATGGGGATCTTATCGTAGGGCTCGTTGGGGGTTTTGATCTTCGCTACCGGGATCATAACCGCAATGTCATTAATGATCTTGCTGGTGAGCTCGTGATCGGGATTATAATCCTCCGGGTAATGGGTCAAAATCAGATCTGCCTTGCAATAACGGACCAGATCGATAAATTTCAGGCGCGCTTCCTTGCTCTCAAAGAACATTTCGTCGTCATAATCCAGACAGATATACTCTGCGCCGATAACGGCAGCGGACTGACGGGCTTCCTCCTTGCGGATCTTGGCAATCTCGTCCATGGGGAGCGTGGCAGAGCCAACATTGCCATTGGTGGCGGTGGCGATAAAAATCTTATGGCCTTGACTTGCAAATTTTGCAAGGGTACCGCTGCAGCCTTCTTCTACATCATCGGGATGTGCGCCAATTGCTAAAATATTCATACTTCTTCTCCTTCCAAAATCGCGTGAGAGGGTATCCTTGTGCAAGGATACCCTCTTTGAGGCATGTTAACAGATTAGCCCTGCTTCCATCTCTGGATCACACAGGTAACTCTGCCGCCCTCTTCGTTGATGATCTCGTAATCGCCAAAGGATGCAGGAATGACCAGAGTGGAGAACTTGTCGCACTCTGCCTTCAGCTCGGGATTGGTTTTGGAGCGGACAGTGACCTTGGTAGCCACAGTGGGGGTGAACATATGCATGAACTTGCCCTCGGTAGAAAGCTGACCCATCTTCTCAAAGTGGATACGCTCCACATGGTAAGGCATGACAGGGGTGGACTTATACTGATCGATCCAGTACTCAGGTGTCCACTTGATGACCTTGGGGGTGGACAGCAGATGATCCTTGACCCAAGATTCTCTTCTTGTTTTCTCCATGTTTCTGCCGTGCTCTAAGTGCATCTTCAGAGGCTTGCCGGTCATGGTCTTGGCATCGTCATCCCAAGAGGGTCTTGCAAAGTCATACTCGAAGAAGGAGTATTCCGTACCGTTGATGGAGGGGTTGGTGTCCATCTCCAGAACCATCTGGTTGCCGCCGTGGCCGTGCATGGTTCCGGGAGGAATCAGATACAGGTCGCCTTCCTTGCTGTTCCAGTTGGCGATGAAGTCCTTCCAGTTCTCAATGGGCTTAATGTTCTGAGATTCTTCGCACAGACGCTCCCACTCTTCGATATCGGCATCGTCCTTGAAGCCCATCCAAGTGTTAGCGCCTTCGTAAGCTTCGGCGATGTAGTAGGTCTCATAACGGCCCAAAGGCTCGTTGAAGTTGTCCTCAACATACTTGCTGCTGGGATGGATGTGCATGGGCATGGAGATGCGCTCTGCGGGCTGAGGAGTGGGATGCCAGCCGTCATCCAGCCAGATATCCAGGGGGAACAGACCGGGGTACTTCTTATCGATCAGCTCGCCAACCAGCTCTTTGCCGTACTGCATTGCGTTCAGCATAGGCATGGAGATGCTGCGCTCACCGCCAAAGTCAATCAGGATACGCAGTTCGGGACCGGCAATCTTGTTCCAAGCGTTATTGGCAAGACCTTCAACACCATAGTCCATCATCTCATAGCGGTATGCGCCCCAAGGACCGGGGGAGAAGATCTTAACTTCGTGAATGGGGTACTTGACCAGAGTGGACATGATCTCGTCGTATGCCTTTCTGGGAACCAGAACCAGATCATCCTCGAAGTAGTTCTCTACGTAGAAGTCCATTGCGGTGTACATGTAGTCCTTCTGACGCTTCAGCATATAGTAATCGGAGTAGTGGTACTCTTTCCAGTTGTAACCCTTGATGGGTTCCTTGCTGCCGAAGCCGGCCAGCTTACCGGTCCACATGTCCCACTGAACCTTCTGGTGGGTGTTATCAACGTAGCACTTTACGTCGAGAACGGACGCAAACTCCTTGATTGCAGCGCCGACACCATAGATGATGACAATTGCGCCGGAAGCCAGCTTTGCCTTTGCTGCAGCCACAGCATCCTTAGCCATGATATCCTCAATGATACCTGTCTGATTGACCTTACCAAAGCCGGGATCATCGGTGACGTAGGGCTGGTTGTAAGCGATAATTTCTTCACGGGAAACATACAACTCATCTGCGGCAATCAGAGTTGCTTCCTTGCCGGCTGCCTTCAGCTTGGCGGCCAATGCATTGGCGATTTTTTCGTAGTTGATGCCGTACCAGCCGTCCAGCGCGACGGTCTTTGCACCGGCAGCAACCTTTGCTGCCAAAGCATCCAGAACCTTGTCCCAACCGAAAATGACGGAGTCTCTGTTTTGCGCGGAGATAACGATTTTGTTGTCAGCATGTTTTGTGGATTCATATACGGGCATATAATTTCCTCCTTCATTTATCGGATATTGTCCGATAAAATTTTATAGTTATATGATATTACAATCGAATATTGATGTATAGAAAGAATCTTCCTAAAAACTGTACAATCGTCACATTTTTGAAAAAGGTGACCGGGATCAGTAGGACAGGATCACAAAACTTGTGGCAGGAACATCTACACGCCATGTTTTGTCGTCAATGCGCTGAACCTTAATGTTTTCATTGCTGCTTCGAACGATCTTGAGATCGGCTTTATTCTTGAAGGTGACGGTTGCGCATTGATCTGCTTCGTGGGAAATTGTGTCACCGTGGGTGGGAGTACGTTCATTGCCTTCGTTATTGAAGATGGACAGATACTGCTCACCGCGTTCGCCTTCACTGAGCATCCACATCAGGTTGTCACAAGTGCAGGGCAGGCATTTCTCGCTCAGGGCCTTGATCTGGGCTTCCATCTTGGGAAGATCGGTGGTTTCAAATACAGGAACAGAACCTGCTTTTCCGCTGCGGGCAAAGCTGCTGTCAGGGGACATATCGATGAGCGCCTCATAACGGTTGAACACATCCTGACCGGCATCTTCGTAGATAAAATCAAACAGATCACCGAAACGGGAGTTGGTAATGGTTCGGCCTTCGTTACCGATGGGGTTAACACGACCATAAATAAAGCGCTTCACATCGAAGATGTGGGAGAAGAACTTGGTATCTTCCGCATCCAATTGTGTACGCAGATAGATACTCCAAGGCTGACTGGGGTCGCGTTCCTCAATCTTTCTGCCAATCTCGAAGACTTCGTACTTGGTGGGCAGTACAATTGCGAAGGGAACTTTTGCCTTGATCTTGCCCATCTTGTGAGCAAAGTCGATAAAGTTCTTCTTAACAATACCGTAAGGGGAGAGGACAAATTCCTTCATATCGGAGTAGCTGCAGTTCAGACCCCATTCCTCGGACACATAGTGTGCGCCTGCCATCAGTGCATAGTGGTAAATGCGGTCTTGCAACAGACGGGAGCTGCCGCCGTTTTCACCGTAGGTAGTGAAATCATCGGGGTGCTCTTCCTGACTTAAGTACCACTCATTGCCGGGTTCATTGTTGTAGCAGGCGATGGAGTAGTTCTCCCAGTTGCCGACGAAGCTCCAGGTTTCATAATAGACACCCCAGGTTTTTCCGTTATTTTCCGCAATGCCTCTGGTCAGAGCAACTTCCTGACGCATTTGCGGGATTTGATAACCGACCTCGGGCATAAAGGTTTTCATACCCAGTTCATTCTGCATACGCTGCGCTTGGAATGCACTGTCGCAGGGAAGAATGAGTCCGTTGACCTCATCCATTCTGCGACGGAACATATCTCGGAAATCTGCGATCGCCTCCTGATAGGTTTCAGGATACTTATGAGTAGCAAAGTACTCGATGGGATCCGTACTTACACCATAAAGCGGTGTGCCGT
The DNA here is from genome assembly GCA_045611825.1 of Faecousia sp. Classification (GTDB taxonomy): domain Bacteria; phylum Bacillota; class Clostridia; order Oscillospirales; family Oscillospiraceae; genus Faecousia. Next base: position 27,965 of record JAZKXW010000047.1, read on the forward strand.
CCGGTAATTTTGCATAGGTACTGCGGGTCTTATCTTTTAACCATTCCACATCATAGGGCGCGTCACCTAATTTCTTGCGCATACAATCCCAGTTGTTTCGGCGGTTGGAACAACTCTCATGAAGCTGAAAACCCAGAAAATTATCGCCTAACAATTCCTGATACATTTTAATGAGCTTCTTATCAAAAGCATACGTATGCCAAGTTATGCCGCCGGTAACCCGGTCCACATAGAAAGCATATTTGCCGTCCTTCAGCAAATTGTGAAGTCTGCCGCCGGGCTGTGCAATCTCGTTAAACTTCTGGTCAAAGGGCATTGCAAAGCAGTGCTGCAGCTTGAAGCCGGTATCGCTGTTGATCAGGTTGTTCTTTACAAGTCCATCAAAGTATTTTTCGTTGTATACATGAAAGAATTTCATTACCGTAACCTCCCTGAATTTGCTTTGATTCTAAGTACATTTTAGCAAAATTCCAATTAAATCACAACGCAAAATCTTCCTGATAATCTGTCAAATCTTCCCAAATTTAATATAATATGTTGAATTTGAAGGATTCTTATGATAATATGCTACTGTCAAACCTATCGTAAGACGAGGTGCAGCTATGCGTTTTATATACAATGAGGAACTGATCCGGAAGCTGCTGCGGGCGGTTACCGGACTGACCGGGATCAGTATAGATTTCTTAAATCCGGATGGTCACAGCATCTTTAGCGGAGAACGCGTAAATGAATTTTGTTCCCGTATCCAATGCAGCGAGGAACAGCGGATGCGGTGTGATTGCAGTGATAAGCAACTGTTGGACAGATCTCAAAAAAGCGGCAGCTATGAAAGCCACATCTGTTATGCCGGCCTTTATGATGCAGCGATTCCCATGATCAAAAACGGTGTGTTGGCAGGCAGCGTGATCATGGGCCAGATCCGGACTTCTGATTCGCCGGAAAAGCCGTATATTACCGACGATCCGGAGTTGTTGGCGTTGTATGAGAATATTCCGCAATTTACAGATGCCCAGTTGGAGGATCTGCGGATTCTGCTTCCCAATATCTTGTTTGAGAGTGCTATTGAGGTGGAGCGGGATCCCCTGATGGATGAAATAGGGGATTACATCAAAAGGAATCTTGCGTCGGAGCTTTGCTTAAACGACCTTTGCAGTCAATTCCATATTTCTAAAAATACATTATATCAGCGATTCCGGGAACGGTACAACTGTACGGTCAACAGCTATATTACGGATTGCCGGATCGAGTTGGCAAAGACGCTGCTGGAACAAAGTGATGAGCCTATCTATATGGTGGCGGAAAAGACCGGTTTCGGCAACGGAACCTATTTCAGCAAGGTGTTCAAAACCAATACAGGATATCTGCCTACGCAATACCGTAAGAGCAGGAACGGTCAATAATCTTTAATATACAGATGGCAAGCCTAAACGGCTTGCCATTTTTTGGTATATATGGGTGACGCCCCCGAACGGCAAGCCGTCCAAGGGCGTCAATAGGGAAAAGATAGGAAGCAAATTTATTCTGCTGCGTCTGTTTCGGCTGGAGCATCTGCTGTATCGGATGTCTCCTGCGTATTTGCAGCATGCTTTTTCTTCTTCATTACCAGCACCACCGCAACGCAGCAGCCAAGGATGACAAGGGCGGCAGCAACAGTAATGATGATAATGACAGTAGTGGGACTTAAACCAAGTTCTGCGTAGATCGCCTCCGCCTCGGTCAGTACGGACAGCAGAGTGACATATTCCTTGGAACCGGCTGTTAGGGCATCGTATGCCTTCCGGGCTGCTTCAATAGCATCTTTGGAATTGTGGTCGATACTGTCACCAATGGCGCCGATCAGGGCATCAACACTTGCCGCAGCATCCTTCTGCAGCTGCACGAGGGCTCTGTTTGCTGCGATCAGCTTATTGTTGTCAATGTCAGCACGCTCATCCATAGTCAGCTTATTCAGAATCTCAACAGCCTCAGTGATGGTTGCCTCATCTTCCAAGGTAACATCTCCGATGGCATCTATGAGCTGCTTTAAATACTCGATCATTTCCTGGCGCAGTTCCTTGATTTTGGTAAGTGCGTTGTTAAGATGCGTTGCATCCACAAGGGCCATCTGATCTTTGCTTAATGCCTTATATGCGGCTTCAATCTCACGGATGGCGGGCTCTTTCTCTAAGGTGATCTCGCCCATGCCGGGAATTGTGTTGATCAAGGTCTGAACCTTCTTGGCTGCATCTGCATTCTGCAGTGCCTGCAGAGCCTGCAAAGCAGGAACAAAAACAGAGCGGAAGTTCTTAACGTAGGATCTATCCTTGACAGACATCTCGTTATAAGTATTCTTGATGCTCAGAATGAGGTCGGCATCCTGCAAGGTCACATCGCCAATAGAGTTGATCTTGCACTCCAGTAGTTCGATCTTCGCATCCTGCAGCTTATGCAGATTCTGGATCATAGCCTTCTGTGTCCAGCTAAGCGCATCGTAAGCAGCCTGCGCCTGCAAAATTGCAGCCTCGGATGCCAGAGTAATGGTATTCAGCTCCGCAAATATGTCATCCACACGCTTCGCAGCTGCCCAGTCGGCATCAGTTGTCACCAGAGGATACAAGTACACATTATCAGTGGTACAGTAGTAAATATTTCCGTCCTGAGCGACAGTAAAGATGTCAGTCACCGCAATGGGCAGACGGTAATTATCGGAAACATCACGAAGGTTGACCTTGCGGACGCCACCCTTGTCACCGAAGTTGACATACAAGTAGTCACCTGCGATCTGCATACCGGTCTGCTTCCAGCCGGAGCCTTCCTCAGCCTTGTCAAAGCAAAGTTTCTCTTCCACTGTGACCTTGCCGGTAGTCTTATCGTACTTGATTGTAAACAACGTACCGCCGCACATACCCCAGACAATGCCGTTCTTCTCGATCTCCGGGTCAGCGATCAAGCCGCTGATACCATGAATTCTTTCGGGCATATCGGAGAGAACTTCTCTGGGATCGATCTCCATAATCTTCTGCTTGTTTTCTACATCATACAAGAATATCTTGGCGGACAAATCGTCTCTTGGCGTTGCACCTGTACCGCCTGTCACACAGGAGCCGCCGTAGACAATACCGTCATAGTACTCAATGCCAACAATACTCTGGTTTTCTACAACATGGCGGTCCACATGCTTATCTTCCAGATTGTTCAGATCAACCCAGGCAAGACAACCACCGTACTCGTACCAGTCGGGGATGGAACCGAAGAAGACCTTACCGTCGCCCGCAGCCAAAGAATGGACACGGGACTGGTGCCACTGGGACTTCAAGCTCAGCAGGGTAACATTTCTGCGCTTATCATCGAGGTTGATCTGCACCAATGCGCCCTGGTTATAGTTGCCGACAAACAGCCTGCCATCGTAGAAGAGCATGGTATCTGTCTGACCGTTAGTCTCATATTTATGGGTAACTTTGCCGGTATTGATATCCAACACAGAGCAGGCGGTGTTGTTAAACACGCCGATGTACAGTTTATCCGCATCCACTGCCGTTAAGCCGTGAGCCATGGAAAGGATCGAGTTGCCGGTACCGTGACTTTCGTCCACCAGGCCGTCGATGACCATAAAGGAGTCGGTCTGAGGATTCATGACAACGGGCTGATTCGTGCCGGAACGATAGGAAAGAATAGACTCACCGGGATACTTATCATTGCCTTCTACCGTTATGAAGCTGTTTTCATGGCAGGCCATCGGCAGCATATATGCTTCGGACAGCTCCAGCTTGGTCGCGGTACGGGTCGCACCGTCAAAAACATAAACACCACTGGCCTGCGCAGTAATGTAGACCTTGCCGTCCTTCTCTTCCGTAGGACCGCCAAGGAAGAAGCCGGGGACATTGATGTCAATGATCTCCATCGTTTCCGCATCGACTGCCAAACCTTGCTTGATGTCATTCTGGTCACCGCCGATGAGAATCACGCCGCCGCAAATACCGGCGCCACGCATCATAACTTCCTTCTGGCTGACATAGGGAGACAGATCCAGCGTATCAAGGATATCACCGGTCTTGGCATCCATCTTCAGCAGCATGGTTGACATTGTGCCGTCACCGTTACGGTCACCGGTAATGGTGCCGAACAGAACGCCCTCATGGTACACAGGAGAGCTGGACCAGTTTGCCGCATCGCCGCCGTAGGTGCCCAAATTGGTGAATGTGCCGGTTGAGATCTCGTAACGGGCAAAGTAACCGCCCATGGCAACGCCAAAGTACAGGCAGCCATCCTCGGCATAGATCACATCCTGACCGGAGTAGGAGCCCTTGATACCGGCATCACCCTTAGAACCGCCTTCGTCGGAGGTGCGCTTATAGTAGTATGCATCTTCGCCGATATTCATAAAGGGATCGTAGCGGAAAATGTAGGAGTTATCACCCACCGCCCAAACGATACCTTCCGGATCTACCACAATACCACGGCAGGTGGTAAAAGGAGTATCCACTTTTGCCACCAGTTCCTTGGCATCGATATCGTACACCAGCAGCTTCTTACCTTCCAGAGGCAGATAGAAATAGTCGTGACCATTGACTTCGCCGGTTGCCTTAAAGGGGCAAGTATCCACAGTAGCAATAGGGCCATCGCTAATCAGAACAGGGCTGATGCTCCTTCCTGTTTCATATTTTTCAGTTACATCGCCCTCCTCGCAAACCAAAGAAGAGAAGTACATGTATGCGGTAGCCACATCATAGGGACAGGGCGCATAGGCTTCCACTACCACGATATATTCCTCGTCTGCACCAAACTCCCAAGTACCCAGCAGCGTGGTGAAGCCATCGGTGACATTGACATCGCCGGTCTCATTATAGAACTTGACACGACCTGCCCGATTATGGATATCCATAGCCTCACGGATATTGCCGCTGGCACTGACCGGCAGAATGTATACTGCGCCGATACCGCCGCGTCCGGAATTTCCGTGGTTGAAGGTCAGGGTATACAGACCTTCGCCAGGGGATTTGATCCGGAAAGCCACATAGTCATCTGCTGCGACATAGGAAGTCAAACCATTGGCAGTAAACTTATCCGAATTGGAGGCAACAGGCTCTTCTAGTTTCCAGTTTACCTCTTCCAGATCATACAGACGGTTCAGTTCTTCAAATTTGGTGTTCAAAGCCGGATTTCCGGTAAAAATTCCGGTAAGGCGATCCGCTGCATCAAAGTCATATACCGTCTTGCCCACTTCCACACCGGACATATCCGGTACACCGGTGTATTCAAAGGATAGACCCTTCAAATACATATTCAGGGTGCCACCGATCTCTTTCACCTTCTGCCAGTGCTTCAAGGTCTCGCGGAAGATCAGAATATATTCCGTATTCTCCTTAAAATCATACGTACCGATGTAGGCATTGGGTTCTGCTACGGTGGGCTCAAAGTCACCCAGCTTATTCTTCTTCAGCAAAGAATCCCGCAGGGTCGTCTCGCCGTTATCCAGTTTAGAGGCTTCGATGATATAAACATCCGCCCAAATGGAGTGTTTCTTCTGTCCGCTGCTGTCCACCAGCCAGGTGTTCATGGTTACCTTATGGTAGCCCGCACCGGGTGCTTTGATCCGGAAGGCATAGATCCAGTTATGACCGGCACCGCCATAGATATGAATGCCGTTTCCTTTACTGAAGGCATTCTGATAGAAGGCCGCAACAGGTTCCTCGTTGGCAACATCGCCTGTCTTGGAGCCGTCAACTTTACCCTCATAGTGCCAGTTAATATAACCCTTTTCATAGAAATTACGAATTCTGCCGGCGTTATCCTCTACCGTGAATTTACCGTTGGTGGTAAAGTCATCGGGATAATTGCCCAGAAGGTCGAAATTATAGCCGGTTTTGGCAACTTCCGGAGGATCCGCCTGTGTAAAGGTAATACCCTTCAGATACAGGTTGTCGGTAGACAGCTTGTCCTTATGACCGTCATCGCGTGTAGTGCGGGTTTCGCGAAGGATCAGAACATATTCTTCGTCTTTCTCCAATGCAACATTTCCAATGTACGCATCAGGAGCGTCGGAGGTGGGCGCGAATCTCTTTAATTTGTTTGCTTCAACAAGTGCCTCTTCGACAGTAGTCAGGCTGTCCTTTTTTACCATGTAGGACTCTGTCCAAACCGAGTGCTTCTTGGCAGATCCTGAGGTAATAAGGAACGTGTTCATATTCAGATCATAGGTACCGCTTGCGGGCGCACGGAGGGTAAAGGCGTAGTACCAGTCATGGTAAGTGGTATATACCTGCAGACCGCTGCCTTTGGCAAACTGATTGCGATAAATGCTCGCCTTGTTGTCGGCACCGATGATGCCGCTGCTGTGATAAGCCCAGTCGATCTCCTTGCGATTATACAAGTCGTCAATTTTCTCTTTTTGATCGGAAACGGTAAAATTACCGGTGGCAGTGAACTCTGCGGGGTAGTTTCCCATCAAATCGAAGCTATACACGAATGTTTCGCTTTCTGTAGATGAGACGAGCATCGAAGGGACGCTGCCAATTAACAGAACCACGGCGAGGATCATGGAAAGAAAACGTTTACACTTCATAATAATATTCCTCCACTTCTTTTGTTAAGTTAACTCGAGAGAAAAGTTAATCTGAGTAGCTTATACAACAAATATACACAATATATGTATGAAAAGGCAACTGTAAAATCGTCCGATATGCTGTAATATCTTCCTAATGCAGATAAAGATTTCCTAAGTTGCAAATTGCTATTTCCTTTCTTGCAAAATTAGGATTAATATGGAGTAGAGAAATGTACTTTATTAAGTAATGATGTCCCCCGAACGGCAAGCCGTCCGTGGGACATCTATAGGGAAAAGATAGGAAGCAAATTTATTCTGCTGCGTCTGTTTCGGCTGGAGCATCTGCTGTATCGGATGTCTCCTGCGTATTTGCAGCATGCTTTTTCTTCTTCATTACCAGCACCACCGCAACGCCGCAGCCAAGGATGACAAGGGCGGCAGCAACAGTAATGATGATAATGACAGCAGTGGGACTTAAACCAAGTTCTGCATAGATCGCTTCCGCTTCAGTCAGCACGGACAGCAGCTTAACATATTCCTTAGAGCCGGGCGTTAGGGCATCGTATGCCTTCCGGGCTGCTTCAACGGTTTCCTTGGAATCGTGGTCAATGGTGTCACCGATTTGGGAAATCAGCGCATCTACCTGAGCCGCTGCGTCTTTTTGAAGCTTTACCAGCGCCTTTTCCGCACTAATGAGAGACAGGTAATCAACGCCTTCGCGCTCTGTGAGAGTCATCCATTCATAGATGCTCTTAGCCTCCGTGATGGCAGCTTCATCCTCAAGGGTGATATCTTCACCGATAGAAGCAATCAGCTTCTTTAAATATGCGATACGCTCCTTACGCAGAGCCTGAATCGTGGACAAAGCCTTTTCCAGAGGAGCAGCGTTGACAAGTGCTTTTTGCTCGATTGTCAAACGGTTGTATGCCGTTTCAATCTCTCGGATTGGCTGTTCCTTTTCAAGGGTGATCTCACCCATGCCGGGAATGGTATCGATCAGCTTTTGTACATTTTCTGCTGCTTCTTTGTCCAGCAGCCCCTGCAGAGCCTTGATAGCAGGCACAAGAATGGTTTCAAAATTCTTCACATAGTTTTTGCTCTTAGAGGACAGGGCATCATACTGGCGCTTGATTGCGCGAATATAATCGGCATCCTTAACGGTAATGTTGACCAATGTATCGATCTTGCATTCCAGCAGTTCAATTTCCGCATCTTCCAGCTTGTAGAAGTTCTGGATCAGCGATTTCTGTGTCCAACTCAATGCTTCATATGCTTTGCGGATCTCTTTAAGAGATGCTTCGTCATTCAGCGTGATCACTCTGTTGATGCCTGCAAGCATTTTATCCACAGCTTCAGCTGCTGCCCAGTCACTGTCAGTCACATTCAGCGCATACATATAAAGCTGTGCATCGATACTGTAATACAGGTTGCCGTCTTCACCGATGTAGTACCGGTACTGTCTGGGAATGGGAAGACGAGTGTTGTCATCTACATTGCGGATGTTGATCTTCCGCATGCCGCCTTTTGTGCCCATGTAGACATACAGATAACCATCAATGATCTGCATAGGCGTATCTGTCCAGTTTTCACCGACTTCCGTTTTGTCAAAACTGAGCTGTTCTTTCATTTCAACCTTGCCGGTGGCTTTGTCATACTTCAGGGTAAATACAGTACCGCCGGTAATGCCCCAGATAAGACCGTTTTTATCGATTTCAGGATCAGCAACAAATCCGGTGACACCGCGAATTGTCTCCGGCAAGCCGTCGATATAATCTCTTGGGTCGACTTCCATGATTTTTTTCTTGCCTTCGACATCGTAGATAAAGACAACTGCGGATTGACCGGGCTTGGGATCGGCGCTAAGACCGCCGCCGGTAGCTGTACCGCCGTAGATCAGTCCGTCATGATACGCAAGACCAACAATGTTTTGATCCTGTACAACATTTCGCTCTACATATGGCTCCAGCTTTTCCAGATCCCACCATGCAAGGCATCCGCCGTATTTGTAAGTGTAGGGGATTGTACCGATAAATACCTTGCCGCCGCCGGCAGTCATGGAGTGAATTCGAGCCTGGTCGTGGGTATCCTTTAATGTAATCAGGGATACATTTCTGTTCTTGTCATCCAAATTGATTTGCACTAAGGATGCGCTGCTGTAGTTGCCGACGAACAGCTTTCCGTCATAGAATACCATAGCGTCAGTCTGTCCGTTGGTTTCGTATTTCTGAACAATTTCACCGGTCTTGATATTCAGAACAGAGCAGTTTAAGTTATTAAACACGCCTAAGTACAGATAGTCAGGGTTATCCGGATTGGTTGCCATAGAAAGGATCTGATTACCGGTACCCTGATCTTCACTGACGATACCATCGAGAACCTTGAACTTACCGGTTTCAATGTTCAGTACCACAGGCTGGTAGGTGCCGTAACGGAATGTCAGAATGGATTCTCCGGGGAAATTGGCATCGCCTTCCACGGTGATGAAACTATTCTCATTGCAGCACATGGGCAGGTTAAATGCCTCGGAAATATGAACCAATTTTTTTGCTGTGCGTGTTGCACCGTCAAATTCCCAAATGCCCATACCTTGCGTCTGGAAGTAGACCTTTCCGTTATGTACCTCGGTAATACTGCTTGCAATATGGGCGGGAATGCCAATGTCGATCAGCTCCATAGTGGCAATATCAACTGCAATCGCCTTCTTGGTGCCGGCGCTATCACCGCCAAGGAGGATAACGCCGCCGCAAATGCCGGCACCGCGGAGCATAACCTCTTTTTGACCGGTAATTTCGGAAATATCCAAATGAGAAATAATCTCACCGGTTTTGGCATCCATTTTTACCAGAATGGTTGACTTATGGCCGTCGGCGTCGTTGTCACCGGAAATAGTACCCAAGAGGACATCCTCTTCGGCGTAATAGGCAGGCGTACAACCATAGGTTGCGCCGTCTCCACCGAAGGAACCGAGGTTGGTAAATTTACCGGTAGCAATTTCATATCGTCCGAAGTTGGCGCCCATAGATGAGCCAAAGTACAGAGCACCGTCAGAACCGTAGCACATATCGTGGGTAGACTGAACGCCATAGATTTTGCTATCGCCTTTGGAACCGCCTTCAACAGTATAGCTCTTGTAGTAGTATGCGTTTGTGCCCACATTCAGCACCGGGTCATAGCGATAAATGTATGGGTTGTCACCTACGACCCAAACAATGCCTTCATCGTCAACAGCAATGCCGCGACTGGTGGTGAAGGGGGTTTCAACCTGCGCTACAAATTCGCCGTTATCGATGTCGTAGATGTTCATTTTTTTGCCCTCAATGGGCAGATACAGGTAGTCGTGACCGTTTACCTGACCGGAAGCAAGATAAATACAAACATCAAGGGTGTTAATAGGACCGTCCTTGATCATAATGGTGTTTGCAGTTTTTTCGGTTGCGTAATTTGCGGTGGTATCACCGGCTTCGCAGATCAGCTGAGAGAAGTACATGTAGGAGGTAGCAACACCATAGGGGCAGGGTGCATACGCTTCAAAGACCACGATGTATTCTTCGTCAGCACCAAACTCCCAGGTACCGAGCAGAGTGTTGTAGCTGTCATCGCTGGGGTTGGGATCACCGGAGTCGTTGTAATACTTCACTCTGCCAATGCGGTTATGGATATCTGTTGCGATGATAGGATCATCTGCAGCGCTGACAGGCAGGATGTAAACAGCACCTGTACCGCCGCGTCCGGATTTAGCGTGATTTAAGCTCAGAGTATATAAGCCCTCTCCGGGAGACTTGATGCGGAATGCCACATAATCATCGGTTGCGCCGTAGGTCGTGACGCCGATATAGTATTTTGCATTAGAGGCTGCTACCTTTTCAACATTCCAGTTGAGCTCGTCCAATTTGTAAAGGCGATCAACCGCAGCCAGCTTATCATTCATCAGCGTGCCGCTGGGATAAATGCCGTTTTTGGTATCACCCAGATCAAAATCAAATATGACGGTGGTAGAAACTTCTTCTTCCTTGACAGGGGGCTTAGCGGTGTATTCAAATGCAAGTCCCTTTAAGTACATGTTATAGGTACTAAGACCGTCTGCAGTGGCCCCATCAAAGGTTTTCTTGTTCTGGCGGAGGATCAGAATGTAGTCCTTGCCTTCGGTGAAGTTATAGTAACCGATGTCGACATTGGGGTTCTCAACAGTAGGGTTGAACATGCCAACTAAATTTCGTTTAAGCATGGCATCCTCGATGGAACTCTTTCCTTCAGTCACTTGGGATGCTTCAACGATATAGGCGTTTACCCACATGGAGTGCTTATTTACACCGCCGGATTGGGTCAAAGAACTGTTTAGCGTTACCTTGTGGTAGCCGTTGCCGGGGGCGTGGATGCGGATCGCGTACCACCAATCATAGTTTTGGGCAAACAGCTGTATGCCGGTGCCTTTCAGAAAAAAGTTACGGTACACATCACCCTTTGTTCCGCTGACGGCACCGTTGTCGTAATAAGACCAGCCCAGATATCCGTCGTCAAATAGGGCATCGATCTTGCTCTTTTGATCGGAAACTGCCGTATAGCTATCGTTATGGAAGTCGTCGGGGTAGATTGTCATCAGGTCAAAGCTGTAGCCGCCGTTGACAGGCTCAGGAGGTGCGGACTCTTCAAAGGTCAAACCCTTCAAAAGCAGGTGGCTGGTGGACAGACCGTCCGCGGAAGAGGCATCTCTGGAATCCTGCATAGTGTTATTCAGGATGATCACATACTTTTCGCCGGCTTGCAGCTCGACATTACCAATAAAGGCGTCGGTGTTTTCTGCGGTAGGTGCAAATCGCTTTACTTTGTTTGTGTCATTCAGGGCGTCCTGGATATTTCCCAGTTCGGATGCTTTTACCAGATAAGTTTTTGCCCATGTGGAGTGCTTCATTTCACCGCCGGACATCAGCAAATATGTGTCAAATGAGATGTTGTAGTTGCCGGTACCGGGAGCACGAAATTCAATAGCATAATACCAGTCGTGGTAGGATGTGTATACTTCAAAACCCAGATCGCTCCACTGGTTTTTGTAGATGCTGCCGCTGATGCTGTTGGTTGTAGGCAAAATACCGTGACTGTGGTATCGCCAGTCAATTTCACCGGCGTTGTACAGGGCATCGATATTGTCCTTTTGCTCGTTGACGGAAAAAGTTCCCCCTGTGAACTTGTCGGGATATTGCTTTAAAAGATCAAAGCTATAGGTAGTTACATCACCTTTAGCTGCCGATACAGTCACAGCAGGGATGTTACCGAGGAACAGTATCAGCGTTAAGATCGTCGCTATCGTGCGTTTAAAATTCATGTGATTTCCTCCTATTCGTATTGTGGGGGACGGATGTGTTCTGCAAATCAAATTTACTTGTACATTTGATTTTACGAACGCACAGGACATAAATTCTCCATGCATCAATTATAGACTATCAAACACATGCGAGTAAAGGTGAAATCGTCCTAAAATATTGTCAAATCTTCCTGAATTTTCGATTGCATGTTGTTGTGACAGGATTGCTATATTCCTTTGTTTCGGATTTGCAAAGTAAAACGGAAAATAGTGGATGCCAGCAAAATACCCACAGCCATTGCACCGGCAACTGCCAGTGTGTGCAGTCCGGTTTGGCTGAAGCCTGCCATATCACCTTTGACAACATGGGTCATAGTGTAGTAAACACCTGCACCGGGAATCAGAGGGAATGCGGAAATTACGAGATAAGAGATAGTAGGATATTTTCGGATTCTTGCCATGGCTTCGGCATAGCAGGCTGCAAATACAGTGGCAAAAAAGTAAGCTGCAACATCATTTCCGCCAAAATCAAGGATCACAGAGTATAAGATCCATGTAAGCGTTCCACCCAACACACAATGGAACACACCTTGACCGTGTATGTTAAACAGAATAATAAAACCGCTGCAGGCAATGACACAAGCGATACTTTCAAACCACAAAAGCTGGGGAATCGCTACTTCGGAAACAGGGACAGACCAAAGGCTGCTGCTTAGACTCCATGCAGTACCTGTGCCAAGGGCAATTGCTGCTGCAATGAGAAAAACCTGCACGATGCGGTTAATGCCGGAGTTGGTATCGCCGTAGATGATATCCCGCAGTGCATTGGTAAACAGCAAACCGGGTACGAGGATCATCAATGCGCCAATGATGACGGCATCGTAGTTCTTTGCAAACCCCAATCCGGACAGCCCGTAAGCAAGCGTTGCCATTAAAAAGGATGCGCTGATCGTGCGGAAAAACAGATTGGCCTTTAGCCTGTCCATGAAATAAATACATGCGCCTGCCAAAAGTCCGCAAAGACCTGCGCAGATGCTGTCCATCAGGTCACCGCCAAAGAGGATACAAAAACCAAATGCGCCGAGGAAATTACCCAGCATATAGATGTGGGGCTTATAGGAACGGATAGATTTTTCAGTCTCATCAAACCATTCCAATGCCGCAGTGGGTTCCGGCTTTTCCGCACAGATCCTGCGGCTAAGATTGCTGTAGGTTTCAACGCCTTCCAAATCGTTGCCATGGAAGCCAATGCGTCGCATACGGGTAAAGGATCTGCCGTCCGGGGTCTCCATACTGACCGTTAAGCAGTTTGGGATGGCAAAGGCTTCTCCGTTGAGACCGTACGCAGCAAATACACGGCTGATGCTGTCCTCGATACGGAATGTTTCCGCGCCGCACATAGCAAGCCGATATCCAAGCTCGGTTGCTATGTCTAATATAATATCGTAGTTCATATTTTCACCTTGTTCGTAAAAAATAGGGTAGGAAAACCGCCGAATCGTTTGGTTCGATTCGGCGGTTGGGATTACTTTCTGACAAACAGGACACCCAGTGTGCCGGGTCCACAATGGCAGGAAACGGTACAACCGGCCTCAGTCCAGTAGATGTTCTCAAAATCACCGTATTCCTTAACTGCCTCGGCAACTGCATTCAGACAGTCATCCGAAACTGGCGTATGGGTGACAAACAGAGTCCCCTTATCCAGATCGTCGCGGTCAGCTAAACGGTCTTTGACATAAGAAGCCAGACACTTTGCATAGTTTCCGCGATATTTCTTAACAACAGACATTTTTCCGTCCTTAACTTCGATACAGGGCTTTAGGTTCAGCAGGTTGGCACCCAAAGCAGCAGCGGAGGAGCAACGGCCGCCTTTCACCATGTACTCCAGTCTGTCTAACAGGAAACTTGCTTCCACACGGGAGGTAAACTCCGAGACCTTTTCCTGTAATTCATCCAAATTTTCGCACTCGTTAGCCAGTTCGCATGCCTTCAGCACAACCAGTCCCTGACCGGTAGAAAGGTTACGGGAGTCCACTACACGAACATTATCAAATTCTTCGGCGGCAATACATGCGTTTTGATAACTGGAAGAGAATTCAGCACTGAGATTGATATGCAGAACACCATCGTAGTCCTTTGAGAACTTAGAGAACCAACTTTCATATTCGCCTACATTCATTGCTGTGGTGGAACAAAGGCCGCCACCGGCCGCCACATGGGCATAGATTTCGGCAGGAGTAATGTCCACACAATCACTATATGCCTTGCCATCCTTGATGATAGTCAGGGGGACAAGGGTGATATTGTACTTTTCCAATAACTCCTTGGAAAGGTCGCAGGTGCTGTCAGATGTGATTTTGATATTCATATCTCTTTATCTCCTTTAAGTGCAGGTAATTTAATTTGAAAGTTTGCGCATACTTGCGTTTTTTGAAAATATTTGTTAGAATATTATCATAAATTTGTCAGTGTGTCAATCACTGTGATTTGCAATGGAGGGTCGTGCCATGAAGATAAAATTAAAGGTAACCGGCATGACTTGCGCTGCCTGTGCTGCAAGAGTTGAAAAGGCTGCGCGCAGTGTTTCAAGTGTCGACGCTGTAGAGGTAAATCTTCTGGCAGGATCATTGGTGGCGGAGATCTCGTCACAGGATCAGACAGAGCAGATTATTCAGGCGGTACAAAACGCCGGCTACCAAGCCTCGATACCCGGTCAGAATACAGAACAAGCATCTGCGGTATGTGATGCAGATCGTATAAAATGGAGAATTGTATTTTCGTTTGCGTTTTTGATCGTTCTGATGTACTTCACCATGGGTCACATGGTAGGTTTGCCAATGCCCGAATGGTATCAAAAAGATCAAAGTGCGCTGTTAAGAGCCATGGTGCAGTTTTTGCTGACGCTGCCTGTAGTGGCGCTGAACAGCGCCTACTATCAAAAAGGCTTGAAGGCACTCTGGCACCGTGCACCGAACATGGATTCTTTGATTGCGGTAGGTTCCGGCGCTGCGCTGGTATCCGGCGTGATCGCATTGCTCAGAATGTCCTATTCCGTAGGTTGCGGAGATTGGACCACGGTTATGCATTACAGTCATAACCTGTATTTTGAGTCTGCCGCCATGATCCTGACATTGATTACTTTCGGCAAATATTTAGAAGCACGGGC
>JAZKXW010000048.1:0-20397 GCA_045611825.1 Faecousia sp.
GGCAACGCGGATTTTTATTTTGCGCAGTTCGGTTACGACAAGAACCAAGTTAGAGCAAACAAGCCATATTCTCTCAGGTTAAATTCCGTCAGCCAGTCTACCGACGGGCGTTCAGGCAAATCGGAAAGTGTTCCGTAAAAACAGCCGTCGTGGTGCGTTCCGTAAAGTTTGATGGATCGCGGAACGGATGCAGAAACAGAGTCGTAGTGTTCTTCCACAACAAGGACACCGTCCGGTCGCAGGATTTCGTAGGAAATGATCTTGCGTTTGATCCCATCTGCAGTATTTTCATACTCCAAGACCCGGGCGTTCCGGTCTGAAACCTTTTTGTCAGACAGAACTCGCTCACATTTTTCCGCAACAGCATCCAAGCTCGAGCTGTTATAGCATTCTGTCAGATATTCCTCAGGACAACAGACGATCGATCCGCGGACGCTGCTGTCTGAGTCAAGAATAAAGACATAATCGCGTCCGTACCATTCCACCTTGTCATAAGAAACATCTTTCGGAAGTTTGAGATCGTAAAGCCGGTCCAGGTCGCAGATCTCCGTCCATTCCTTATAGGATTCTCTGTCGTCTTTACTGTAGCCAAAGGCGGCTAAGATACGGCCATATTCTTCACTGGAAATATCGCCGGATTTTATGCGTTTTTTCATTTCGGCGATGGAGGAAAAGGTCGGCTTTGGAAGAGCCACAACGCTGTTTTCCGCATCCGGCGTGGAATCTGCAAGAATAATGAACTGGGGATCAAAATAGCACTTTCCGTTTTCCCAGCGGAGCACATACAGTCCGGCATCCTTTTCGGGGAATATTCTGTGATCCAATACCAAATTCAGCCACGGGAGAAGCATTCCGCACAGCAGCACGCAAAGGCAGGCAGCGATGACAACCGTCTTTTTCCATGCCGTATGCTTTCGGTTCAAGCCGGACTGACAGACATACTGTTCGTCTATGTTTCCCAAAATCTCATACAGTTCTTCTGTTTTCACAGATGATACCCCCTTACAACCAAATAGGCGCGTAAGCTTGTTCGCAGGCGGCTCAATGTCATGGATACTGCATGATCGCTCATGTGATAACGGCGGGCGATCTCCTCCAAACTATCCGTGTACCAGTAACGGCGTATAAAAATATCCCTCTTTTTTGCCGATTGAGATTTTAAGAATACATTGATCGCTGCCGCAAGTTCTTTTCGCTCATAGACTTGGGCAACATCCTCTTTTCCGGATACGCATCCGGAGAGTTCCTCCAGAACAACCGGCAGCTGACTGCCTCCCCGTTTCTCAGCTGTGTTGTATTTGTATCTGTTAAATGCGAGGTTTCGTGTGATTTTTCCAAGGAATGTGGATAAAATCGTGGGTCTGTGGGGTGGGATCGCATTCCATGTGTTCAGGTATGTATCGTTGACACACTCCTCTGCATCCTCCGGGCTGCCGAGAATATTTTTGGCTATGGCGGTGCAGTAATTTCCGTACTTGGCGGCCGTTTCCGGAATCGCCTGTTCATCGCGGGCAAAATATAATTCCACAATTTTACCATCCTCCATAGCTTTCACCCCTTTCTTGTTTGGTCTTCACCTATATACACAACTTGTATCCGCAAATGTAACTGTCTTTATAAAAAATATATCAATCCTTACGGACGAATACAAGTATGCCCCATTGTGGGATATATAAAAAGTTCGCTCTTTAGCAGGGCGAACTTTTCGTTAGAATTCCGTTGTTTTCTCATGGGGTGTAAATTCCGCCACAGCCAATGCCATGGAGTACACAAGCACCGGTCCGATGTTGAAGAAGTGGCAATCCAGCATACTGCTGACCATCAGCGCCAGTACGGAAAGCGCAATGACCGTTTTGAGTAAAGACGGCTTTTTCAGCAGCATCCATGCCACCTGTCCGCAATGGAACACATAGGCAACAAGACCCACAATACCGCAGCAGGCAAGCAGCTGTACTACCGTATTGTGCCAGCGAGGCGGGAAAAAGTCAGAGAAAGCGCTGACCTCTGAGAAATCCCACGGTGTGAAATCCAAAGGATAGAAGCCGCCGCCTACAATGGGGTATTGCCAAAACTGTTTAATGCCTGCTTTGAAAATATCGGTTCGGCTGGTCTCCAGACCTTTTTCCAAAATAACCGTCAACAGATGGGTAATCGCATTCCAACACAGCACTACCGTTGCCAATGCCAAACCCACGATCACCGCGATATAGATAAGCGTCTCTTTTCTGTTTTCCGCATAGAGTACCGTAACCACGACACACAGGGCATAAACCATAAGACCTGTCAAAATCGAGCCCCGGGAGCTGGTCAAGCCGATGCTGAGCATAAACAGCGTACCTACCAGCAGACCCAGCCAGCCAACTCTCCGCTTGCAGGCAAAGTAGAATGGGAACGGAAGCACCATGATCAGCATGCCGCCAATATTGTTATACATACCCCAGCCCGTATAAATACGAACTCTGTCAATAACGCCATCTACCAGCACCGCCTGCGTATGATACACATACAGCAGTTCCCCGATGAGCACAAAGCCCGCTGCCACACCGATCGCCGGAAGATACCACCTTGGCGCTTTCTCCCATTTGACCGTACCGGCAAAAACAAGATACATCAGCGCCAGTGAAACGAACTGCAAAAAGGCGAAGAACAGATTCTTTACCATTTGTTCCCCATATTCCTTTGTGCCAATGCCGGAGATCAGGTAAGCCGCGCCCAGCGCCACGATGCCCCAAAGCAAGCGCCGTTTGACCTTGAACAGATTGCAAAATCCGATTTCTTTATCAACGATCAGACGAACGAGCAGCACCGCCACAAACAAAGCGGCAATGGAGATGAGAAAATAGCCCCCATGCTGAGGGAAGAAAATAGACTCCGGATTTCTGCCGGGGTTATTGACAATAGACGGCGCTATGTAGCTGCACAGCACCATAGGCATAATAGGAAGCAAATCTCTGCAGAATACGCAGATAAGAATAGCAAAAACAATATATGCTGTATAAACCGGCAGTTCCGCCGCACAGACATTGGCGTACAGAGCCATGGCTGACACCAGCAGAATATAGGCCCATGAATAGGCTCCCCGATTCAGCATATCCGAAACTGCCTGATATCCTGTTTGCAACGGGGTTGCAATTCTGCGAAACATAGCGCTCACCTCCTCTTATCCATAGTATTCTTAACAAAACTGCACTTCCTAATAATATAGCAAATATTTTCCCATAATTCAAGAGATTCCGACAGTTTTTGCAAATTCCTTTTATTCCCTCCGCCCCGATGTGCTTTACTTTTTGAAAACTATGGATTTTCCAGTCAAAAGTATGGACTTTTCTGTTTATTTCCGTTTGTTGTATTGACTTATTCCTTATATTTCCTTAAAGTAATAGTATGTATTTAATAAAAGGGAGGCTATCGGATGAAACACATCATTCCTTTCCGCAACTGCCCCGTCACTTGGGACAACGCCCTGCCTATGGGCAACAGCAATTTCGGCGGTATGCTTTATTTTGAAGACAACAAGCTGCTTATGCCCCTGAACCACTACGAAGTTTACTACACATCCAACGACCGGCCGATGCCGGAAGACTGGCTAAATCCCATTTGCGACGATCCCGGCGCACGGCACAGATCCTTTGCCGAACGGGCAGACCGGAATCAGCCCACCGGCGATGAGCCTTACATCAGTTACCGGATTGATCGGGCTACTTATGACAAAAATCCCGCCTACGGCGCGGCCAAGTGGATGGGCGTTCACCCTGCCACCGGTGATTTCAGTTTCATCCCCCACGATTCCCTGAACGAGGGTGACAGCGAGCTGACCTTGTATGTGGAAAATGCCTGCATCCGTTTTAACCGGAAAACTGAGGATGCTTCCCTGACCGTGGACACCATCACCGCCCGGAAAGACTGTATTATTAATAAAGTCGCACAAAGCAAGGAAGGTCTGCTTTCTGCCTTTAAGATTTCTATGGAGCCTTACCGGGATTACAAAGCCCCCTGTGTAGAGTTTTTCCAGATCGACGATGCCACCTTCGGCTACACCGTGACCCGGGTATTTGAAAAGCCGGAAAAGCCTTTTGTTTTCAGCGGTGTTATCCGTCTGATGGGCGCAAAGGGCAAGTTGACTGCCAAGGAATTTACCGCCCATGTGGAAATTACCGACAGTGAAAAGGATTTCTATATCTGCACCGGTATTTACACCCAATACCGTTACGCGGATACATTGAAAGACGGCATTGCCAAGCTGGCAGAAGACACCGCGGACATGGACGCGCTCTATCAGGCGCATCAGACTTACTGGAAAAAGTTCTTCGCTACATCTTCCATCTCCCTGCCGGACAAGTTCTTGGAGACCGTATATTATGTAAACCAATATGCATTGGACTGCTGCTCCGGTGAAAACGGATATATGACCCATCAGGCTTGCGGTTTGAACGGCCTGTGGGATATGCGGCATCCCACTATCTGGGGCAGCCGCTGGTACTGGG
Organism: Faecousia sp.; assembly: GCA_045611825.1. Taxonomy (GTDB): domain Bacteria; phylum Bacillota; class Clostridia; order Oscillospirales; family Oscillospiraceae; genus Faecousia. Next base: position 4,485 of record JAZKXW010000048.1, read on the forward strand.
ATGTGAACATTCAGGCGGCTTACGCCGGTGTGTTCTCCAGCAACCGGCTGAACTTGGGCAAGGTATTCTCCGACGGTCTTTTGACCTATGTGGAGCTGGCGGAGCGATTTGCCAAGAATGTCCACAACATGCCCGGCGTTGCGCTGGACTTCCCGCCTCAGAACTACTACAGCACTTGGCCTTGGTGCGCAGGTTACCTGTGGAATCAGTTTGAGTACAGCGGCGATGTGGAGTATCTGCGAAAAGATGCTTATCCCCTGTTCAAAAAGCTGTGCGAATTCACCTTGGCGCTGTTCCAGTACGACGAAAAAACCGGCACCTACTATGTCTATCCCGACATCTCTCCGGAACAGGGTGCCCTCTCTCACAACACCACCATTACCATTGCCAGCGTAAAATATATGCTGCAGTTCACCCTAAAGTCGGCAGAGATTTTGGGCGATACCGACCCGATGCTTGCAGATATTCAGAATCTGCTGGATAAGATGCCTCCTTACTATTTCTCTCAGGAAGGCAAGTGGGGCGTACACCTGAAAGATGCCTTGGAAGCCCCGGACAATCTGTGGCTGCGCCATCCCAGTATGCTGATGCCCATCTTCCCCACCGGCGAATTTGATCCTCTGTCCACCGACAAGGACACTTTGAAAAAGCTCAGCAACACTGTGGATTATCTCATTGACAACTGCGAAACCGGTATTTTTGGCGGCAGTTGGATCTCTGCTGCGGCCTCCCGTCTGGGCAGAGGTCAAACCGCTCTGCGACTGTTGTACGAACGGGGTCTTGACCACATGCTCCGTCCCAACGGTCTTACCGCTGAGCAGACCAACCGGTTTATGAACTACTGTCTGATCAACCATCAGCCGCTGTACTACCCCTGTATGATGGAGTTTACCGGTCAGATGCTGGCCGCCGTCAACGAAATGCTGCTCCAGTCCTATAACGGTGTGATCCGTATCTTCCCCGCTATGCCCGACGGCGACAAGGAATGGGACCGCTTCCACAGACACGGTTATAGCGTCAGCGAATACACCCACCGCTGCAATGATTACGACGCCTGGCAAGATGTACGGTTTGACAAACTCCTTGCCCGTGGCGCATTTGAGATCAGCGCAGAACTGGCCGGCGGCAAACTGCGTTTTATCCGGTTGGACAGCAAATTGGGCGGCGAGGCAAACATCACCTCTCCCTATCTGACAAAGGATATGAAGGTTTTCTGCAATGGGGAAGAAATCGCTGCGGCACAGAACGACGGCATTCTCTCTTTCGCTACCGAAGCAGGACAGACCTACATGATCGCAGAAAATGCCTGCGTTGAAACCGCTGCAGTTGCAGAGGTCAACTACCCTGCCGAGGGTATGATCCACCGCGCTTACACCAAGCACCGTATTTCTCTGGGTGAGACCCCTGACACCCAGTTCTACAAGGCTATCGACGGCATTGTGTATGACTGGTTCCTCGGCGATGCCCGGATGTCCAACAACTGCAACTACAAGTTTGACTTCGGCGTTAACAAGGAAAAGGACTATGCATCTCAGCTGCCTCTTCAGGCCGTCACCTCTATTCCGATGGTCCGCACATCCTGCGCGGTTATCTTCCTGGATCAGAACAACTGCCGCTATCAGGTGATTGAAGGCTACGGTCTGGTCAGCAACGGTGAGATCACCGCCAAGGAGCGGAATCACCCGGATCTGTTCCGAAAAGACTTCGTAGAAGGCACAGAGCCTGCGGAATTTGTGATTGACACCCCCAGAGGTCAGTTTGACTTCTTCGTGGTATCCGGCGATGCAGAAGAGGACAGCGTCACCATTGTGGAGACTGAGAACGGCTTCCGTGTGGGCGGTGATGTGGTAAAGAAAGGCACTTGGCAATATGATGTGATCCCCGTCATTCACAAGAAGGACAATCTGCTGAGGCTGAAAATCTCCACCAAGCCCGGCTATAAGTGGAAGCTGAACTTCCTGATCATGAACTCCGTTAAGGGCTTCTAAAACGCAAAAACGTGGCGTGCTTCCCAAGGAAGCACGCCACATCTTTTCTTTTTTATAAATTGATCAGGCACAAGCCGCCGATGCCCAAAATAAGACCTATTACTCTTTTGACTGTCATCTTCTCCTGGAAAAAGAAGATCGAACCGATACTGGCCAGCAGAATACCGGCGCCGTTAAACATCGGGAACATGATTGCCGACGGTATTTTACCGGAAACAGAAGTCATCACCACGCTGATGACACATAGAGAAATGGCGCTGAGTACAGCGCAAACGCTGATCACCTTTCGGCTTTCCGCCTCCATTTTCTGCTTTTTGGAGAAAAGACCAATGAGCAAAGCAGCCATCACAAAGGAATACCAATTATACGCGCCTACACTTTGTTCCGAAAAGTACAGACCCATCAGTTTTTGGGCGATCATCACACCGCCGCTGGTCAAAAAGATCACTGCGCCGTAGAAAAAGCCCTTTAACGGGAACTTCATTGCATCTTTGCCGCCATCTTTCAAAAAAGCGATGGAAACCACCGTCATCACGATTCCCATCAGGGACAGCAGGCCTAAAGGCTCCTGCCAAAAGAAGTGACCCACCACACATGGCACGATCATGCCCGCCGCGTGGCAGAAGGTCATAAATGCCACCGATGTGCAGGCATAGCCTTTCAGGACCAAGGTTTTGTTGATGGCATACATCACGCCGCAAAGCGCACCGCAAAGGATCGCGCCATAGCCGAATTTCGGCTGGCTGTCCAGCAAAAACAGCGGCAGCATCAAAACCATACCTGCTATAAATTTTATCAGGTTATATTGTAAATTATAGGCGTTTCCTGTTTTAGAGGAAGCATATTTGTCGCTGAAAGAATTTACAACAAACAGCGGCACACAAGCCAAAACAAACAGTATTTCTTTTGTCATAATGTAATCTTCACTTCGTTTTCACTTTTTTTAGAAAGTTGTATAGTCTTTGTAACTGTCTTTCCGTCCACAGTCACAGTGACATTGTAGTTGCCATAGAAGCCCCGGAACCGGGCACTTCCCTCTGCATCGGTGGTTATATCTTCCTCGGTGTGCCAAACATTTTGGATCAGATCCTTCAGTTTTAAGTAGGCAGGCTTGGGAGATAAGTCAAAACGCAGCAGACCACCGTAATAATAATTTTCACCGATGGACATATCTCCTTGGGATGCTTTGATCTTTTCGGGATCCGGATCCCACAGGTGGGCATAGCCGTCCACCAGATTCCAGTAGATGATCTGCTCCACATTGGGATGGGAAAACCAAATGCGATACAGTTTCTCAATCAGCTCCGCTTGAAGTTCCTCATCTGCTTTCTCCCAGGAATAGGCAGGCACCGTTACCTCTGTAATCTGGATGGGTTTATCAAAAGTAGCATACAGGTCCATCATTCTATACAGATACACAGGGTCCAATGTCTGTCTGGTCTTTTCGTATTCCTCTTCCCGATTATTGAAAAGGTGATATTGCATACCGATGGCATCAATTCGGACACCCTTCAGCAAGCAGGCTTCTACATAGGCGTAGTACTTATCGGTGGTGCGTCCTCTGTCCTGCCATGCCAAATTCGTACCCTCGTTTATACACAGCGTATTATTGGGGAAGTATTTTTCCGCCATTTGGTAGCACCACTGCACATAGTCCGGCTCGTCATAAAATTGGGTTTTTCCCACAGTCCAATCCATTTCGTTGGTCACTTCAATGGTGGGAATTTCAGATGCATATCGCTCGGCAATTTCTGCAAACCGCTTTTCCAGCGCAGACTTGATCTCCTCAATGCTTGCGTCCTTCAGCCAATCGGGGAAGAAATGCTCATAGGCCAGCGCATGCTCTCGGGGTTCAATCCCGTGCTGCCGGCAAAATTCTATGCAAAGGTCCGGAGATGGTCTACGGTATACCTTAGGCGTATCTTTTTCGTATCTGGGCTTCCCTCTTTCCGGTTCCAAAGTGTCCCAATAAAACGGCAATGTACCAATATTGAACACATCGGCAAAAAGGTTCTTATACTTTTCATTCTTTTCCGCTGTTTCCAATTCTTCCAGCATAAAAAGATTCGCGCCAAAACGGAACTCGTGGTCTTTTTGTCTTAGACTGACCTTTGCGCCGGGAACGGGATTTCCCTGTGCATCGGTAAGGGTGATGGTGCAGTTACCTTTCCGGTTCTTTTCAATCCCCTCAGCGATCTTCTTCTCCAGAAAATCCTTGTTGGCATCAAAATGCTCCATAATCTTGCGTCTATCAGACATCTTTATCACCTCTTTGATTACAATATCACAAATTCCGTTATCTTGAAACTTAAAAAACGATATTTATGGTTTGTTTTTCGAAACTTCTATGCTATAATAAGCAGAAATTACGGAGGTGACATCGTGATTTTCGAAAAGGACTTTACACAGGTTACATTATTGGACATTGTGGAATTGGAGCAAACCAACGCCAACCTTTATAACACACCCCGGGGATTTCATGCCATTTCCTATCGGTTTCATTCCGATGCTGTGATCAAAACCCAAGCTGACACCTTTACCGCGTCGGATCACTGCGTCTGCTATTGGCCCGCCGGGCTGGCTTACCGGCGAACTGCCTCTTACGATAAGCTCATTGCCATCCATTTTCACTGTAATGACTATCATGGCACCAAGGTAGAGCATTTCATTGCCCAGCAGCCGCAGGTGTTGGCAGAATTGTTCCAAAAGGCATTTGCTGTATGGCAAAAGAAACGACCCGGCTATCAATACCAATGCACCGCCCTACTTTACGAAATCCTGTCTGTATGTCATCGGCAAAATGTCCCGGCACTACCGGAGCAGAATGACAGAAAGCTCCGGCCGGCTGTAGACTACATGCTGGAAAATTACGCAAACTGTGACTTGTCCATAAAAGACATTTCGGACAAGGCCTTCATCAGCGAAGTATATCTCCGAAAGCTTTTCAAAGAAGCCTACGGTACTTCTCCGCAAAAATATTTGATATCGCTTCGTATCAACAAAGCCAAGACATTGATCGATACCGGCTACTATCGCCTGAAAGAAGTGGCTTTTCTCTCCGGATACCGGGATTATAAGTACTTTTCCGTGGTATTCAAAAAAACCACCGGGGTTTCCCCTTCCGATTACCTACAAAACCACATTTCTGCATAAAAATCGATGGAGTGTCGGATAACACTCCATCGTTTTTATTTAATTGTTGCATGCAGTTGCTTTCTTGCGATCCATGACCTGCAGCAGCACAACAACTGCCACAAGTCCTAAACCCACGGTGTCGGTAACAAGACCGGGATAGATCAGCAGCAAGCCTCCGACAGCACTCACCAAGCGTTCATACCATGGCATCCGGCTAAGGAAGTAGCCTTCCAACGCGGCAGACACCGCAAAAATACCCACAAAGGAGGTCACGCAGATCAGCGCCACTTCCCACACACTGGTGTCAATAAACAGCATTGCAGGATTCAGCGCAAACACATAGGGCACGATAAACGCGCCGATGGCCAGCTTGGTTGCGGTAAAGGCCGTTTTCATGGGGTTCGCCTGACCGATGGCCGCGCCGGCATAAGCCGCCAACGCAACAGGCGGTGTCAGATCGGCAACAATACCAAAGTAGAACACGAAGAAGTGGGCTGCCAGCGCAGGAACGCCCATACGGATCAGGATCGGTGCGCAAGTTGCCGCCATGATGCAGTAGTTTGCAGTGGTAGGAACACCCATGCCAAGTACGATGCAGCACAGCATGGTCAGGAACAGCGCAATAATCACCTGATTGCCGGCAAGGTTTACGATACCGTTGATAATGATATTGGCGAGACCGGTCATGGTGATGGTGCCGGCAATGATGCCTGCCACGCCGCAGGCAGCTGCCACAGTGATCATACCCTGACCGCCGGCAGCTAAAGCTTCCCAAATCCGCTTGGGGGTGATCCGGTTGCCCTTATTAAACAGGCTCACCACGATCACCGCCACAATAGCGATGGCTGCGGCATACTGGATAGACCGCTGATTGGTACCCACCAGATAGATCAAAAGGATCAGAGGCAGCAGCAGATATGTCTGCTTCAGCAAAGGCTTCAGCCGGGGCAGTTCTTCCTTGGTCAAACCCCGCAGGCCCTCTTTCTTAGCCTCCAGATGGACAGCGATGAAAATACCTGCAAAATACAAAACTGCCGGCAAAATGGCACGCAGAACGATATCGCTGTAAGGAACGCCCACATAGTCTGCCATCAGGAAGGCAGCAGCGCCCATGATGGGAGGCATGATCTGTCCGCCGGTAGAAGCAGATGCTTCGGCAGCAGCAGCAAACTCTGCCTTATAACCGGTCTTTTTCATCAGAGGAATGGTCACAGAACCGGAACCCACCGTATTGGCAACGGAAGAACCGGAGACCATACCCTCCATGGCGCTGGCAACAACAGCGACCTTCGCAGGGCCGCCGGAGAAGCCGCCCACAACCGCATTGGAAATCTGGATAAAGAAGTCCGCAATGCCGGAACGCTCCAAAAATGCGCCGAAGATGATAAACACCACAATAAACTTGGAGCAAACATTGACAGGCGTAGACAGGATACCTTCCTTGCTGTAGAACAGATAGGAGATCATATACTGCAGCTTACCCATAAAGGTAGGATTCCGCAGACCTGCCACAAGTGCGTACACCAACAGGCAGCCTGCCACGATCAGGATGGGCAGACCCACGCTGCGGCGACAGACCTCTGCCAGCGCAAGGACTCCCAAAACACCGATGATCACCTGATACAGCTCAAACCGGCTGCCCTGCTGAATGATCGTCGTAGCGTTAAACGTAAAATACAAAAATGCGCCGGTACCGCAAATCATCAGCAAAACATCGTACCACGGCAGCGCGTTGACCTTTTGTACGCCCTTTCTGGCAGGAAAGACCAGATAACCCAGCAGTACGATAAAGGCCATAAAAGAAGTCAGACGGACTTCCTCCAGCCAGCTGGTAAACAGCGTTACATAAATACAAAATACAGAGAAGACGGCTAAGATGCTGGTGACCACGATCTTAGGCACACCCTCCCATATGCGGACATTGGATTCCCGGTCGAATTTCTTCATCACCGCATCCAAATCCATAGGCGCCTGTGTTTCCGGCGCTTTTTTCTTAAAAAATGCCATCACAGCACCTCCTTGGAAAAAGATTTATTCAGGGTAAATGGCTGCAGCAGAAACCTGCTGCAGCCACCTTTGTGCATTCGAAAGAACTTACGCAGTCTTAACCTCGACGCCCTTTTCCTTGAAGTACTTGGCTGCGCCGGCATGGAAGGGAACTTCCATACCGCTGGTAGCATTCTCAATGCTCAGCTCTGCGCCCTTGCCGTTCTCCTTGGTGATGGCTTCGATGTTGTCGAAGATAGCGGCGGTCAGCTTATAGACCTCTTCCTCGGAAGCGTCAGCGCTGACGATCAGGGTAGCCTTCACGGTAACGGTGGTGACCGCCTCGGTCTGCTTTTCGCCGTAAGTCTTGGCAGGGATCTCATAAGTGGTGTAGAAGGGGCAATCCTTCATCAGATTCGTTGCCACTTCGCCGTCAATGGGAACCAGATATGCATTATTGGTGGTAAACAACTCGGTGATGGCAGGTGTAGGAGCACCGGCAACGATAAATGCAGCAGCGATCTTGCCGTCCTTCAGAGCATCGGCACTGTCAGCAAAGGACTGGTACTGTGCCTTGATGTCATTCTCGGTCAGACCGGCAGCCTTCAGAACATCCACAGCGTTGAAGTAAACACCGGAACCGGGTGCGCCGATAGAGACAGCCTTGCCCTTCAGGTCAGCCACAGACTTGATGGAAGGATCCATGGTGACCAGCTGCACAGCCTCAGCGTACAGACCGGCAACCACACGGAAGGAGTCGATCTTGCCTTCCTTCTCGAAGGAGCGGATGCCCTGCCATGCATAAGTCATAACATCGGACTGCACGGTGCCCAGCTGGTAGTTGCCGGCATCGATGCCCTGAATGTTGGCCTTGGAGCCGTCGGTGGAAACGACGGTCACATCAATACCGGCATGGTTCTTGATGTACTGACCCAGAACGCCGCCGTAGCCGTAATAAGTACCGGCAGTACCGCCGGTGCCCATGGTCATGCCCTTGCTGCCTGCATTACAAGCTACCAAAGACAGAGCCATAATAAGAACAATTGCAAAAGAAAGAATGCGCTTCATAGTTTTCCTCCTGAATTTTACCACATTGCCTATGCATTGTGATATATTTGATGCTTATTATATACAATCGCCCTTATTTTTGCAAGTCCAAAATGAAGAAATTTCATTTTTTCTTTATTTTCTCCTGCATTTCATTGTTTTTCGGGATACAGTATGCATAAAAACACTTCCATGCATGCAAATCGCATCCTTTTCCGGTAAAAAGAACCGCCTGAAGCAGCAGCTTCAGGCGGTAGAGTTACTTATGCAAGGCTTTCCGCAGCACCGGCACGACCAACAACGCCAAAGCACCGCCGGTCAGGGCAGTGACCAGCTGGGGCCACGCAAACATGGTAGGCAGCATTTTCAGCATCGGCGGTGCCAGCACCACCACCTGTCCGATCTTCTTTCCCAGCAGGGACGGGGCGGCAACACCGCAGATGACCTTGACCACCAGCAGGTACAGCACCGCAAATTTCACCGTTGCTGCCACGGCAAGACCGGCAGGCTGCCAAAGGCTTCCCTTCCCTGCCAGCAACCGCAGCAGCACCACAAAGCACACATTGCCCAGCATAATCGGCGCAACCGTAATGAAATTAGGCGCAATCCCCAGCAGAAAAGCGCATACCGGGGAGATCAGCGCCACAGTAATGCCGCTGCCGTAGCCGATGTATAAAACCGTCACCGCCAACACACAGTTGACGAAGGTGCCGGTAATAAGCTGTTTCAAAAGCTGCGCCGGCACAAAAGAGCCCAGCCATTGCAGACAGATCAGCAGCGCCAGCATGGCGGCTGTTTCTGTGATATTACGGATCTTTTTGTTCATATACCTTACCTCTTCAGGAGTCTTTCGGGTATTACCCGACCGATAGTGTATCACAGTTTAGAAAAAGAAACAAGCCGCATCTTTTGGAAAAATGCGGCTTGCTATAATCAGAAGTTTACAAAACCGAGGTCTGCGGCAGTTAAGCCGATGTCGGCAAAATCTACATAAATTGCAGAAAACAGAAGCCTCACCATAGATGTGGCCATGTTCTGGGCAGAAGTGCGGTAGGTCGTGTCGGTGATATTATAATCGCTATAGACCAACGTGGAATTCTCGGAGAAAGTAGAACCGTTTACCGTTCCATACAGATAGTATCCGTTCTCATCATAGTAAGCCCACTCATACACGCCATCCACCTGATCGATATGGACCGCTGTCAGCCGGTCCCCGGCAAACACATACACCAGTGTGATCGTATTATCCGAAGCATCGTATATTACCTTACGGACATGGGATAAACCGGATTGGTATGTCGTATCCAAAATCAGGCTATAGCTCTGTTCTTTTGCATCGTAGGTACCATATTGCGCCACATAATTGCACATTTTGGATAACACATTAAACTCTTTTTCGTAAAACTGGGCGAAAGTTAACTCTTGCCCATAGACAAGGTTATCCAGTTCTGTTACCGCAATGGCAAAATTCAGGTTTTGGGAATCCCGCACCGTCCATGTATTGATGCCGATGACTTCGCCGTAACTGTTCAGCAGCGGACCGCCGGAGTTACCGCTGGAAATAGCCGCATCGTGCTGCACATAGGTAACGCCGTCCAATGGGCGATTTGCGGTAATAATGCCCTGAGAGAAGGTGGCAGTCAGGCCCTTGGAGCTGCCGAGGGCATACACCTGCTTGCCCACTGCATGTTCTTTTTTGCAAATATTCAGCGGCTGCAGGTTGGAGGCTGACACTTTCAAAACAGCTACGTCAATGTCCGAGTCGTAGGCAAGCACCTTACTGATCGTGTATGTCTTTCCGCCTATGGTAAACTTTGCGGAATAGGCATCCTCAATTACATGAAAGTTTGTAACGATCTTTCCGTCAGCTGCATATACAAAACCCGTTCCCAGAGCCAACGCATTGCCGTTTTTATCGTATGTATGGATCTCACCCACAGAAGGAGATGCCAGCGCATACACCTGATCGGCGGAATACTCACTCAGGGAGTATTCCTCGGTGTAGCTGTCGGCGCAAACCGTGCAAGTAAATTTCTTCGTACCCTTTCCCGTACAGGAAGCCGCTGTCACAACAGAATCCTGATAACTGTGCGTCAGCATGGGAACCTCTTCCTGCTGTTTCAGGATCTTGCCACAGTCTTTACAACGGCTGCCCTCGGTCAAGCCGGGCTCTTTGCAAGTAGGATCTTTTGCCTCCATTTTCTCTTGGGTATGTCCCAGGGCTTCGATTTTCTTTGTTTCCTTGTAGCCGCACTTCTCGCATTCCCGAACCTTTTTACCCTCTTCGGTACAGGTGGCTTCTTCCTTTTCCTTCCATTTAGAGAAATCATGGTTGCAGCTGTCGCCGTCTCCGCAAGCAGAACACAAGCACGCTGCCAACATCAAGGTAACAAGCACGGATAAAAATCTACATTTGTTCATAGCGGTATCCTCCCGGAGCGTTATGTTGCAATAAGCATATCATAAAATTGAAAGATTGTCATCAGCTAAATTGCTTCGCAGCGAAATTGTTTCTGCGAAACAGCTAAATTCTGTGCTGCGCACAGAGCTAAATTATATTCGCCTCTAAAACTGGGCGAAGCCCAATATCACTTGCGAAGCAAATATAACTGGCGCAGCCAATATAACTCGCCGAAGGCGAATATAGCTGAATCCCTCATCCTCTGCCAAAAAAACGCCACCCAAACGGGTGGCGTTTTTTTGGCAGAGGATGAGGGATTCGAACCCCCGCAAACGGAGTCAGAGTCCGGTGTGCTACCGTTACACTAATCCTCTATGTGCATTCGGCACGGGTATTATTATACCGAAAGAACAAAAAATGTCAAGCACTTTTTTCCATTTCTTTCGATATTTTATTCTCAGGCAACAGTAGGTTGCCCGGGAACGGAATCCCTTATTCATTTTCCCACGGAAACGGCTGTCCCTTGAGCACATCATTGCGTAAATAACGGAAGGTCTCCTTCTCCCCTACTTCGGCAAGCATGGTGAGAATATACTCCAATTCCCGGCGGGTCTTGGGGTGCATCAGCTCCCGTTCCAAGCTTTTCATAAAGTACTCCAACGCAGAGCTGGGGTGATAGTCCTTGCCCTGATAGACCATACAGGCGGCACGGCGGTCCATGACCATTTCCACCAGATACTTCCGGGGCATTGCCACCGACTCGTACCGACGGGTCTGCCGGTTCAAATCTGTCCAGTATTCGTAGTGATGGCGGTTGCGGCCTTTATGGTGCATCCATGCCTCACTGTAGCCCTTGTCTTCCCGTTCTGCGGTGTTGGGGCTGCGCGTACCCTGATAATACATTGCCCCGGTGCGGAACTCCGTAGGCGTATACTTGGACAGGTCATGGGTCAAGCCCTGCCAATACAGTCCTACCTGAAAGCAGCCGTTGCGGACCAGCCAACGGTGCTTGGTGATCGTCTTAAAATGCTGCCAAGCCTTCATGGTTTCACACTCCTTAATGGTTTATATTATAACGCAGACAAATTTCTTTTGCAACAAGTGATTTCTTATTTACTTTTTTCCGATATTCCTGTATAATGTCACAAAAAGAGGTGAAAAATCATGGATCTTCAGGCATCCCTACGGGAATATGTTGCCCGATTTAACGAATTGGATAATGAGACCTATTCTCAGCTGATCCCCAACCGGGATGCCGCGGATTTCCTGTGTGAGAATATCCCATTGCTGGACTGCCCGGACAAGGAGTTAGAGCGAATCTATTATTTCCGCTGGTGGGTCTATCGCAAGCACATCAAAGAAACGGAAAAAGGTCATATTATTACCGAGTTTTTACCAGAAGTTCCCTGGGCCGGTCCTTATAACTCCATCAACTGTCCTGCCTGCTATCACATCCGGGAGGGTCGCTGGCTGAAAGACACCGATCAGTGGCTGAAGGAGTATATCGATTTCTGGCTCAACGAAAAGGGCAACACCCATTTCTACAGCAGTTGGCTCATTCATGCGGTTTGGGAATACTGTTCCATAAAAAACGACTTTATGTTCGCCATTGAGCGGCTGCCCAAGCTGATCCGTTTTTATGAAAAGCGGGAAAAGAAGCACTTGCGCTTCAGCGGTCTTTACTGGTCCTCCGATAACCGGGACGGCATGGAGAACTCCATCAGCGGTCCGGGTCTGCGGCCTACCATGAACGCCTACGCCTACGGCGACGCGATTGCGCTGGCAAAGATCGCCGGCATGGCAGGCGAAACCAACATTCAGATCACCTACGCTTCCAAGGCAAAGCTTTTGAAGTATCACATGGATTCTCTGCTGTGGGACAAGGATTTCTACAAAGTCATTCCACAGGAAAAACGGGAAAACAGTATTTTCTTCCGCCGTCCGACCGTTCACCCGGATCGGGATGTCCGGGAGCTGTTGGGTTTCCTGCCCTGGTATTTCTGCATGCCGGACTACGGCAAGGAAATCGCCTTTGCCCATTTGGTCAGCACAGACGGCTTCCGTACGACAGTGGGACTCACCACCGCAGAGCAACGGCATCCCCGTTTCATGGAGTCTCACCCCTATGAGTGCTGGTGGAACGGACCTGTTTGGCCCTTTGCCACTTCCTATGTGCTGGTGGCAGTTCGCAACCTGTTGAAGGAATATCATCAGAGTATTCTGAATAAGGACGACTATTACCGCATGCTCAAGCAGTATGCACTCAGTCACAAACGGGTCACGGAGAACGGCACAGTTGTCCCTTGGATCGACGAGAATCTGCATCCCTACACCGGCATTTGGCACGCCCGGCAGACCCTGCAAAGCTGGGGCTGGAAAAAAGAGCTGGGCGGTGTGGAACGGGGCAAGGATTACAATCACTCCCTGTTTTGCGATCTGGTGCTTTCCGGTTTGTTGGGCATTGATGTCAGCCATGGCAGATTTGTCTGCGACCCCATTATTCCCAACAGCTGGATGTATTTCCGGGTAGAGAATCTTTGGCTCAACGGCAAACAGTATACTATTTCCTTTGACCGTACCGGCAAGCATTACGGTGAGGGCAAGGGATTGCAAATCATTGAAAACACCGTATAAAGGAGGAATAATATGTTAAAGTACGAAATTGAAGGTGGCAGCCTGCCCATTGTTACCTGCTACCCCCAAGCAGGACAGACCCTGTGTACTGAACGGGGCTCTATGAGCTGGATGAGCGCCAACATGCGCATGGACACCAAGGCCGGCGGCTTCAAAAAAGCTTTGGGACGACTCTTTTCCGGTGAGTCTATTTTCCTGAATGAATACACCGCCCAAGGCGGTCCGGGCGTTATCACCTTCTCCTCCAGCTTCCCCGGCCGGATCATCCCCTACGAGGTGACTCCCGGTAACAGCATCATTGTGCAAAAGAAGGGCTTTCTGGCTATGGAAAAAGGGTTGGATCTTTCCATCTACTTCCAAAAGCGGTTCAGCAGCGGCTTCTTTGGCGGTGAAGGCTTTATCATGCAAAAGATCTCCGGCGAAGGTTTGGCCTTTATTGAGATCGACGGCTTTTGCAAGGAAGTAGAGCTGAAGGCCGGCGAAACCATTGTCGTCAGCACCGGTCATCTGGCAGCTATGACAGAGAGCTGCACCATGAACATCGAAATGGTCCACGGCGCAAAGAATATTTTCCTCGGTGGCGAAGGCCTGTTCAATACCGTCATCACCGGTCCCGGCAAGGTGTACTTACAGTCTATGCCTATTGCGGATGTTGCCAGCGAGATCAGCGTTTATCTGCCAAAGCCCGAATCCTCCAATTCCGGCGGCTTCACCCTCAAGTTCGGCGACTAATACAGCATCTCCCCCCGGTATCGCAGCTGCGATACTGGGGGTTTGTTCAGGTAGCTTAGATAAACACAGGTTTTCGCGGAAACTGATTTGTTTTTTTGTATACAATTACACATTTACTTCTTCCCCACCTTATGCTATCATGTTTCAGGAAAGGGGATGTTCCCATGAACAAAAAAACCAAGCACCTTCTGTCCTATCTCAATGTGGTCGGCGTTGCCCTTCTTTTGGCATTGAATTATCACATCTTTATTGTGGAAAATCACTTTGCGCCGGCAGGTCTGAACGGCATCGCTACTATGATCCAGTATAAGACCGGCTTCAGTATCAGTTACATGTCGCTGATCATTAACATCCCCCTTTGCTGTATTGCTTTCTTTTTAGTGGAACGGGATTTTTCCGTTAAGACGCTGATTTTCTCTTTGGTCTATTCCGTCGCCTATCTGTTGCTGCAGAACAGCAACACCGGCTTTTTGCAGTATAACGCCCAAGGACATGACACCATCTTCCCCGTCATCATCAGCGGTGTGATCTCCGGCTTTGTCTACGGCATCTGCATGAAGAACAACGCCTCCACCGGCGGCACCGATGTGGTATCCCGGTACATCAACAAAGTGAAGCCCTCTACCAATTTCTTTATGGTGACCTTTATCCTCAACGCATTCGTTGCCTTTGTCTCTTTGTTCGTCTATTCCCACGGTCAGGCGGACTACAAGCCTGTGGCGCTGTGCATCAGCTACTGCTTTATCTCTAACTTTGTGGGCAACTACATCATCAAGGGTACGAAGACCGCCTATAAATTCACCGTCATTACCACCCACCCCGACGAGATCGCCGAAGAGGTCTCCCAGAAACTTCACCACGGCGCTACCAAGCTGGAAGCATTGGGAACCTATTCCCACACAGAGAAATCCGTTCTGCTGTGCGTCGTCAATAAGCATCAGCTGATGAATTTCAAAAAGATTTTATCTCACTACGACAGCACCTTTGCTTTCTACGAAATGGTAAACGAAACCTACGGCAACTTCAAACAGATCAAACACTCCGAGAAAGTATAAAGTACCCGGCTTGGTCGCATGACCAAGCCGGGTTTTTATTACAGATTCAGGAAGTCTTTGCGGTAGTTGACACCGAAGAATTCTGCGATCTCCGCCAGTTGACTGTCGGTAATGGTGTTAACTCTGGGAAGATGGGCAGTCAGCATATAGATCTGCGCCGCTTTCTCTACGGTTTCGATCAGGCCGAAGGTCTCGTCCATGGTCTTACCTGCACCGTAGATACCATGCATACCCCAAATGACGATACGGAACTCCTTCATTTTCTCTGCGGTTGCCTCACCGATGGAGTTGGTGCCGCAGAGCATCCAAGGCAATACGCCGATACCCTCCGGGAAGATAGCCATACACTCGGTACACATCTCCCAAAGAGAATGGGAGAATTTTTTGTCGTCCAGTTCGTGGACATAGTTCATCGCCAATGTGTTGGTGGGATGGGTGTGCATCACGATCCGATTCTCGGGATCCACCTTCAGTCGTGCCATATGGCTCATCAGGTGGGCCGGGAATTCAGAGGTGCATTTTCCGCCATCCTCATAGCCCCACAAAAGCTCTGCGTTCTGACCGTCGGCACTGATGCGAACAATGCCCAAGTGGGTCTCCGGCGCATCTGCGACGTTCTTAAAATACTTGCCGCTGCCGGTGACGATGAAGATCTTGCCGGCAAGAGGCTTGGCATCAAAGCCAAGGGGCAGTACCCGCTTTACATCGGTCAAGTCCAGATATTCGGCAACATCGCTTTCGTCCAGCAAGTAACTGATATTGCCACCGTTACGCTCATCCCAGCCTAGGCGGTACATATTCGCTGTGGTCTTGCACATCTCCACCACAAAAGGAGCATTCAAAATATTTTTCATTTCTTAACCTCTTTTACTAAGTACTTCATTTTCGTAAGTTTTCACAGCTTCAAACCATGCACCGTCCTCAGGCACACCGCA
>JAZKXW010000049.1:0-10309 GCA_045611825.1 Faecousia sp.
ACCGGCGACGGCATGGATCTGCTTGCCGGCGTTGTGGATGAAATGTTTGCAGGCGCAGCGCCCTGTGACGGTTCTGTGTTGACCAACCCCCGTCAGTTTGATGCTATCCGCAGAGCATACGAAGCTATGCTGGCCGGTTTGCAAGGTTTGAAGCTTGGTCTGACTCCGGACGCGGTGCTGACAGATGTAGAGGTCGCTATGGAAGCCATGGGCGAGGTTACCGGTGCTACCATCCGGGAAGATATCACGGCGCGGATTTTCGAGAGATTCTGCGTTGGAAAATAAGGACAGTATTATGATTTATTTGGACAATTCCGCTACCACCAAGCCTTGCAGCGAGGCTGTGGAAGCAATGACGAAATCCCTGACCGAGGGTTGGGCAAACCCCAGCGCTCTATATGGCTTTGGTTTTGACGCTGCCAAAGAGCTCCGGAACGCGCGGCAGCAGGTTGCCGCCGCTTTGGGGGCAGAACCGGATCGGGTATTTTTTACCTCCGGCGGCACAGAGGCTGATAACTGGGCCATCTTAGGAACGGTTAAGCGCTTTGGCAAAAAGAACAAGCACATCATCACCACCGCTTTTGAACACCATGCGGTGCTGAATGTGATGAAAGAGTTGGAAGCCCAAGGCTTCGAGGTAACTTATCTGCAGCTGGACAGCGACGGCCGGATTCCTTTGGAAGCCTTAAAGGCTGCCCTGCGAAAGGACACCTTTCTTGTATCTGTAATGATGGTGAACAATGAAGTCGGCGCAGTGATGCCCATTGAGAAAATGGCAAAACTGACCCACCGGATTTGCCCGGACGCCATTTTCCACACCGATGCAGTACAGGGCTTTATGAAGATTCCATTCCAAGCCAAAACCTTAGGGGCAGATCTGATCAGCATCTCCTCCCACAAGATCCACGGACCGAAGGGCGCAGGCGCGCTGTATATCTCCCCCCGGTTAAAGTCCTTCCCTGCCCTGCTTCTTGGCGGCGGTCAGGAGAACGGTTTCCGAAGCGGTACGGAAGCGACACCTGCCATCTTTGGTTTTGGCGCTGCTTGCAAGGCAGCCGGCGCTACCTACAAGCAGGATATTGCAAGAGAAAAAGCGTTGATTGATACGCTTGTCGAAAAGTTATGTAAACTTGAAGGCGTTGTAATCAACGGATGTCACGAAGCACCTCACATTTTGTCGCTGTCGATTCCCGGGTTGCCTACCCAAAATTCCATCAATATTTTACAGGATGCCGGCATTTGCGTTTCTGCCGGTTCGGCTTGCGCAAAAGGTCATCGCAGTCACACTTTGACAGCAATGAATCTTTCTCCAGAAATAATGGACAGTTCTTTCCGGGTATCTATCTGCAAGGATACAACACAGGAAGAATTGGATACTTTTTTATCTGTCCTTAAAAAGGATATTTTAGCCCGTATAAAATAGCAAAAAACACCCCGAAGGTTTAATCTTCGGGGTGTCGGTATTTATAGAATCACAACAGGCGCTTTAACCGATGCTTGCAGTATATCAACAAAAGGCATCAGTTTTTCCCTTTCTAAAAAAGTGTTTTCCTGATATATCTGCATTTTACCCAGTTGTTCCGCTTTTGAAATTCCCAAAGGATGATAAGGTTCCAAATGAATTTCTTTAACATTTTTCAGGTCATTAGCCAGCTGTACTAAATCAGCAAAATGGGTTCGGTTTAAATTCACATTCGGAATGATCGGGCAACGGAGAATGATATTTGCACCCAGGCTGTCTAAAAAATACAGATTTTTTAATATTTTTCCATTGGAAACACCTGTATACTGACGATGCATTTCATCACAGAACAGTTTTACATCATAAAGCCACAGGTCTGTTACCTTGTGCATTGGAGTTAGATCCCGTTCCGTAAAACCGCAGGTTTCCACTACTGTATGTATACCATTATCTTTCGCAAGAGTCAGCAACTCCAAGGAAAAATCGTACTGCAACAGCGGTTCGCCACCAGATAGCGTTAATCCTCCACCGGATTGACTGTAGAACTTTTCATCTCGCATAACTGTTCTTATGATTTCTGCCGCGTTTTTCTCCTGGCCGCACAATTCTAACGCCTTAGAAAAGCAATTATCTGCGCATTTTCCACACTGCATACACAGTTCACGGTCATAACGATGTCCTTTTTCAAACGTATGACAATTCTTCGGACAAACACGGGCGCAGGAACCACAACCTATACATTGGACCAACTTAAAAAATATTTCTTTTCCAGTTTGTTTTGATTCGGGATTATGACACCACGTGCAATTGAGTGGGCACCCTTTCAAAAACACCACGGTACGAATACCCGGTCCATCAGAGGTTGAAAACCGTTGGATATTAAAAATCGTTCCTTTTTTATACATTGTGGATCGTCCTCATAATTACTTCAGCTTGCATTTCGGCAGTCAGATTTACAAAATAATCGCTGTAGCCGCCGATCCGCACCACTAAATCCCGATATGCCTCGGGATCTTTTTGGGCATTTTTCAATGTTTCGTTGTCTACCACATTTATCTGCATTTCAAAACCGCCTCGCTGCAAATAAGTTTTGATGACAGATGCCATTGTATCCACTGAACGAGGACCTAATGCCGCTTTCGAAAAGCGCATATTCACTGCAACTCCGCCAATGAATTTACTATGATCCCACTTGGTAGACGATAACACAGAGGCAGTCGGGCCGTTCATCTCCCTGCCCTGGCAAGGACCGGAACCATCGCCCAACGGGAAACCGGCCACACGCCCGTCAGGTGTTGCAATCGTCTCCCTACCAAAGGTCTCGTGGCGAATAAAACAAAACACGCTGGGAATCAATGCACCATTTGTAAAAACGCTTTCGTATTTTTTACACTCGGACACTATATGATCTGCAAACAGAGAAAAATATCGATCCACATCATCATTATCATTACCGTATTTGGGGATCCGATTGAGAATGTACTGTCGCAGAGGTTCATTTCCTTCGTAATCTCTCTCCAAAACAGATTTGAAAGCTTGCAGCGTCAATCTCTTTTCTTCAAAAACCAGTTTTTTAATGGCATATACAGAGTCTACCAAATTGGCCATACCTACAAAAGAAGGCATAATCCAGTTATAAATCGCTCCGCCTTGCTCAATATCCAAACCGCGCTTAAGGCAATCCTTCACAAAGCAAGAAAGAAGTGGGTTTAAAGAGTTCTCTGCCCGATGAATCCGCCAATCTCTCAGACGTTCAAAATTTTCTTCGATGATACCGTCCAAACGGGAATGGTATGCCCTGATCAACTCTTCCAAAGAACCGTACTCTCTGTCCATCACATCCAGCAATATCTGCGCAACGTTGGTATATGGGCTTGCGACCCACACATTGGAAGCTGCTTCCGGGGTGATCTCTACACAGGTACTGTGGATATAGCTATGGCTTTCCTTCTCTGGTACACCATAGTGCTGCAATCCCTTTGTAATCACATCATCATTGAAAATAGCAGGATGGGAACGACCGTTGCTCAAAATTGCGCAAGCCTTTTTTAAGTGTTTTTCATCCATCCCATCTGTCACGCACAAGCCAACCGCCGGATAGACCAAACGAATATCATCTATGACCTGCATACACATATCCGTCAATTCGTTGGATACAATATTTCTGTCCGCATCCCGACCGCCAACCATATAACCACTGGAAAGTCCCCGGGGAACACGCAAGTTGATTTGAATACCCAAGCAGTCCAGCAAAAGTTGGGCAAATCCCCTGGTAATCGTTTGGTTGGCAATATCCTTTTCATAGTAGGGCCAAAGGTATCTGTCAGGGTGACCTAACTGAAACTGCTGCGCCCAAAGGCGAATGGGGTTTAAGGACAGGCAATAGGTAATAAAATGTACGGCTTGTACTGCCTCGTAAAACGTTTCTGCAGGCTCTGCCGGTACTTTCCGGCAAATCTTTTCGATTTGGATAAGTTCAGCTTTTCGCAAGGGGTCGTCCGTCTTTTCAGACAGTTTTGATGCAAAATCGGCATAGTTTTCCGAATGCTTGATCACGGCCTGCAGGCATATCTTACAGCAACGGTAAAATGGCTTTTTTTCTTCTTCGCAAGTCGAAAGATATTTATCAATATCCCGAATAATACCATTGAGACCTTTGCTCAAAATCAGATCATAATCCACCGCCATATGAGAATCCTGACCTTGTCCGGCGCGAATACGCCGTTCCTGGGCAATGGGGTTATAAACTTCCTGCCATTCGATCCACTCCTGCTCGCTAAAAGGTACATCCCGTTTGCCAACGATCAGTTCCTCATCTGAAATAGATGGCGTCATATTCTCAAAAGCGTAATAAAAGGCTTGGGCATACCGTTCTGTTTCTTCTAAATCCCGAAGCCGGTGATATTCTTTATAGAAAAGATAAAAGAACCGATCGCTGAACACACCTTCCGCAAACGCCAGTTCTCTTAGTTTTTGAATGCGTTCCATATTGCACCTCCTTTGAATTCTCACTTGCATTATACTGTATTTTATGGCATAATAATAGTATAATAATCTTCAATTTATGTATAATCGTTTCAAAGGAGGGTGTATATGCTGGATGTTAAGTTTCACGGTGACGAAGACGGATTATTTACTATGGGTTTTTCGGCTCGGGCGTTTCCATACTACAATTATTCTATTGAACTCCATACGCATGATTTTTATGAAATCAACATCATTCTTTCCGGAACCGGTACCCATTGTATTGACCATGGCGAAGTAACCGCTCGCGCCGGCGATATATTCATTATACCTCCGTTAGTCGCCCACGCTTATAAAAACACAGAAAATTTAACAGTCTATCATATTCTGTTAAAACAATCCTTTCTCACAAGGAACAAAGAGGAATCCTCCGGTGTGGATGGTTATGTACAACTTGTGGAGATCGAACCAATCTTGCGGAGTAATTTTTCGCAAGCCTGTTTTCTACATTTAAATCACTCACAGTTGGACATATTAAAGCAAGAACTGGCATTCATAGATGATAATGGGGATTTTTCTTGGCAAGATTGCTATGCAATGAAGTATCACACCATTTGGAAAATGCTTTACTGGTTTTCCCACCTGCTAAAAAAACAATTAAACGCAATGTCGGGCAACACAGAGAATACATATACGCTACAAATTATTCACGCATTGGAATATATCCATATCCATTACGGAGAGAAAATCACCATTGAAAAGCTTTGCAATAACGTATTTTTATCCCGTTCCACTTTTCTGCGCAGTTTCAAAGCTGTTTGCGGTATGCCGCCTATGGAATACTTAAATGCATACCGATGCAAAATGGCGCGTTCACAACTGGACGAAAACTGTTCTAAAACAGCTGTCGCTTATCGATGCGGTTTTTACGATCTTTCCCATATGGAACGTATACTTAAAAAATATGCCTGACTTTTTCAATAAAAACTGATCCCCATGGTGAGATAACAAAACACGCAGACAAAGACTGCTTTGTCTGCGTGTTTTTTACCATTTCCAATTTGCAATTTTCAACCATGTGTCTACGCCCAAAGGCAGCACCTCATCCGGAACAATAAACTTGCCGTTATGAAGTGGTGCTGTATCTCCAACGCCCAACCAAAGGAACATTCCGGGAATTTTGCGTTGATAACGGGAAAAATCCTCCGCCGCAAGAGACGGCGCAAATTCCGCAATTGCTTCAGGCAGAAGTTTTTGCACTTTCTCTGCCAATTCCTCATGGTTTATCACCGCAGGGTTATAGGAAAACGCATTCAGTTTTGCCTCTGTGCCGTACTCCGCTGCGCTTTCCAGGACGATTTCTTCCAGTTTTTTCAATACCCGTTCCCGGCTCTCCTCCGAGTAACTGCGGAGCGTTCCCATCATTTCCGCTTCTGCAGATACGATGTTATGGGCGTTGCCGCTGTGGAGTTTTCCGATAAAGAGAACTGTTCCGTCCCCATTTGCCATTGCTTCCGCTTCATGAAGTCGGGTGGCAATCTTCGCTGCAGTCAGAAGCGCATCCGCTCCATCGTTCCGTCTGCTGCAATGGGCATTTTTTCCTGTGCAATTGATCTGAATCCGGGTGGAGGATGCCATCAACGGACCGGCTTTTGCTACGATTTTTCCCTTCGGCACCTTCGGCCAAACATGGACACCAAAGGCCGCCACCGCATTTTGCGGAATCACATCAGCTGCGATCATTTTTTCTGCACCGGAGGTGATCTCCTCGGCAGGCTGGAAAAGAAAACGAATATTTTGCGGCAATTTGCAATTTTTCAGCTGTGTTGCAGCGGTTAGCAGCATTGCTGTGTGGGTATCGTGACCGCAGGCATGCATCATCCCGTCAATTTCGGAAGCAAAGGGCAATCCGGTTTCCTCTGTAACAGGAAGGGCATCCATGTCTGCGCGGAACAAGAGCCATGGCAGCTTGGGATCTGTACAAAGGTCTGCATACAGACCCGTTTCCCCTACCCGTAACGGCGCATAACCGGCTTGCTTCAGCGCCTGCTCCAAATAGTCTGCGGTACGGTATTCCTGAAACGCCCGTTCCGGAATCCGGTGCAGAGCTTTATAATGTGTATGTACCATATTACTTCCTCACAAAGCGGATCTGGCAAACGCCGTCACCCTTTGCAATGGTCTTGGGCAGTTCCAGCTTGCAGCCAAAGCTTTCCGCAATTCCCCGATCACCGCACATGGCATGGTCGCACAGGACGCGGATCTCTTCATCGGAGCAGCCCTGCTTCTGCCAAGCCTTCACCAAGGGACAATAGTGGAAATCAATATCCAAATTGTCATCGGTACAGCGCAGGATCTTCATTTCAAACACCAGCTGCGCAGCCTTACCGAACAAGGCCTTTTTCAGGCCCTTCAGGCTCTGACCCATTCCGCCCTTTTTCACAAGATTTGCGCCCTGATACAGACCGCAGCGCTTAATGGCTTCGGGGGCATACTCCTCGGCGGGCAGACCTTTCTTCTTTGCCTCATCGCACAGAAGATACATCCACAGTGCTCTGTGCTCCAGCTGCTCCCGGATTGCCTGCAGAAGTCCGTTCTTATATTTAGGTTCATTTACAACACTCATTATTCTCTCTCCTTTATTATAAAATCGCCCAAAGCTATGCCTTGGGCGATTTTTGTTGATTAGTACGCTACGCCCCAGTAGATCATGGTCTTGGCAGGCTTGCCACAGATAGGGCAAACATCGCCAAGATTCTCCTGTGCAAAGGGCATGCAACGGGAGGACATACCGGCCTCTTCCTTCATCTTCAGCTCGCACTCCAGCTCGCCGCACCACATGGTCTTGATGAAGCCGCCATGCTTCTCCTGCAGTTCCTTCGCCTCTTCCAAGGAATGGGCTTCGTAGATATGCTCGGTCAGGTTCTTCTTTGCCTTTTCAAACATACCCTGATGGACCAGTTCCAGCTGCTCTGCAACAGCTGCTTCCAAATCTGCAAGAGCAACTACGATCTTCTCGCCGTCGTTACGGCGAACCAGCACACACTGACCGTTCTCCAAATCGCGAGGACCGCACTCCACACGCAGAGGCACGCCCTTCATCTCGTACTCGGCGCACTTCCAGCCCATGGAGTTGTCGGAATCATCCAGCTTTACCCGGAAGCCGGCATTGGCAAGGCGATCCTTCAGGCCGTTGGCTGCTTCCAAAACGCCCTCCTTATGCTGGGCAATAGGCAGGATAATGATCTGAACAGGCGCAACCTTGGGAGGCAGCACCAGACCGTTGTTGTCGCCGTGGGTCATGATAATACCGCCGATGAGACGGGTAGAAACACCCCAAGAGGTCTGATGGGGGTTGACCTTCTGGTTGTTTTTATCGGTAAAGGTAATGTCAAAAGCCTTGGCAAAGCCGTCGCCGAAGTAGTGGGAAGTACCTGCCTGCAAAGCCTTTCTGTCGTGCATCATGCACTCGATGGTGTAGGTAGCCTCTGCGCCGTTAAACTTTTCCTTATCGGTCTTACGGCCACGGGTAACAGGCATGGCCAACACATTCTCGCAGAAATCAGCATAGACATTGAGCATGCGCTCGGTCTCTGCCTGTGCCTCCTCAGCCGTTGCATGCATGGTGTGGCCCTCCTGCCACAGGAACTCTCTGTGACGCAGGAAGGGACGGCTGGTCTTTTCCCAACGCAGAACGCTGCACCACTGATTGAGCATCATGGGCAGGTCACGATGGGACTGGATGGCGTTCTTAAAATACTCACAGAACAGGGTCTCGGAAGTAGGACGGATGCAATACCGCTCCTCCAGCTTCTCACTACCGCCGTAGGTGACCCATGCACACTCAGGTGCAAAGCCCTCCACATGATCCTTCTCCTTCTGCAGCAGGCTCTCGGGGATCAGCATGGGCATATACACATTCTGTGCGCCGGTCTTCTTGAACTCTACGTCCATCAGGCGCTGAATGTTTTCCCAAATGGCATAGCCATAGGGACGGTAGATAAACATACCCTTAATGGAAGAGTAATCGATGAGCTGCGCTTTCTTGCACACATCGGTAAACCATTGGGCAAAGTCTACCTCCATATCTGTGATTTGTTCGACCTTCTTATCTTTTGCCATAATCATTCATCCTCTCGGGTTTTTGACTTATTTCGTTACAATCTATTATAGCACCATTGTCAAGTGTCTGCATAGGATGAGATAAAACCTTGGGAGGCTGCCCCATGACCCATATTACTTTGCAATTAGAACCGGCTTTGGTTCTTTTTTATTCCCGGATCGCCCTATCCACCGGTCTGCCTTTGGAGCAGGTACTGACCGATGCCCTTTTCAAGCTGGCAGGTGAACTTAGTTTGGAAGCCTTGCAAAACTAACCTACATTTGCTATACTAAATCTAAAAAATCCGCGGAGGTACAAACGATGAAATCCATTCGAGATATTTATAAAACAGGCAAAGGTCCTTCCTCCTCCCATACCATGGGACCGGAACGGGCATCTGTATATTTTAAGAAAGAATATCCGCAGGCAGACCGGTTTCAGGTGATCCTGTATGGCTCTCTCAGCAAAACCGGTGTAGGACATGGTACGGACCGCGTCATCCGGGAGGTTCTCTCCCCTGTTGAAACCGAAATTGTATTTTCCGATGAAATTTTGGAAAACTGCCACCCCAACACCATGGATCTGCGCGCATACAAAGACGGTATGCTTCTCGGAGAACTGCGCATCGAGTCCATCGGAGGCGGTGATATCCGTATCCCCGGTCAAACCCTGTTGGATTCCCCGGAGGTCTATCCCGAAAATTCCTTTGCGGAGATTGCGGATTTCTGCAAGTGGCGCTATATCGACAAGCTTAGCGACTATGTGGAACTGAATGAAGGCGAGGAAATTTGGGATTTCCTGATGCAGGTCTGGCTCTCCATGAAGCAGGCTATTGCCGACGGCTTGGCTGCCGAGGGTATTCTCCCCGGTGGTTTGAAGGTACAAAGAAAAGCGAAGTTCCTGCACGAACAACCGGAGCAGGAGTTGGTACCCGGCATGATCGAGTTTAAGCGGATCGCCGCCTATGCCTATGCGGTAGCGGAGCAAAACGCAGACAACGGTACCATTGTGACCGCTCCCACCTGCGGTGCCTGCGGCGTTGTGCCTGCTGTTTTGAAATACGCGCAGGATACCCGTGGATTTACCGACGAGCAGATCATTCGCGGTCTTGCCACCGCCGGTATCATCGGTTCTCTTACCAAGCGGAACGCTTCCATTTCCGGCGCAGAGTGCGGCTGTCAGGCGGAAATCGGTACTGCCTGTTCCATGGCTGCCGCAGCGCTGGCGGAATTGTATGAACAGAATTTGGATCAGGTGGAATACGCCGCCGAGGTAGCAATGGAGCACCACTTAGGTCTGACTTGCGATCCCATTTGCGGCTTGGTACAAATCCCCTGTATTGAACGCAACGCCGTTGCCGCCATGCGGGCAATGAACGCCTGCAACCTTAGCTTCTTCCTTACCGGTTCCAGAAATATCAGTTACGATATGGTGTGTCGCGCTATGCACGAAACCGGTATCAACCTAAACCACCGCTTCCGGGAAACCAGCGAAGGCGGCCTTGCCAAGATCTACGCCAGAAAGAAATAAGAGATTGCCACAGCTTGCAAAACGAGCCTCGCAATGACATAAAAAACGGATGAGCGATCGCTCATCCGTTTTTTATGTATTACAGTGCTTTGTTGTTCAGGCGTTCGCCAACCGCTCCACCGGGGTGGATCAGGGCAAACTGCTCTGCCTGATAGCCGGTATGCTCGATCATGGCCGCCTGCAGCGCATGGAAAATCATGCACAGTGCGGTGGTACTGGTAGTACCCTGCGCATTCCACTTATCGGTCTCC
>JAZKXW010000050.1:0-119134 GCA_045611825.1 Faecousia sp.
GTAAAAAGGGCATAGGGAAAACCCTATGCCCGGACCCGCTTTGGCCGTACCGTATCCAATTATGACCTGCGCAAAGGCAGGTGGGTCGCCGCTCCCGACTTTAGCTGCTCCCAACGTCCACCCCTCGTCAAAGCGGGGGCGGGAGGTCTGCAATCCAGCCGGGAAACTAACATCCCAATAACATAGTGTAGGTCCAATAAAGACACGCTACGAACCAAGCAGGCGGTATGTCAGTCTTCGTCGTCCTCTTCTTCGTAGAGGGCATCCATAATGAGGCTGTAAACGGTCTCCAGCTCTTCCTCGTCCTCAATGGCGCACAGGATGGGCTCGCCATCTTCTTCCACGGACTTCAGAATGCTGACCTCCAGTTCCTCAGTATCATCCTCAGCGCCGGCGGGGACGACCGCCAGATACTGAGCGCCGTTGTAATCTAAGGTAGAGAGGACTTCCAGTTCAAATTCGGTACCGTCCTCATCAACGATCGTAATAAAATCGGAGCCATATTGCTCTGCCATGGTGTTTTCCTCCTTCAATGGGGTATATTATAGATACACTTATTTTACAGGAAAACAGCGGTAAAATCAATAGGAAATCGGTTTTTTGGCAGAACGCACAAAAGAACAGCGGGGTGTTAGCCTTAGTATAGCCGGGAATTTACCGATTATTAAAAAAATAAGTCTTTCGTTTTTGATTTGGGTATGCTATAATGATATGAATAGAACTATAGGTATATGTCGGTCATCGACTTCTTTTAGATAATGATGAGTTCCTTTACGGGAGGTAAAGCAGTATGTTGGAATGGTTTCGCAAGAAAGAGGATACGCACCAGAAGTGGGAACCCCACTGGTCGGTTTCTCTTCTTTATAAAATTTGGATGGTGATCTTTACTGCCGCAAAGATCGCGCTGGGCGCGGTGGCTACGGTGCTGCTGATCGGCGTGGTGTGCGGCGTGGTATTTGCCGGCGTTCTGGGCGACTATCTGGAAGAAGATATCCTGCCCTCTGCAGGCTTGGTGCTGGAAAACTACGATATGGACGAAACCTCCTATCTGTACTATGTGGATTCCGACGGACAGATCAAGCAGCTGCAGCAGATCTATGCCGATACAGTCAGTAAGCGGGCAGATTATGAGGAGATTCCCCAGTACTTGGTCCATGCAGCGGTGGCCATTGAGGACAAGCGCTTCTACGAGCATCAGGGCGTGGACTGGTTTACCACCATCAAGGCTGTGGCGAATATGTTCTTCGGCGATCAGACGGTGGGTGGTTCCAGTATTACTCAGCAGCTGATCAAGAATGTGACGGAAGAAGACAGCGTCACCGTTCAGCGTAAGGTCCGGGAGTTCTTTCAGGCAGTCCATGTGGAAAAACGGTACGACAAAAATACCATTATGGAAGCCTATATGAACTATATCTATATGGGTCAGGGCTGCCGTGGCGTCAAGAGCGCAGCGGCTACCTATTTCGGCAAGGAGCTGCAAATGCTGAATCTGGCAGAATGCGCCAGCTTGATCAGCATTACCAACAATCCCTCTCTGTTTGACCCCTACAGTGATGACGAGTTTGAATTTGCCGGCGAAGTCCGGGACGGCATGGGCAGAAATAAGTACCGCCAAAAGCTGGTGCTGAACGAAATGCTCAAGCAAGGTTGGATCTCACAGGAAGAGTACGATGAGGCAATTGCCTATGAGCTGGTGCTGAAGAACGGTATTTCCGATGAGGACACGCTGGCAAAGTGTACCAACGGCGACTTTGTGGGTACAGTTAAGGAATTGCTTTTTGAGAATAACATTTACTACTGTCCCGTATGTCACCATGAGATCAATGTGGCGCTGGACAGCTCTCAGGAGGTCTATTCCTGGTTTGTAGAGGCGGCGCTGGAAGAGGTCGCACGGGATATGGTGGAGAAGGACGGCCTGAACTGGAATGATACGGTTGCTGCCCTGTATATGGACACCATCAGCCGCAGTGGCTACCACATCTACACCACGCTGGACAAGAAGGTGCAGGATCAGGTGGATAAGATCTACGGAGATCTGAATGAGATTCCGGATACCTACAGCGCCCAGCAGCTGCTGTCCGGTATCGTCATTGTGGATAATAAGAGCGGCGATATTGTGGCGCTGGCCGGCGGCGTTGGCGAAAAGACGGTTTTCGATGCGTATAGTGTGGCAACGGAAGCGAAGCTCCAGTCCGGTTCTTCCTTTAAGCCTCTGGCGGTGTACGGTCCTGCTTTCGAGATGGGCGCAATCACACCTGCAACCGTAGTGAAGGATCTGCCGTATATGTACGAGGACGGCAACAGCAAATCTCCCTGGCCCAGAAACGATAATAAGCGGTATTCCTATACCCGTACCATCTTTAAGGCCATTGAGGATTCTGTCAACGCATCTGCTGTGGACACCTTGGTCCAGATCGGCACCTCCTACAGCTACAACTTTGCAAAGAATAAGTTTGGTATTTCTACCTTGGTGGAACGCTATGAGACTTCCAGCGGTGAGGTGAAATCTGATATTCAGCTGTCGCCTTTGGCGCTGGGCGCGCAGACGGTAGGCGTTACCGTTCGGGATATGGCGGTGGCCTATGCCACCTTTGCCAATAAGGGCGTGTACCGGGATTCCCGTCTGTACACGGTGATCTACAACAGTCAGGGTGATGTGGTTTACCGCAATCCTCAGGAAAGCAGAAGGATCCTCAGTGAGAAAACTGTGGACTATATGAACTACTGCCTGACCAATGCCGTTACCAACGGTACCGGTATCGGTGCTTGGATGAGCAACATGACCGTAGCCGGCAAGACCGGTTCTACCTCCAGCTTCCGCGACCGCTGGTTCTGCGGCTATACCGGCTATTATACCGCTGCTGTTTGGTGCGGTTACCAGATGCCGGAGGAGATCAACCCGGTCAACGGCGGCAATGTGGCCACCTACCTGTGGAGAAAGGTTTTGGCGCCTCTTCACGAGGGCAAGGCCAATGTGGCGCTGTATAATGAAAGTAAAATGATCAAGCAGGAGATCTGCCGGGATTCCGGCCTGCTGGCAACGGATGCCTGTCGGGCAGATACGCGGAAGGATATCCGCAACGAGGGCAGAATCGACAAGGTCATGGTCTACAAAGAGGATGCCATTGACCAGTATTGTGATAAGCACACATTGGTTGACTACTGCACCTCCGGACATGGCATCGCCAATGAATACTGCAAGCATTTTGCGGAGGCCGGGGAAACTGACGGCTTGGAAACAAAGGTTTATGTGAAATATACGGCGGCAGAGCTTGCAGAGCTGGAAAAAGCCAAGAATGCAGGTCTTGAGTCCATTTACTTGGATGAGAACTATATTTACCCGACAGATGGGGAATGTAAGGTCCACACCAAAGAGGCATGGGAGGCTTATTTAGCAAGTCAGCAGCCAATCGTGCCGCCGGAAGATCCGGATGACCCGGTGATAGAATAAGCGTAAGATAAGCGTAAGGAGAAACAGATGATTTGGATTTCCGATGAATGGAAAGATTATGAAGTGCTGGATACTTCCAACGGTGAGCGGTTGGAGCGGTGGGGAAAGTATCTGCTGGTGCGTCCCGATCCTCAGGTGATTTGGGACACGCCCCACGCCCATCCCGGCTGGAAAAAGTATGATGCCCGATATGTTCGCTCCAACACCGGCGGCGGTCATTGGACAGACCATACGCTGCCGGAGCGCTGGCAGATCCGGTACAAGGATTATCTGACCTTTAATGTAAAGCCTATGAACTTTAAGCACACCGGCGTATTTCCCGAGCAGGCGGCCAACTGGGATTTTATCCGGGATAAGGTTGCTTCCGCCGGTCGTCCGGTAAGGGTGCTGAACCTGTTTGCCTATTCCGGCGGCGCTACTCTGGCGGCAGCAGCCGGCGGCGCAGAGGTGTTCCATGTGGATGCCTCCAAGGGTATGGTGGCATGGGCAAAGGAAAATGCCAAGTCCTCCGGCTTGGAGGACAGACCCATTCACTGGATCGTGGATGACTGCGGGAAATTTATCCAACGGGAGATCCGCCGCGGTCGTCGGTATGACGGCATTATTATGGACCCTCCCAGCTACGGCAGAGGCCCCAGCGGTGAGATCTGGAAAATGGAGACCAGCTTCTATCCTTTCCTGCTGGAGGTAGGGAAGCTCCTGACGGATAACCCCTTGTTCGTTATTATCAATTCCTACACCACCGGCCTTGCGCCCTCGGCAGTAGGATATGCGTCGGATGTGGTATTTGGCGCTACCCACGGCGGCAGTACAGCGGTAGGAGAGCTGGGGCTGCCGGTTACATCTTCCGGTCTGATGCTGCCCTGCGGCGCAGCAGGCCGATGGACACCGTAATATCAGGAGGCAAACCTTTGATTTCTGTAGAGCATTTGGCATATCGCTATCCGGGCGTGGATGACACGCCCGGCATTGCCGTCTTTGAGGATCTGAATCTTCAGATCGAAGGGGGCAGCTTTGTTGCGGTTCTCGGCAGTAACGGCTGTGGAAAATCCACCCTTGCCAAGCACTTTAATTCCATATTGCTGCCCTGCGGCGGTAAGGTTTTTGTCTGCGGTATGGATACCTCTGACGAAGAGAAGCTGATGGCTGTCCGCAAGTGCGTGGGTATGGTGTTCCAAAATCCCGACAACCAGATCGTTGCCAATGTGGTGGAAGAGGATGTTGCGTTTGGCCCTGAGAATTTGGGTATTGCAAGTCCCATGATCCGCAAACGGGTAGACGATGCCCTGAAGCAGGTAGGTATGTATGAATACCGGGAGCATGCGCCCCATCTTCTGTCCGGCGGACAGAAGCAGCGGATCGCCATTGCCGGTGTGATCGCCATGGAACCGAAGTGTATTGTGTTGGATGAGCCTACGGCTATGCTGGATCCCAAGGGTCGGCGAGAGGTAGTGGATACCGTCGCACGGCTGAACCGGGAAAAGGGAATCACCGTAGTACTCATTACCCATCACATGGATGAGGCGGCGCAAGCTGACCGGGTCATCGTTCTGGATCAGGGCAAGGTTGCCGCAGACGGCACACCCAGAGAGGTATTCTCTCAGGTGGAGCTTTTACACAGTATGCGTTTGGCTGCGCCGGACACGGTGGAGTTATGTTACGAGTTAAACAAAAACGGCTTTATGTTGCCGTTGGAACGGCTGAATGCCGAGGAATGTGCGCAGGCACTTTATGATGCGATAAAGGCCTGACCCACAGGAGGTTAGAAAGAATTGGAACCTATTTTAGAGGTAAAAAATCTGTGCCATGTGTACGGCGTGGGAACGCCCTTTGAGCATACGGCGCTGAAGGATATATCCTTTCAGGTCCGTCAGGGGGAGTTTTTGGGCATTATCGGCCATACCGGCTCCGGTAAGTCCACTTTGGTGCAGCATTTGAATGGCCTGTTGAAGCCTACCTCCGGCGAGATTTTGCTGGATGGAAAGAGCATCTGGTCGGATAAGCAGACTACCCGGCAAAGCCGTTTCCGGGTGGGCTTGGTGTTCCAGTACCCGGAATACCAGCTGTTTGAAGAGACGGTCTATAAGGATATTGCCTTCGGCCCGAAGAACATGAAGCTTTCTGCGGAGGAGATCGATCGCCGTGTCAGGGAAGCAGCAAGCTTTGTAGGCATCACGGAGGAGCAGCTAAAGGCATCGCCCTTTGATCTGTCCGGCGGACAGAAGCGCCGGGTGGCTATTGCCGGTGTGATCGCCATGGAGCCGGAAGTTCTGATTTTAGATGAGCCTACTGCCGGCTTGGATCCGGAGGGCAGGGAGGAGATCCTTGCCAATATCGAAAGCTACCGCAAAGCCAAGCATGCGGCGGTTATTATGATCAGCCACAGTATGAATGATATGGCGCGGTTGGCAGACCGCCTTTTGGTGATGAACGGCTCCCGGCTTGTGATGGACGGACCTCCTTCGGCGGTGTTCTCCCGGGCGGAGGAACTGGTGCAAATGGGGTTGGATATTCCCCAGATCACCAATGTGTTCCTGCATTTGCGAAAGCTGGGTCTTCCTGTAGAACCGGTGTATACCATGGAGCAGGCCGTACAGGCTCTGACTGCTTTGAAGGGAGGTCAGAACCGTGCTTAAAGATATTACATTGGGACAGTTTTTTCCCGGGAATTCTCCTGTTCACCGGATGGATCCCAGATCAAAACTGATTCTGCTGGTAGTTTATATTGTGGCGCTGTTTGTGGCTTCCGGATGGATCTCTTACGGATTGGTATTTGTGTTTCTGGCTGTGACGGTCGCAATTTCTCAGATTCCGTTGAAGTCCATTTTGCGAGGCATGAAGCCGCTGGTGGTGATTTTGATCTTCACCGGTGTGCTGAACCTGTTTTTTACTGCCGGTGAAAATGTGATCGTTTCTTTTTGGGTCATTACCGTTACTTGGGAAGGTGTTGTGCGGGCATTTTTTATGGTAGCCCGTATCCTAATGCTGATCGCAGGTACATTTTTGCTGACCTATACCACATCTCCCATTGCGCTGACCGATGGTCTGGAAGCTTTGCTTTCCCCTTTGAAGAAGCTGCGTCTGCCGGTCCATGAGCTGTCTATGATGATGTGCATCGCTTTGCGGTTTATCCCCACCCTGATCGAGGAGACGGATAAAATTATGTCTGCGCAGAAAGCAAGAGGCGCAGATTTTGAAACCGGCAAACTGATGGAACGGGTCAAGGCGTTGATCCCGATCCTTGTGCCGCTGTTTATCAGTGCCTTCCGTCGGGCGGACGAACTGGCAACGGCTATGGAATGCCGATGCTATCAAGGCGGTGACGGTCGCACCAAAATGAAGATCCTGCGTTATCACCGGGTAGATTTACTGGCCTATGCCACAGGTTTTTTGTTCCTTGGTGCGGTAATTACGCTGAAATGTTTAGGCTTGTGAGGTATGTATGCGCAATATTGCCTTGTTTCTGAGATATGAGGGTACCGCCTACCATGGCTGGCAATCTCAAAAAAATTTGCCCACCGTTCAGCAGACCATGGAAAAAGCGGTTGCTACGGTGGTGGGACACAGTGTTCATGTTACCGGCTGCGGCCGGACGGATGCAGGTGTTCACGCCAAATGCTATGTGGCAAATTTCCGCACAAGCTCCACCATTCCGGCAGACAGGCTGCCTTATGCGCTGAACACCCATTTGCCTGCGGATGTGGTGGTTACCAAGGCCTTTGATGTCCATGAGGATTTTAATGCCATCGGCTCTTGCGCGAAAAAGGAGTATACCTATGTGATCTACAACTCCCGGGTGAAGGATCCTTTTTATGTCAATCGGGCATGGTTTTATCCCAAGCATTTGGATGAAACGGTTATGCAGGCGGCTGCCCGGCAATTTGTGGGCACCCATGACTTTGCTGCGGTGCGGAGCGTGGGAACAGATGTCAAATCTACCGTCCGAACCGTATATTATTATGATGTGGAGCGTCAGGGCGACCTGATCTACCTCCGGGTCTGCGCCAACGGCTTCTTGTACAATATGGCAAGAGCAATGGCCGGTACGGTGGTTTATGCCGCCGAGGGGAAGTTTCCGCCGGAAGAGATCGGCAAGATCTTGGACAGCGGCAACCGTACAGCTGCCGGTCCGACTGTTCCTGCAGGCGGTTTGTACATGACCCATTTGTGGTATGATGACGGCGTAGAAGCCTTTGAATGCGTGGATATTTTGTAAAATTCAAAAATTGTTTTTCCTTTCTCCGGGCGGATATGCTATACTGCCCGAGAGAACATTTTCCGGCAGAAAGGTCGTGGTAATATGCAGCCGAAAATGTGCAGTAAGTGTAAAAAGAATATTGCTGTCGTTTTTATCACCAAGGTGGAAAACGGCGTTACGATGAACGAGGGCTATTGCCTGAAATGTGCCCGGAGTCTGGGGATTCCTCAGATCGATGCGGCAGTCAAGCAGATGGGTTTTTCCGAGGATGATCTGGATAACCTGACAGATGAGATGAGCAGCATGTTCGGTCAGCTGGAGGACGGGGAAGAGGAGGACGAGGCAGAAGGCCGTACCGCCACATTCCCTTTGCTGAATCAGTTGTTCGGCGCTGCCAATCTGCCTAAAAATCCCGATGAACTGCCGGCTTCCAAGGGAGAAACCGCCGAGCAGGACCAGACCAAAAAGAAGAAAAACAGCAAACATAAATTCTTGGACAGCTATTGCATGAACCTGACCGGCAGAGCCAAGGAGGGAAAGCTGGATAAGGTGATCGGCAGAGATGTGGAAACAGAGCGTGTGATCCAGATCCTGAATCGCCGACAAAAGAATAACCCTTGCCTGATCGGTGAGCCCGGCGTGGGCAAAACCGCCATTGCCGAGGGTCTTGCCCAGCGGATCGTTGCAGGAGATGTGCCCTACAAGCTGCGTGACAAGGAAGTATTTTTACTGGATCTGACCTCCTTGGTGGCAGGTACCCAGTTCCGCGGCCAGTTTGAAAGCCGCATGAAGAGCTTGATCGGTGAGATCAAGGCCTGCGGCAATATTATTTTGGTTATCGATGAGGTTCACAACTTGGTGGGCGCAGGGGATGCTGAAGGCTCTATGAATGCTGCCAACATCCTGAAACCGGCTCTGTCCCGAGGAGAGATCCAGGTCATTGGCGCAACCACCTTCAATGAGTACCGTAAACACATTGAAAAGGATGCGGCGTTGGAGCGCCGCTTCCAGCCTGTTTCCGTAGCAGAGCCTACCTTGGAGGAAGCCTGCCAGATCATGCAGGGTATCGCCAAAAATTACGCCCAGTTCCACGGGGTTTCCATTTCTCCGGAGATCGCCCGGCAGTGTGTCATGCTGTCTGAGCGGTATATTACCGACCGCTTCCTGCCGGATAAAGCCATTGACCTTTTGGATGAAGCCTGCTCCGATGTGAATCTGCGCTGCAAGGAGATCTCCCTGCTGGCAGAGATGAAAAAGGAACGGGACGATTACGAGCTGGAGTTGAAAATGCTCACCGAGGATACGGAAAATGAGCATTACGAACGCTTGGCTACCATCCGCAGTAAGCTGTGCCAGCTGGCAACCCGGATCGAGGAACTGGAACAAGTTCCGCCTCCGGCTGTGACGATGGAAAACCTTGCCCGGATCATTGAGCTGTGGACAAAGATTCCTGCCAGCAAGATCAAAGCGCAGGAATATGTGCAGATCCGCGGTCTTGCGGATCGCCTGAGAGAGCATATCGTGGGACAGGATGAGGCGGTGGACGCGGTGAGTAAAGCCATCCGCAGAAATCGCGTGGGTATTTCTCCCAAGAAGCGCCCTGTATCCTTTATCTTCGTCGGACCCACCGGTGTGGGCAAGACAGAGCTTGTCAAGTGCCTTGCCAACGATCTGTTCGATAGTGTGGATTCTCTGATTCGCTTGGATATGTCCGAGTATATGGAAAAGCATACGGTTTCCAAGCTTATCGGCTCGCCTCCCGGCTATGTGGGATATGACGAAGCCGGTCAGCTGACAGAGAAGATTCGCAGAAAGCCCTACAGCGTGGTGCTTTTCGATGAGATCGAAAAAGCACACCCTGATGTGCTGAATATTCTGCTGCAGGTGCTGGATGACGGTCGCATTACCGACGCGCAGGGCAGGGTAGTCAACTTCGAAAATACCATTATTGTTATGACCTCTAACGCCGGTTCTGAGGGCAATGTAGGCTCGGTAGGCTTTGGCAGAACGGAGCAGGATGCGGTGAAGGATAAGACCATGAAAGCACTACGCCAGTTCCTGCGCCCTGAGTTTATTAACCGGGTGGATGAGATCATCACCTTTAACCACCTGTCCAAGGAGAATTTCCTCGGAATCGCGGATATTATGCTCCGGGAGCTGCAGGAGAGCTTGGCGGCAAGAGAGCTGACCTTTGTCTGCGAGGAGGGTGTACGGGAGCGCTTGGTGGAGCAGGCGTTCTCTGTGACCTACGGCGCAAGAAACCTGCGCAGGACCATCCAACGAGAGCTGGAGGATCCTATTTCCGAACGGATTATTGACTCCTTTGAAGTGCCTATCCACACCATTACCGCGTCTGTGGACAGCGATAAGATTGTCGTAAAAACGGAATAATACAAGCCGGGAAGTGTTTTACTTCCCGGCTTTTCCTTATAAATCGAACTTTTTTGTCAATTTATCAGATACTTTCCATGCCGCATCTTCCACCTTGTTTGCTGCCTGCGCCGCCAAACGGCGTGTGGGGTTGGTTTTGGGCATCATTAAGATCGCAACTGCGCCGGCTGCCGCGCCGATCCCCATGGTAACTGCCCATCCTTTGATTCCCATGTTATCGCCTCCTTTCAAACATAGTATGCCCCGGTCGAAAAAAATCACAACAGGGAATGTTTCGGTCTTTTCTATTGGAAAAAAGTGTGATATAATGATAAAAAAAGAAGAAGGAGGCATGATTATGTCTGTTGACCGACTTCAGGAAAAAATCCGAAAGCTGAAAAATCCTTCGATGATCGATCTGACCATTCGCCCGGAGGAGATCCCTCAAAGCCTTGTGGAGGAAGAGGGAAATCTGTGCGGCGCATACAGCCGCTTTTGCGGTGAATTGCTGGAAGGCTTGAGGGAGATCGTTCCTGCCGTCCGTTTTGACTTCGGCGCCTTTGCACTGCAGGGCGCAGCCGGTTTGGATGCGCTGGAAAACGCCCTTAAAGCAGCAAAAGGCTGCGGCTATTATGTAATTTTGGACGCGCCGGAGGCAAAGTCCTTGCAGGCAGCGGAATACAGTGCGTCGGTATTGCTGGACCCTCAGTGTCAATGGAGATTCGATGCATTGATCCTGTCTGCGTATATCGGCAGTGATGCGCTGCGCCCCTATGCCGATGCTTTGGCCGGCAGTGATAAGGCGTTCTTTGCGGTACTGCGTACTGCCAATCGTTCTGCACCGGAATTGCAGGATCTGCTTACCGGTTCCAGATTGGTACATGTTGCTGCGGCGGATGTGGTGAATCGGCTTGCCGAACCGCGCATCGGTAAATGCGGTTACTCTGCTATTGGCGGTGTGGCAGGCGCATCTTCTGCCCACAGTCTGCGTACACTACGACAGAAATATAACCGCCTGTTTCTGCTTTTGGATGGATACGATTACGGTAATTCCAATGCCAAAAATTGCAGCGAGGCGTTTGACCGCTTAGGTCACGGCGCAGTTGCCTGCGCCGGAGCGTCTGTAACGGCTGCGTACCTTGCGGAGGAGGCGGACAGCGGAGAATATGTATGCTGCGCCCAAAAAGCGGCTGAGCGGATGCGGAAGAACCTGACCCGTTATGTGACGGTTTTGTGATCCTGATGTATCCGGGGAAAACCCCGGTGTGGTTACTTGCGGCCCGGCATTATCCGTTCGGTAATGCCGCTGCCGGTTGCGTTGGGCATGGTGCTGTTTTCATTCACGCTGGGATCGGGAATGTTGGTACCAAGGGTAGGATCGGGAATGATCGTAGGCATGGTTACGGTGGGCTGGGTAGAAGGCGCTGCGGTGGAAGGCGTAGTGGTGGTGTTGCCGGTGGGAGCGGTGGTTTCATCTGTCATACCGCTGCTGCAGGCAGCAACCGATACCGCAATGAGAAGCACAAGCGCAATCAATACGAGTTTTTTCATGGTATTTCCTCCTTTTTATCTGATTTCAAAGCTATTATTTCCGTCTGTGAGACCTTTAGACAGGTAAATGCCACCATAAAAACAAAAAAATAAAGAAAATTCATTTTTGTGATTGCTATTTTTATTTCTTTCCAGTATAATAAACTGGTTAAAACATTATGGAAGTGAGGGTCCTTTCTTATGAAAAGACTTGCAGTGAAAAAGAATGTAGAATGTATGGCATGTTTGGAGTGTGTGCGCGCATGCTCTGAGGCGTTTTATAAGGAGTTCCATCCGGATCTTTCCTGTATCCAGATCGTGGCGAAGGGCAACGGTGCCAAGCCTATGACCTGTATTCAGTGCGGCAAGTGTGCCAAGGTCTGCGAAGCCGGCGCCATTACACAGAATCCCAAAACCGGTGTGTATATGATCAATAAGAAGCTTTGCACCTCCTGCGGCAAGTGTGCTGAGGTTTGCCCTATGAAGGTCATGGTTGCGCCTGCCGGTGGTACGACTACCAAGTGTATCGCCTGCGGCATTTGCGTCAAAGCCTGTCCTATGGAAGTTTTGGAGATCGTCGAAAAGTAAACCTTTGCTCGCTTCAGGAACATAACTGTGTACCGGAGCAATGATACATAAACATGCCCCGGACCTACGCAGTATATCTGCTTAGGTCCGGTTGCTGTTTGCTTGAACTTGCATAATCGGGCAGGATCGTTAGTAGATATACTATGGCTGCCTGTGGCGGAATGTGATGATTCGGGAGATATGATTATGGATGAATATACGGTGAATAAAGCCATGAAATCATACAAAAGAAAGCGAAATGCCCTAATCGTGCTGATTTGCTTTTTGTCATTGGTGCTGGTATTCACAGTGGGCTTTACCATTTGGTGGCAGAGCTTTTTGGGCCAGCGGGGCACTTTGGAGGAGTCAGTGCCGACTTTGACACCGGAGCAGGAGTCTGTGCTTTTGCAGCAGGGAGATACCGTTCCGTCGGATTTTACCGGACCTTCCTATACACCGGAAGAAGCCCCTGTGCCGGAAGAACCCGTCCCTACGATCCCCAGCGATGATGTGGTCAATATTCTTGTGGTAGGGCAGGATAATTGGGAAAGCAGCTGGTACACGAACAATACGGATTCCATGATCATGTGTACATTTAATAAAACCAAGAAAACATTGGTGTTCACTTCATTTATGCGAGATACATGGGTGTCTATTCCGGGTAAGTACAGTGAGCGTTTGAATGTTCCGTATGCTTTAGGCGGTTTCCCACTGCTGAATGACACCTTGGAATACAATTTCGGTGTCCGCAGCGACTATAATGTGGCGATGAATTTCTCGGGTTTCCGGGACATGATCGAAGCAGTGGGCGGTGTGGATATCACATTGACAGCCGCTGAAGCGGCGCATATTAATGAACAGCGTGAATTATGGCCTCCGGATTATCATTGGCATTTAACTGCCGGTGTCAATACATTAAATGGCGAGCAGGCTCTTGCCTACGCAAGAATCCGCGCGTTGGACAGTGACTTTGCCCGGACCAACCGGCAGAGAATCGTGCTGCGCGCTTTGGTGGGCAAGGCGAAAAACCTGAGTTTCACCCAGCTGTATGCTTTGGTAAACGAGATCCTGCCTTTGGTGAAAACAGATATGACAGACCGGGATATTACCTCGCTTTTGTTAAGCTTTGTTACTGTGCTGCCGGAGCTGACCATCATCGACCAAAGAATCCCGTATAGCGATCAATTTCAGGACGCTTCCATTGATGGAAAAAGAGTGCTTGTGATTGAGGGATCTCATTTGCAAAGCAATCTAGATCGGCTGAAAGAAACCATTGGTAAATAAACAAAAAATCCCTGTCTTTCGGCAGGGATTTTTTGCGCAAAAAAGTGAAAAAAAGCTGTAGTTATAATTGCATATTTCCGGTAAATATGTTATAGTAGAATCAATCATACACCCGGAGGCGTTTATGATGAATTTAACCGAATTTCAGCAGAAAATAACTGCTTTACTACCGAAAATCCAACTTCGTTGTAATGAATCGATGGCGCTGCATACCTCTTTTCGCATCGGCGGTCCGGCAGAGGTCATGGCGTTCCCAGAATCAGCGGAGGAATTGACACAGCTTTTGAAAGTGTCCAAGAATATGGACTGTAACTGTGCTATTTTAGGCGCAGGAACCAATGTGCTGGCACCGGATGCAGGCATTCCCGGCTTGGTGATCAACCTTCGGGAGCTGCAGGGCATGGAACAGCTGGATGCTATCCGCATACGGGTAGGCGCCGGTGTGACCATGACCAGAGCCGCAGTCTATGCCGCAGGACTTGGTCTCGGCGGCATGGAATTTGCCCATGGCATTCCCGGTACAGTGGGCGGCGGCGTATATATGAATGCCGGTGCTTATGGCGGCGAGATCTGTCAGATATTGGAAACTGCGCAGGTACTGTATGCAGATGGCAGAATCCGCATCCTGTCGGCAGAGGAGATGGAGTTTTCTTACCGACACAGCCGTTTGGAAGAGGACGGCGGCATTGTTGTCAGTGCGGTGTTTGTACTGCAGCCCAAGCCGGAGGAGGAGATCCGCGGTCTGATGCAGGAGCTGATGCGCAAGCGGAAAGCTTCGCAGCCTTTAGACCTGCCTTCCGCAGGCTCTGCTTTTAAGCGCCCGGTGGGCGGCTATGCGGCAGCGCTGATTGATCAGGCCGGGTTAAAAGGATTTCAGGTAGGCGGCGCAGCCGTGTCGGAAAAGCATGCCGGCTTTGTCGTCAATTTGGGTGGCGCGACAGCGGAGAATGTAAAACAATTGTTAAAGCAGGTAGCAGACCGGGTGGAATCCTTTTCCGGTATCCGTTTGGAGCCGGAAGTGAGAATTTGGTAAAAATGAAAGGTGGGAAGGACGATGGCAATCTCTTTTTCGGGAAATGCGAAGGCAGAGATCTGTCGCAGTTTCCCACAAAAGCAATGCTGCGCATTGGCGCAGTGCTTTGGCATTCTTTTGTTTTGTAACAGCTTTGGCAATCACGGTATCCGCATTATTACGGAATCGCAGGAATTTGCCCAAAGCATCCCCAAGCTGTTTAAGAAAGCCTTCGGTATTTCCTTTGACATACAGCCGGAGGAATATGGGGTTGGCAAACTGAATTTTCAAATTACGCGACCGGAGAAGGTTGCAGCCATCATGGAGCGTTACGGATTTGGTCCAGAGGACACCTTGGCATTGCATATCAATCTTCCGATAGTGGAGGATGATTGCTGCCGGACGGCGTTCCTTCGGGGTGCGTTTTTAGCAGGCGGCTCGGTAACCGATCCTGCCAAGGGCTACCACATGGAGCTGGCGACTACCCACCGGACGGTGGCAAGAGAAGCCTGCACGCTGATGCATGAAGCGCTGGGCTTTTATCCCAAATCGGCGGATCGTAGCGGCGGACAGGTGCTGTACCTAAAGCAGAGCGAGCAGATCTGCGACTGCCTTACCTACTTAGGCGCGCCTTTGGCGGCGATGGGTATCATGGAAGCCAGATTAGAAAAGGAACTGAACAATAAAGTCAATCGCCGCTGTAACTGCGACGATGCCAATACTTCCAAAGTGGTGGAGGCTGCGCAGGAACAGCTTGCCTCTATCCGCATTTTACGGGAGAGGGGAGCGCTGGAGCATCTGCCCTCAAAGCTGCTGCAGGCGGCGTTAGCCCGGGAAGAAAACCCGGAAGCATCTCTGACAGAACTTGCGGCTATGATGGAGCCGCCTATTACGAAGCCTGCCATGAACCACCGGCTGAAAAAGCTGGTAGAAATGGCAAAGGAGACAAAATCATGAGTTTTGTACATCTGCATGTCCACTCGGAATACAGCCTTTTGGACGGCGCCTGCCGCATCAGCGGCATGATGGACCGTGTTAAGGAACTGGGGCAAACTGCCATCGCCTTGACCGACCACGGCGTCATGTACGGTTGTATCGATTTCTATAAAGCAGCAAAGGCTGCCAGCGTAAAACCCATCATCGGCTGCGAGGTCTATGTGGCACGCCGGGGCATGGAAGACCGTGTCCACGGCATCGATAACGATCCGTATCACCTGGTACTGCTGTGCAAAGACCGCACCGGTTATGAAAACCTGTGCTTGCTGGTATCCGAGGCGTTTTTGAACGGCTTTTACGGAAAACCGCGAGTAGATCTTGCCATGCTGCGGAAATACCATGAGGGCCTGATCGCAACCTCAGCCTGTCTTGCCGGCGCAATTCCTCAGCGTTTGATGGAAGAGGACTATGATGCTGCCAAGAATTGCGCATTGGAACTGGCGGACATTTTCGGCGAAGATCATTTTTATTTGGAACTGCAGGATCATGGCATTCCGGAGCAGACCCCTGTGAATCAGGGGATCATGCGGATTGCCCGAGAGACAGGTCTGCCGCTGATCGTATCCAACGATGCCCACTACCTGCGCCGGGAAGATGCCCGAATGCAGGATGTTTTGCTGTGCATTCAAACCGGCAAGACGGTGGACGATCCCAATCGCATGAAATTCCAGACTGAGGAATTTTATCTCAAGAGTGAGGAAGAGCTGCGTCAGCTGTTCCCCAACTGCGACGAGGCGTTTGAGAACACCCAGCGCATTGCAGACCGCTGCAATCTGGAATTTGAATTTAACAATTATCACTTGCCCTCGTTCCCTGTACCTGAGGGCTATACCAATGAAGCATACTTCCGCAAGCTTTGTATGGATGGCTTTGCTGAGCGGTACGAGAATCCGCCGGAAAGCTACAAAGAGCGGCTGGAATACGAAATCGGTGTTATCAGCCGGATGGGATATGTGAATTACTATCTTATCGTTTGGGATTTTATCCGCTACGCAAAGGAATCCGGCATTCCGGTAGGCCCGGGCCGTGGTTCCGGAGCAGCTTCCATTGTGGCATATTGTATGCACATTACGGAAGTAGATCCCATGAAGTATGCGCTGATTTTCGAGCGATTCCTGAACCCGGAACGCGTCAGTATGCCGGACTTTGATACGGACTTCTGTCAGGAGCGTCGGGGCGAGGTCATTGACTATGTCATGGAAAAATACGGCGCAGACCATGTGGCGCAGATCGCCACCTTTGGTACGATGGCAGCTCGGGGTGCGATCCGCGATGTGGGCAGAGCCCTGAACTTTACCTATGCCGAAACCGATATCGTTGCCAAGCAAGTGCCGGCAACGCCCCATATTACCTTGAAAGAGGCGCTGGAGGTCTCTCCCAAGCTGAAGGAAATGTACGAAAACGACGAGCGGGTCAAGCTGCTTATTGATACCGCAAGAAGCTTGGAAGGGATGCCTCGGAATACCTCTACCCATGCTGCCGGTGTGGTGATTACGGCAGACCCTGTGTGCAGCTATGTGCCCCTGTCCCGGAATGACGATACCATTGTCACCCAGTACACCATGACCACCATTGAGGAACTGGGACTCCTAAAGATGGACTTTTTGGGTTTGCGCAACCTGACGGTCATCAAGGATGCTCAGGAGCAGATCCGGGCGATCGACCCGTCCTTTAACATTGATACTGTGCCGGATGATGATCCCGCTACCTTTGCCATGCTGGCAGAGGGCAAGACACAGGGCGTGTTCCAGTTGGGGTCTGCCGGTATTACCGGCGTTTGCGTCAATATGAAGCCCACCTCTATCGAAGATATGACGGCAATTGTGGCGCTGTACCGTCCCGGTCCTATGGACTCCATTCCCATGTTTATTGCTAACAAGCTGGATCACCGGAAGATCACCTACAAAACACCCCATTTAGAGCCGATCCTGAAGGTTACCTACGGCTGTATCGTCTATCAGGAACAGGTGATTGAAATCTTCCGGAGCTTGGGCGGTTATACCATGGGTCAGGCGGACAATATTCGCCGCGCTATTTCCAAAAAGAAGATGAAGGTCATCGAGGAAGAGCGAAAGGTCTTTGTCTACGGTGACGAAAAGCAGGGGATCAGCGGCGCTGTGGCAAAGGGTGTCAACGAAGCTGCAGCCCAGTCTATTTATGATGAGATCGTGGCTTTTGCCAACTACGCCTTTAACAAGGCGCATGCGGTGTGCTATGCGGTGGTATCTTACCAAACAGCCTATCTGAAGTGCCATTATCCCAAGCAGTATATGGCGGCGCTGATGACCTCTGTGCTGGATTCCGCTACTAAGATCTCCGGCTATATTGCCGAGTGTAAGGATATGGGGATCCCTGTTTTGCCACCGGATATCAACCATTCTGTGGATAATTTCAGCGTGGAGGACAATGCCATTCGCTTTGGCTTGGGCGCTGTGAAGAATGTGGGTAGAGGCCTGATCCGGGCAATGGTCGCCAAGCGGGAAGAGGGTGGACCGTTCCGCTCCTTGGAAGATTTTATCCAGAGAATGGGCGAGGGTGAGCTGAACAAGCGCGCAGTAGAGAATTTTAACAAGTGCGGCGCTATGGACTGCTTCGGATACCACCGCAGCGAGCTGCTGGCAGTGTATGACAGCATGATGGACAGCATCGCCTCCTCCCGAAAGAAGAATCTGGATGGTCAGATGGGCCTGTTTGCGATGTTGGAGCAGGAGGATTCTGCCGCATCGATCCCCATTCCCAAGCTGGCGGAAATGAAAAAGGCAGACCTGATGCTGCTGGAGAAGGAAACCACCGGCATTTATCTGTCCGGTCACCCGATGGACGATTATCGCCACCTGCTGAAGAACACCCATGTGGTGCCTAT
This sequence comes from Faecousia sp., assembly GCA_045611825.1. Lineage (GTDB taxonomy): Bacteria > Bacillota > Clostridia > Oscillospirales > Oscillospiraceae > Faecousia. The sequence goes on from JAZKXW010000050.1 coordinate 18,272, forward strand.
GGCGCAGCTGATGGATGAGGAAAGCAGTTACCGCGATGATCAAATCGTCAGCGTAGCAGGCGTTGTTCAAACCATCAAGATGAAGACCACCCGGAACAACTCCATGATGGCCTATGTGACTGTTGAGGATGATACCGCATCCATTGAAATGCTGGCGTTTTCCAATGTGCTCAATGAGTTCGGCGGTTATTTGCAGGAGAACCAGCCGGTAGTCATTACCGGACGGCTGTCCCTGCGAGATGACAAAGAACCGCAGATCGTTATCAACCGGGCGCGTCCCATGTCGGACTTTACGGACCGGGAACCAGAACCGCAGCCTGCCGCTCCTGCGACGCTGTATCTGCGGCTGCCTACGGAAGAGGGGGCGTTGTTCCCCAAGATCCGGGCGATCCTGAATATGTTCCCCGGCGATAACAGCGCGGTGGTGTATTTTGCCGATACCAAACAGCGCAGAGGCACCCGTTGTGCCTTGGCAGAGCCTATGCTGAAGGAACTGAAAAATGTGCTGGGAGAGGAAAATGTTGTTGTAAAATAGCTTTTCTTTTCTGCTGCGATATGCTATAATTAAGACAAATGTACGATTTCCAATAAGGATGATTTTCTATGGCGAAGAAGAAAGAAACCTGCTGTGAAAAATTTAAGACCATGATCGGCGGTCAAGCTTTGATTGAAGGCATTATGATGCGCGGACCGAAAAAAGATGCCATCGTGGTTCGGGGGAAAGAGGGGGTCACCGTAGAGGTGACAGACCGGAAGCTTCCACCGAAAAGATCCCTGTGGAATTTGCCGCTGCTCCGGGGCGTTCGCGGCTTCTTTGATGCCCAGGTCACCGGTGTCAAAGCCATTATGAAGTCGGCAGACCTCTCTCCTGAGGAGACGGAGGAGGAAGCCTCCAAGCTGGATAAGTGGCTGGAAAAAAAGCTGGGTGACAAGCGCTTCCGCGATTTGGTGGTAGGCTTTGCCGTGTTTATGGGACTGGCGTTATCTGTTGGTCTGTTTTTCCTGCTTCCCATGGTGATCGTCAGCTTCCTTGACAGTTTTTTGGAAAGCACGCTGTTGCTCCATCTTGTTGAGGGAATTGTTCGTATTGCCATCTTTGTAACTTATATTTTCCTCACCTCCCGCATGGCGGAGATGAAGCGCGTATTTGCTTATCACGGCGCGGAGCATAAGACGATTCGCTGTTATGAGGCAGGTCTGCCGCTGACGGTGGAAAATGTCCGGCAGCAGACCCGGCTGCATCCCCGGTGCGGTACCAGCTTTTTGCTGGTGGTGATGATCCTGTCGATTTTGATCTTTTCTGTGGCATCGTCCTTGCTGCTGGCAGCAGTTCCGGCATTGGAGGACATTCGGGGTACGCTGGGATACCGTGCGCTGATGATCGGGTTTAAGCTGCTGCTTTTGCCGGTGGTAGTTGCCTTCAGTTATGAGATCAACCGCTGGACAGGCCGTCATGACAATGTCTTTACCCGGATTTTGACGGCACCGGGTATGTGGTTCCAGAACTTTACCACCGAGGAACCGGACGACAGCATGATCGAAGTGGGAATCGCCGCTTTGGAGGCAGTGCTTCCGGAGAAAGCGGGGGAAGACCGTTGGTAAAGACGCTGTCCGAGCTGTATCAGCAAACCAGAAAAGCGTTGCTTGCGAAGGAGGACCCTCAGACAGCCGGCTTTTATGCCCGGAATCTTGTCTGTCATTTCTCCGGCAGAACACCGGAACAGTTTTTATCTGACCAAGGCATTTACGCCTCGGAAGAAACCTGTGGTGCGGTGTGGACGGCTGTGAATCGTTTGCTGGCAGATGAACCGATTGCGTATATTTTGGGACAATGGGAGTTCTTTGGCTTGCAGCTGCAGGTCAATCCCCATGTGCTGATCCCCCGGGATGATACCTGTGCGGTGACGGAGCTTGCCATCCGCTGCGGAAGGCAGCTGCCGGGAACGCCTCGTGTTCTTGACCTGTGTACCGGCTCCGGCTGCATCGGCTTGGCTGTTGCTGCCAATGTGCTGTCTGCAAGGGTTACCTTGGCGGATATTTCTCAGGATGCGCTGGCTGTGGCAAAAAAGAACACGATCGCCAATCGTCTGTCCGGACGGGTCAGCTGCGTTTCTGTGGACGCTTTGACTGCACCGCCGACAATGCTTGGCAAATACGATGTGATCGTGTCCAATCCGCCATATATCACCACAGAAGAGATGAAGCAGCTGCCTCAAAGCGTGCAGGCTTACGAACCGCACCTTGCTCTCCACGGCGGCGATGACGGATTGATCTTCTACAGAACAATTGCGCAGAATTTCTGTCAGGCGCTGAAGCCCGGCGGCTATCTGTGCTTTGAGTTCGGCATGGGTCAGGGAGATGATGTGTGCCGGATTTTGGAAATGAACGGGTATACCATTCTGGAGCGATCCGGAGATTATAATGAGATAGAAAGGGCAGTTGTTGCCCAATACGGAAAGAAGGAATAAACCATGGCTACGAAAAAGACAGCTTACGATGCTCCCACTCCTGCAACGGATAAGAAGAAAGCCTTACAGACAGCCCTGAACCAGATCGAGAAGAATTTCGGTAAGGGTACGGTCATGCGCCTTGGCGACCGCCCCGAAATGAATGTGGATGCCATTCCTACCGGTTCTTTGGCGCTGGATGCGGCGCTGGGTATTGGCGGTGTCCCCAAGGGCCGTATTATTGAGATCTACGGACCGGAATCCTCCGGTAAGACCACGCTTGCACTGCACATTCTGGCGCAAGCCCAGAAGATGGGCGGCGAGGTTGCGTTCGTGGATGCGGAGCATGCTCTTGATCCTGTGTACGCCGCAGCATTGGGCGTGGATACTGACAATATGCTGGTTTCCCAGCCCGATACCGGTGAGCAGGCCTTGGAGATCACCGATGCGCTGGTCCGTTCCGGCGCGGTGGATGCTGTGGTGGTGGACTCTGTTGCAGCCCTTGTTCCCAAGCAGGAGATCGAGGGCGAAATGGGCGATACCTTTGTGGGTCTGCAGGCAAGACTCATGTCTCAGGCGCTGCGGAAGCTGGCAGGCACCATTGCAAAGACCAACTGCGTGGTGATTTTTATCAATCAGCTGCGTATGAAGATCGGTGTAATGTACGGTAACCCCGAAACCACCACCGGCGGCAATGCCCTGAAGTTCTATTCTTCTGTCCGTCTGGATGTGCGCCGTGTGGAAGCTATCAAGGAGGGCGCCAATGTAGTGGGCAACAAGACCCGTGTTAAGGTCGTGAAGAACAAGGTCGCGCCTCCTTTCCGCGAGGCATACTTTGACATTATGTACGGTCAGGGTATCAGCAAGTGGGGCGAGCTGGTGGATCTGGCTGTCCAAATGGATGTGATCCAGAAGAGCGGCAGCTGGTTCAGCATGGGTGAAGAGCGGATCGGTCAGGGTAAGGACAGCGTTAAGGCGTTCCTGCAGGCAAATCCTGATATTGCTGAGGAAGTGGAAGCACAGGTTCGTGAGAACCTGCTGAAGCAGAGCGGCGTTGCCAGAGAGCCTGCCAGAGCGGCAGAGCGCCCGGTAGCCGTCAGCGCTGAAGATTTCGATGATGAAGATTAAAACCATTGCCTCCCAGCCGGATATGGCAGGGAGGCATACGGTGCGTTTTGAGGACGACAGCGTTCTGCGGCTGTACCGGCAAACCTTAGAGGACTTTTCTCTTTATGCAGGGCAGGAATTGTCCGAGGAGGAAATGAAAGCCCTGAAGGAAGCGGCAGGCGCCATGTCCGCAAAAATGCGGGCAGTGCGGATCGTATCGGCATCCAGCGTATCGAAAAAAGATCTGGAGCATCGGCTGATCCAAAAAGGGGAAGATCCCCAGCAGGCTCGCGAAGCGGTACAATGGATGGCAGATTTAGATTTGGTAGACGATGAAAAAACTGCCGAACAGGTGGTTGCCCGATGTATCGGAAAGGGCTACGGACTTGCCAGAGCCAAACAGGCGCTGTATGAAAAGCGGATCCCAAAGCAGTATTGGGATGCGGCTTTGGCGGATTATCCTGATCAGTTAGAGGGAATCGTAGACTTTTTGCAGTCCCGGCTGACAGATCCGCAGGATGCCGCCCAGCGTCGCAAAGCCATCGACGCCCTAATGCGAAAGGGGCACAGTTATCAAACCATCCGCCGGGCGCTGTCCCGGCTTTCGGTGGACACAGAAGATTTCCCGGAGGAAATATAATGGCAGATATAGGATTTATCTCCCTGGGCTGCGCCAAGAATCAGGTGGATTGTGAGCGCATGATGTACCGCGTACAGGAGGCCGGTTTTACCGTTCGTCCCGATGTGGTGGGTTGTGATGTAGTGGTCATTAATACCTGCGGCTTTATCGACGCGGCAAAAGCGGAAGCCATCGACAGCATTTTGCAGATGGCGCAGCTGAAGGAACAGGGCTTAGTAGGAAAAATACTGGTGACAGGCTGCCTGTCCCAGCGATATCAGCAGCAGATCATGGAGGAATTGCCGGAGGTAGACGGTGTGTTAGGCACCGGCAGCTATACCGAGGTGGTTCCCACTATCGAACAGCTGCTTGCAGACGAGACCGTGCAGCGGTTTGACTCCATTGATGCGCCGGAACAGGAAACCGGCCGTATCCTGACCACACCGGAGCACTATGCTTACTTAAAGATCGCAGAGGGCTGCGACAACCGTTGCAGCTACTGCATTATTCCGTACCTGCGTGGCAAGTTTCGCAGCCGCAGTATGGACAATGTGCTGTATGAGGCAAGACTTCTGGCAGACAGCGGCGTTAAGGAGATCATTGTGGTAGCGCAGGATACCAGCCGTTACGGCACAGACCTGCCCGGTCACAAGAGACTGCTGCCGGAGCTGCTGCGTCAGCTTTGCCGGATCGACGGCTTCCATTGGGTGCGTCTGCACTATGCTTACCCCGATGAGATCGATGATGAACTTATTGAAGTGATGGCGCAGGAAGAGAAGATCGTTAAGTATTTGGATCTGCCGATCCAGCACTGCAATGATAAGATCCTGACCTTGATGAACCGCCGTGGCAACGGAGCACTTTTGAAAGAACTTTTTGCCAAGCTGCGCCATAGGATTCCGGGGATCGTACTGCGTACCAGCGTGATCACCGGCCTTCCCGGCGAGGGAGAGGAGGAATTCGCGGAACTTTGCGAATTCCTGAAAGAGCAGCGGCTGGAGCGTGTGGGCGCATTCCCTTTCTCTCCCGAGGAGGGAACGCCGGCAGCAGAAATGGAATATCCTGACGCAACGGTGGCACAGGAACGGGCACAGATGATAGAGCAGCTCCAGTCCCGAATCATGGACGACTATAACGCCGCTATGATCGGTACGGTAGTAGAGGTTTTGGTAGACGGCTACGACGAGGAATTTGAACAGTATTACGGACGCACTTTTGCAGATTCCCCGGATATCGATGGAAGAGTCTGGATCGCAACGGAAGAACCTATCTCCGAGGGGATCTTTGTCAAGGTCTGTATTGACGGCCTGATCGATGGGGATCTGTCCGGTTATCTGGTGGAGGAATGACACATGACGACAGCAAGCAAAATTACATTGATCCGCATCGGATTTATCCCGGTGTTTATGCTGCTGATGTACCTCAGCGGTGGAGAAAGCGGCCTGTGGATGTGGCTGTCCTTGGCGGTGTTTATTATTGCCAGCTTGACAGACTATGTGGACGGACATATTGCAAGAAAGTATAATCAGGTCAGCGATTTCGGTAAGTTTTTGGATCCTCTGGCAGATAAATTGCTGGTAATTGCGGCAATGCTGATGTTCTGCCAGTGGGGAATGTTCCCTGCGTGGGCGCTGATGATCGTGCTGACCCGGGAATTTGCGGTGACCGGTCTGCGGCTGGTGGCGGTCGGTAAGGGCAAGGTCATTGCTGCCGGCAAAAGCGGCAAGCTGAAGACTGCCAGCACAATGGTTGGCCTGTGCGTCATGATGGGCTTCCCTCATGTGGAAGTCCTCAGATGGATCGTCCTTGCGGTGATTGTAGTGACCACGGTCTATTCCGGTATTGAGTATTTTATCCAAAACTGGAACTGTCTTTGGGAGGAAGCGTAATTCTTTGCGCCGGTGTCAAACACCGGCGCAAATCCGTAAAGTATTGAGGTAAACTATGAACGAACGAGAGCTTGGCGAGATCCGGCGCAGAGTCCGTCGGGATCGCAGTAATATGACAGCTATTTACGGCTGCTATGTCAACAGCCAAAAGGAGATCATCTCCACCTTCTGCCAGTCCACCGGTATCATGCCGGAAAATGAGGCGGAAAAATATTTTGCCGTGATGAAACGGTCCCTGTCCGGCACTATAGGCAAGAACTTGATCGATATTTGCTTTTCCACTAAGCAGGTCACCGATGGTGCAGAGCATAAACTGCTGATGGAAGTGCGAAAAACCGCACTGAGGGATGAGAACTGTCGGATGGCATTGTTCCGGAAGATCATCGATTCCGTATCCTTTGAAGAAAACTATGTGATCTTGATCGGCTGTGACAGCTACGATGTGCCTTTCCGCGGAAAAGACGGGCAAACACAGTCGGATGCTTCCACAGAGGTGTATACCTATCTTCTGTGTGCGGTGTGCCCTGTGAAGCAGAAAAAGCCCAGCCTTCGCTATGTGGCAGAGGAAAAGGAGTTCCATGACGGTGGCCTTGCCCATGAGGTCTGCGCGCCGGAGATGGGCTTCTTATTCCCGGCCTTTGATGACCGCAGAACCAACATCTATAACGCCCTGTTCTACACCCGGGATACCAAGTGCAGCCACGACGGACTGGTTTCTGCGCTGTTTAATACCAAAGCTCCTAAACCGGCGGCGGAGCAGAAAAAGTCCTTTGAGGCGCTGCTTACCACCTCTTTGGGAGAGGACTGCAGCATGGAAGTGGTGCAGACCGTCCATAACCAAATCTGCCAATCCATTGAAATGCACAAGGAAAGCAAGCTTCCCGATACGCTGCTGATCTCTAAGGATCAGGTGAAAACAGCCCTGTCCGGCTGCGGTGTACCGGAGAACAAAATGGCCAAGTTCAGCATTGCCTACGATGAAGCATTTGGTCATGAGGCAGAGCTGTATCCGAAAAATATCATCAATAAAAACAGCTTTGAGATCAAGACCCCCAGCGTATCCATCAAGGTGGATCCGGAGTATAGCGACCTGATCGAGACAAGAGTCATCGGCGGCGTAAAGTATATTTTGATTCCTGCAGATGAGGATGTGGAGGTCAATGGTGTCAGTATCCATATCCATGAGCAGACCGTAGAAGTATAATGGTTGCTATTTTTCGAATTGTGTCATATAATATTAGAAAAATCCGGAGGTGAGGGCAATGGGAGTCGTAAACTGGCTTAAAGAGGATTTTTGGAATTGGGCAAAAACGATCCCATCCAAATTATTTCATAAAGGCGGCTTCCGCTGTGTCATTCGCATGGAGGACCGCTGGATCACACCGTCGCTGTTAATGGCCGGTCTGTCCTTTTTTGTGCTGATGGTGTCCTATTTCGGACTGCGAAATTTGTCGGAATGCACATCAGAAGAATTGGTATTTATTTTAGGATTACCCGGTATCATTATGATTGGCTATATGGCATTGATGCGCGGCTTCCGTTTTCCTGTGACACCGGTTTACGGCGTGCTGGGGGCACTGCTGTGTGCGGTGCTGTGTATACAGGTATTTTTGGAAGGCGGCATTCTTGAAATTGTTTTGTGGATGCTTTTGTATGTTCTCATTGCCGCAGTTGGGGTGTCCAGCGCCTTCGGTTGGTTTCGGTATCCAAGGTTTACGGCTGTCGTCTGCTTTTTGGCGGCAGGAATCCATTTTCTGTCCATGGAACTGCCTGCGCTGCTTCACTTTGAGTGGCTCAGCTTCCTGAACGGCCTTTCGGCTGTCTCCGGCCTGCTGGCCTTCGGTATTTTGGGCTTGAGCTATAAGAACGTTTTAATTGCAAGGCGTCGTTTTCACACATAAAAAGAACCCTTCAAGGTGAATTACCTTGAAGGGTTTTTATGTAACACATTATTTGCTGTTCTTTACAATGTCCACAATGATGTCCGCGCACTTTTCCACGCCCAGAACACTGGAATCCAAGCTAATGTCATAGTTCTGCGCTTTGCCCCATGTTCTGCCGGTGTAGTGGTGATAATTTGCCTTGCGGCGCTTATCCTTTTCATCCAAACGGGCCTCAGGACTCTTCTCGGATTCACCGTAGAGTCTGACAATGCGGTCAGCCCGGAATGCGGTGTCTGCATGAATGAAGGTGTGCAGACAGTCGTCCCGATCCTTGAGAATATAATCAGCGTTTCGGCCTACGATAACGCAGGGACCTTGCTCAGCCAACTGCAGAATAACACTGCACTGCACATTCCACAAAAAGTCTGCCACAGACAGACCGTTCATAACACCGGGAGCGCCATGATGGGAAAAGGCATAAGACAGAAGTGTCTTGCCGGGAGCATGTTCGCTGTTTTCTTCGATAAACTTGGGGGCAAAACCGGACTCCAAAGCCACGTGTTCCACCAGTTCCTTGTCATAGAAGGGGATTCCTAATTTTTCTGCCACCAGATGACCGATGGTACGTCCACCGCTGCCAAATTCGCGGCTGATGGTGATGATTCTCTTTTCCATAGAAGCGCCTCCTTGCAAGATGTATTGATTTACGGTTATATTATATCGTTTTTTTCGGCCGTTGTCAAATATATTTATTGAGTTTGAACAAGCGAAACAGATTGCTATTGCAGGGGAAATGTGTTATAATAGCGCTATAACAAACGGAGGGAATACTATGACAGCAATCGCGGAAATACTGGCGCAGGAACTGGGCCAAAAACAGCAATATGTGGAAAATGTAATTGCGCTTTTGGACGAGGGTAACACCATTCCCTTTATCGCCCGATACCGGAAGGAAATGCACGGCACCATGGACGATACCACCTTGCGCAATTTGGAAACAAGACTCAATTATTTACGTTCCTTGCAGGAGCGTAAGGAAGAAATCTGCCGTTCCATCGAATCTCAGGGAAAGCTGACCGAGGAGCTGGCAGCGGCCATTGAGGCAGCAACCACACTGGCTGAGGTGGAGGACCTGTACCGTCCCTATAAGCAGAAGCGCCGTACACGGGCAACTGTCGCCAAGGAAAAGGGACTGGAGCCTTTGGCGTTGGCAATTTTTGAACAGACCGGAGAAGATCCTGCAACCCTTGCGGCAGACTATATTGACCCTGAAAAGGGTGTGGAAACCTTGGAAGACGCATTGGCAGGCGCATCGGATATCATTGCGGAGATGATCTCCGATGACGCAGATATTCGTAAAGCCTTGCGCTTGAAAATGGAACGGATGGCAGTCATGACCGTTAAGGCGGAAGATCCGGAAAATGACAGCGTTTACCGCCTGTATTACGATTTTTCCGCGCCGGTGGCAAGACTGCTCAACCACCAGATTTTGGCTATTAACCGGGGTGAAAAGGAAGGCTTCCTGAAGGTCAGCATCACCTTGCCCGGCACAGAGGGACAGGCTGTGGTGTGCCGCGGCGCATTGAAGCCCACCATGCATGTTTCTGCCTTCGTCCGGGCAGCGGCAGAGGATGCCTATGAGCGACTCATCGCGCCCAGCGCAGAGCGAGAGATGCGCAGCACTCTGACCGATCGTGCAGGAGAATCCGCCATCGCTAACTTTGCCCTGAATCTGAAGCCTCTTTTAATGCAGCGCCCGGTCAAGGGCTTCGTTACCATGGGTCTGGACCCCGGTTACCGCAACGGCTGCAAGGTGGCGGTGGTAGACGGTACAGGCCGGGTTTTGGACACCTCTGTGGTCTATCCCACCTTCTCTCAGCGCAAGCAGGAGGAAGCCGTTGAGATCCTGTCCCGGATGATCCGTAAGCACGGTGTCAAGCACATTGCCATCGGCAACGGAACGGCATCCCGGGAGACCGAGGCAATGACCGTAGCCATGCTGAAGAATCTGCCCGGCGTCAGCTATATGATCGTCAACGAGGCAGGCGCTTCCGTGTACTCTGCGTCCAAGCTGGCGGCGGAAGAGTTCCCTGATTTTGATGTGAATCTGCGCAGCGCGGTATCCATTGCCCGGCGTTTGCAAGACCCTCTTGCGGAGCTGGTGAAGATCGATCCCAAGGCCATCGGCGTGGGTCAGTATCAGCATGATTGCCCCCAAAAGCGGCTGGATGAAGCGTTGGGCGGTGTTGTTGAGGACTGCGTCAATGCGGTTGGCGTGGATGTAAATACCGCTTCTGCAAGCCTGCTGCAGCAGGTTTCCGGTCTCAACGGTACTACCGCGAAAAATGTGGTCACCTACCGGGAAGAGAACGGCGCATTTACCTCCAGAAGTCAGCTGAAGAAGGTGCCTAAGCTGGGACCCAAAGCATATCAGCAGTGCGCAGGCTTCCTGCGTGTGCCGGAGAGCAAGGAGATTTTAGACAATACCGGTGTTCATCCGGAATCCTACGAGGCAGCAGAAAAATTGCTGACGCTTTGCGGCTACAGCAAAAAGGATGTGACTGCCGGCACAATCGGAGAACTGTCTGCCCGTTTTGCTGATTACGGTGCGGAAAAGGCAGCCGAAGCTTGTGGTGTAGGTGTTCCTACCTTGGAGGATGTGGTAAAGGAACTGCTGAAGCCCGGCCGTGACCCCCGTGACGATCTGCCTGCGCCGATTTTGCGCACCGATGTTCTGGAAATGAAAGACCTGAAGCCCGGAATGGTGCTGTCCGGCACAGTCCGGAATGTGATCGACTTTGGCGTATTTGTGGATATCGGCGTCCATCAGGACGGTCTTGTGCACATTTCGCAGGTCTGCAACCGGAAGCTGCGCCATCCCTCTGAGGTGGTCAAGGTAGGCGATGTGGTCAAGGTCAGCGTTCTGGAAGTGGACGAAAAGCGCAAGCGTATCAGCCTGACCATGAAAAATATTCCGAATGTAAATTAAAAAAGCAGGTTGCCCTCGAGGCAACCTGCTTTTTATAATACTTCTTGAATCGTACCGCCGCCGATGACAGTGTCACCGTCGTAAAGTACCACAGCCTGACCGGTGGTGATGGCCCTTTGCGGCTCATCAAATTCTACGCGGCAGAAGCCGCTTTCTTCCGGGTATACAGTGGCAGGCTGCTCCTTGTGACGATAGCGTATCTTGGCGGTGACGCGGATAGGGGAGACGAGTTCTGCAAACGGAAACCAGTTCCAGTCGTCTGCCCGTAACCCTTTGCGGAACAGCGCTTCCTCGGGACCTACGGTGACGGTATTGGCAGCCATGTCCTTGCAGCATACATACACAGGCTCACCCATCGCAAGCCCAAGACCTTTCCGTTGTCCGATGGTATAGCTGACAGCACCCTGATGCTTTCCAACGATCTTGCCCTGCAAATCCAAATAATCACCAGGGGGATAGGCAGCCTCCTGATACCTCTGCATAAATGCCACATAATCACCGTCAGGAATGAAGCAGATGTCCTGACTATCCTTTTTCCGGGCGTTGAGAAATCCTTGCTTTTCTGCAATTTCCCGGGTCTGCTCCTTGGTCAGTTCTCCTAAGGGGAAACAGATATGGGAAAGCTGTTTTTGTGTCAGACTGGCAAGAAAATAGCTTTGATCCTTGCCTGCATCCTTGGCCCGCTGCAGTAAATACCGCCCGGATTCCGGGTCAATGGTAATTTTGGCATAGTGTCCGGTAACGACATGGGTAAAACCCATTTCCAAAGCTTTTTCCAAAAAGAAACCGAATTTCAAATGTCGGTTGCAGCCTACGCAGGGATTAGGCGTACCGCCTTGCTCATAGCAGCGGACAAAAGGCTCGACCACCTGCGCACAAAACGCTTTTGACGCATCGAGAATATAAAAGGGCATACCAAGAGCTTCGGCAACACCGGCAGCATCTTGGGCATCCTGCTGATTGCTGTCCGGATTTTTCAAAAGCATAGGGTCCTGCATCTTCATGGTTGCGCCGGCACAAATATAGCCTGCCTGCTGCATCAGATATGCGGCAACTGAGCTGTCTACACCGCCACTCATGGCGATGAGCATCTTAGGGTTTTCCATTGTAAATATCTCCTAAAATCAGGATTTGCGCCTGCTGTTGCGGAAGCTGTAGAAGATCCGGGTGGCGGTGGTGGTGATAATGATACCCAGCGCCAGTGCAGAGGCAAGCTTCAGGGTATACACGCCTTTCTCTACAAACATGGAAGACTTGCTCTCAAAGGCATAAGCCATAGTGTAATATAAAGAACCGCCGGGGATCAGAGGGATCAGGGAAATGGTGATGAAGGTGGTGGTAGGCGTTTTGAGGACTCTTGCCATCACTTCTGCATAAGCGGAGATCAGCATAGCAACAAGAAAATAGTTGACCGGTTCGCTGGAAAGAATGCGGCTGAACAGGACAAACAGCGTCCATGACAGGAAACCGCCCAAGCCTCCGAACACAAAGCGCTTGCCGCGAATGTTGAACAGCACCGCAAAGCCCAGTGTTCCCACAAAACCGGAAAGAATCTGAATCATTTCTGTCTGCGTGATCATAGGATACCTCCCAAAACCGAAATAAGAAAATATCCTGCGGCGATGGCAAGGGCAGTCAACGCTGCTTCAATGCAGCGCAAAAGGCCGGCAATGCTGTCGCCGGTAAACAGATCTCGCAGAGCGTTGGTCAGACCGATTCCGGGGATCAAAGACATGATATTGCCAATGATGATTTTGTCAATACTGCCGACCCAACCCAGTCTTACTGCAAGCACAGCCATAGCTGTGGCAAGGGCAGCGGAGAAAAATTTGGAAAAAATCTTATTGGAGATGGCAAGCTCACATAGACACATACCGAGACGCACCAAAAGACCGACAGCCAAAGAAACCAGCATTTCCTGCAGGCTGCCGCCAAAGAACAGCGTGAATGCGCCGGCAATGATGGAGTAGCACAGACACTCCAGCCAAAAGGGATAGGTCTTGCAGCAGCGAATGCGCTCCAGCTCCTGCTCCACAGCCTCCGGTGCCGGCTTCTCCTGACAGATTTTCCGGGATAGGGCGTTGAGGCGATGTATTTTTTCAAAATCGGTGGTGTATGCGGTGATGCGCCGGGTCTGGGTATAGGTATGTTCTTCCTCATCAAAAATGGTTACCACCATGCTGCTGGTGATAATGAACACATCTACCCGGACAGCGCCGTATGCCCTGCACATCCGATCCACGCTTTCTTCAACGCGGTGGATCTCCGCGCCGGAGGTCAGCATACATTCGCCAACATCCATGACACAGGTAAGAAACTTTTTCATGATCAAGCCTTCTTGTTTATGTTACTTTACAAAGGATTATAGCACAAGGTGTACCGGCAGGCAACAAGAAAATAGTCTCCCAAAATACGGTAAAATAGAGAAGATTAAGAGGCTCAAAAAATGTAATTTTATGTAAACCTAATATGTAAAATCATTGAAAATGTTGAGAAAAATGATTAAAAATATGTAAATTACCAACATTTAACATGGCAAAATAAGAAGTTGTTACCAGCCTCTCCTAAAAAATGCTTGCAATCAAAGGCGATTTTTGGTATAATGACAGCAAATTGATTGTGAAAGGAGTACATAACAGTGATGAAACGAATTACCGGCTTTTTAATGGCTGTTGTAATTGTGTTTGGATGTATGTCGGCATTTTCGTTTTCCGCAGCTGCGGTCTCCGATTTTACGACCAGTGACGCTTGCATCGAAATGATCAAGTATGAGGAGGGCTTTGTTAAGTATCCCATGTATGACTACGGTCAGTACTCTGTGGGTTACGGCACCAGATGCCCTGCAGATAAATTAGAGGAATATTCCAAAAACGGCATTACCGAGGAAGAGGCGGATGCCCTTCTGCGCGTGTTCTTGGATGACTTTGAAGCGGATGTTAACCACGATCTGATCGATCGATACGGTCTTACTCTGACGCAAAACCAATTTGATGCCTTGGTTATGTTCTCTTATAACTGCGGCACCGGCTGGATTTACAATATGACCAACACCGCAATGCGCGATGCGGTGATTGCCGGCACGACCGGCGGCGAGATGATCGACCGGTTTGCCCGTTGGTGCAGCGCCGGCGGCGAGGCAAAGACCTTCCTGCTCAAGCGCCGTCTGCGGGAAGCCAATATGTACTTAAACGGTGTCTATTCTTGGGATATTCCTGAGAACTATGCGTATGTGCTTTACGATGCCAACGGCGGCATCGATACCACGCCCAGAGCGCAAGGCTATGATATCAATGAAACAGCCCAAGCCCTTTCTGAACCCACCTTCCCAGGCTATACCTTTGTCGGCTGGTTTACAGAGCGTGTTGGCGGTGAGCAGATCACTACATTGGACGCCAGCGTCCGGTTTACCAGACTCTATGCCCATTGGGTAGATGCTGAGGGAAAAGATCCCAATGAGGACGACGGCACCGGCGTATGGGTCACTGTCCAAAATGAGGATGTAAACCTGCGCGTTGGTCCGGGTACGAACTATAGCGTTATCGGTATGGCAGATAAGGGCGAGCGGTTTCGTATTGTAGATACTGCCACCGGCAGCGGCTACCTTTGGGGCAGATATCCCGGCGGTTGGATCTGCCTGCAGTTTACCGATTATGACGATGTGATAAACGGTGTTGTACCGCCGGATACCCCCGACGAACCGGATACCCCCGACAAACCGGATACTCCCGATGAACCGGATACTCCTGACGAGCCGGATACCCCCAACACGCCTAACACCCCCGATCCTCCTGAGGATCCGGCAGAACCGGAAAATCCGGAAGAGGGCGTCATCCGCATTTCCGACGGCTACCTGAATATTCGCCTTGGTCCGGGAACGGGCTACGGCGTAGTAGGATACCTGTACAATGGCGATAAAGTGATGATTTTGGAGCAAAAGGTCGTGGGTCACATGATCTGGGGCAGAATCGACAAAGGCTGGATCAGCATGGACTTTGTCGTTTTGGAATCTGAGGAACCAGAGCCCGAACCCGAACCCGAACCCGAACCCGAGCCTGAGCCTGAGCCCGAACCTGAGCCCGAACCTGAGCCCGAACCCGAGCCCGAGCCTGAGCCTGAGCCTGAGCCTGAGCCTGAGCCCGAACCCGAACCCGAACCCGAACCCGAACCTGAGCCCGAACCTGAGCCCGATTTAGGTAAGTGGACAGGCACTGTGAAGCTGGAAGATAAGGACACTTTACTTCGTATTCGGGATGGCGCAGGTATTGCCTATAAGATCGTGGGTTTCTATCCCCACGGCGCCAAGGTCGTCATCACCGAAAAGAAAATGGTGGATTCTACCCAGTGGGGCAAGACAGAACACGGCTGGATCAGCCTCGACTATGTGGAATTTGATGAGCCGAAGGAGGAACCTGTGGATCCTCCTGCAGACACTCCGGACGATCCCTCTGTAACACCCCCGGAGGATACCACAGATCCCACCCCGGAAAAGATAATGGGTACGGTCAATGTTACCGATCTGCTCCGTGTCCGCAGCGCGCCGGGTACTTCTCACAAAATTGTGGGCTACCTGACAAACGGCATGCGTGTGGAGATATTGGAAACCAAAACCGTTGGCGGTATGGTTTGGGCAAGGATCGACAAGGGCTGGATCAGCTTGGCGTATGTGGAGCTGGACACGCCTGCAAAGGAGCCTTCCGCTCCCAGTGAGAAGACAGTAACTGTGACCGCTGATTGCCTGCGGATTCGCATCGCTGCCGGCACGAACAATACCATTGTCGGCTTTCTGTACAAGGGAGCAAGGGTGCAAATTCTGGAAACCACCAAGGTGGCAGGTGTCACTTGGGGCAAGACAGAAAAAGGCTGGATCAGTCTTGACTATGTAAAATAATTTATGAAACCTCCTCTGCTTGAAAAACAGGGGAGGTTTTCCTTTGCAAGCAAGGTGCGGAAACGGAGGAAAAATTCGTGAAAATTGTGTGGGAATACTTGCATTTTTGGGGATTACGCAGTATAATAAACTGTCTGATTTTATACTTTTGAACGTGAGGTTTGGTTGTGTATCTAAAATCATTGGAAGTACAGGGCTTTAAGTCCTTCCCGGACAAAACGCTGATCCGTTTTGGCGATGATATCACCGCCATCGTGGGTCCTAACGGCTCCGGTAAATCGAATATTTCCGATGCGATCCTGTGGGTCATGGGTGAGCAGAGCAGCAAGACCCTCCGCGGCGCCAAAATGGAGGATGTGATCTTCGGCGGCACTCAGAAACGCAGCGCCGTTGGCTTTGCCGAGGCGACTCTGACGCTGGATAACACAGATCGCGCATTGCCCTACGATTCCGACGAGGTGATGATCACCCGTCGTTACTATCGCAGCGGCGACAGTGAGTACTACATTAACCGCCAGTCTGCCAGACTCCGTGACATTAACGAGATGTTCATGGATACCGGTTTGGGCAGAGAGGGCTACTCCAATATCGGTCAGGGCAGAATCGATGAGATCCTGTCCCTGAAGAGCGCAGACCGCCGGGAGATCTTTGAGGAGGCGGCCGGTATCTCCAAGTACCGCCACCGTAAGGAAGAAACGGAGCGGAAGCTTGCCCACACTGAGGACAACCTGCTCCGCATCGGCGACAAGGTCTCCGAGCTGGAGCTGCAGTTAGAACCCCTGCAGCAGCAGGCGGAAAAGGCAAAGAAGTATCTGGAGCTGAAAGAAGAGCTGCAGGGTGTGGAAGTGGCAGTTTGGCTGGATACGCTGGACAAGCTGTCTGCCGCCGCAAAAAAGGCAGAGGAGGACTATACCTCCGCATCCTTTGTGCTGCAGCAGGCCCATGATGATTTGGACAAGCTCTATTCTCAGGCAGAGGAAATGGGCACAACCCTGCGCAGCCGGGATGAGGAGCTGGAGAACATCCGCGTGAAGGTCAGTATGCTGGAGGCGACCCATCAGCAGCTGGACGGTCAGGTGGCGGTTCTGAGAAGTAATATTCAGAACAACGACGGTAACATTAGCCGTATTGAAGAGGAACTGCAGGGTCAGGAGGACCGCAGCGGTGGCATCGGTACCCAGCTGGAGCAGACCCGGCAGCGTGTTGCACAGATTGAAGCGGAACTGACCCAAAAGCGGCAGACCCTGTCTGAACTGCAGCAGGAGCTGTCTGCCATGACTGCCAGCGCAGAGGGCATTACCCGTCAGTTCTTGGAATTGCGCACCAAGGAAGGCACATTAACGGCTGACTTAGCCGGTCGGGAAGCGGACATCCGGGGATTGGAAACCAGCCTGCAGGAAAATGCTGTCCGCATGGAGCAGCTTCGCAGCGACTTAGACTCCGGTGACAGCCGCGAGAAGGAAGCCAAGGGCGACTTGGAGGCTTGCCGCAAGGAGCTGCGTAAGGCGCAGGACGAGGTCACTGCCTCCAACAACACCATTAACGGCTACAGTCTGCGGCAGGAAAACCGTATTAAGCGCAGAGATGAGCTGAGTCAGACTCTTCGGGATCTGAATGCCCGTATGGACAGCGTGCAGGCCAAGACCCGTGTGTTCCGGGCTATGGAACGGGACTTTGAAAGCTACCACAAGTCTGTGCGGATGGTCATGCAGGAATCTCAGTATGGCGCGCTTCGGAACATTCACGGACCGGTTTCCCGTTTGATCCGTACCGATGACGAATACACCGTTGCCATTGAGATTGCTTTGGGTAACGCTATGCAGAATGTGGTGGTGGATTCCGAGGCCGATGCCAAGGCAGCCATTTCTTACCTAAAGCGCACCGGCGCAGGCCGTGTGACCTTCCTGCCTTTGACTGCCATCCGCGGCAGAGAACTGAAAGAGCAGGGCTTAGCCTCCTGCAGAGGTTATGTGGGCGTTGCCTCCGGACTTGTGGAGTGCGAACAGCGCTACCGGACCGTGGTGGAGGATCTGCTGGGCAGAACCGTCATCGTTGAGGACATTGATTGCGCCATCGCCATGGCAAAGAAATACGACAGCCGTTTTAAGATCGTTACTTTGGACGGTCAGGTCATGAACCCCGGCGGCTCTATGACCGGCGGTTCCGTCAATAAAGAGGCAGGTATCCTCTCCAGAGCCAATGAACTGGAGAAGCTGACTGCCGAAGAAAAGACGCTGGAAAAGAAAATTAAGACCTGTGAAGAAGAATTGCAGGAAGCCCAGCGGATCGTGGATCAGGCGGAGTTTGAGATCACCGCCGCAAAGGAACAGCTCCGTGAGGCGGAGGATCAGGTGCTGCGCCTGCAGGGCAGAGAAAAGCAGCATGAGATCCTGCTGGAAGCCATTACCGACGCCCTGTCCGCAGCCCGTCGGGAGTGGGATTCCTTACAGGAGCGCGAGCGGAATGACCGCGTTCGCTATGCTGCCCATGAGGCAAAAATTCAAGTTTTCACTGCCGAACTGGAAAAAACCCGCTTGAGCATTGCGGCTTTGGAGGGCAGTCAGGAAGCAGCCACCCAGTCTATGGCAGATGTAACTGAGAAGCTGACCTCTTTGAAAACAGAAGAAGCCGCCTTAGATGCCGAACGCAATACGGCGCTGAGTCATATCGCCGATCTGCAGGAGCTGCGCAGCGCTATGGATGGCGACCGGGAGAAGAAACTGTCGCTCATTGATGCCATTCGTGCCGATTCTGCCCGTCAGGAAGCGGAGATTGCAGCGCTTCTTGCCCGCCAGCAGGAGAACGGTCAGCAGACCGAGACGATGCGTCAAGAGATGAATAAGGTTCACGCCCAGCGCGCTGAAGCAGAGGCTACCAAGACCCGTTCCGAGCGGGAGGCGCAGGAGAAGAACAAGGATATCCTCAACATGGAGCGCGCCTGCGCCCTGTTGGAGCAGAAGAAAGTCACTACCGCAATGGAAGAGCGGCAGATCATTGACAAGCTGTGGGATTCCTATGGGCTGACACCCAGCACCGCTGTGGAAAAGCGTGGACAGATCGAATCTGTCCCCGCCGGCAACCGCCGTATCAGCGAACTGAAGCGGAAGATCGGCGCCTTGGGTACGCCCAATATCGGTGCTATTGAGGAATATGCAAGAGTCAATGAGCGGTATACCTACCTGTCTGCCCAGCGTGACGATGTGCTGACCTCCAAGCGAGAGCTGGAGAGCATCATCCGCAACATCACTCAGGAAATGACCACCATCTTTGTGGAAGAGTTCAAGAAGATTGACCACTATTTTGGCATTACCTTTGAAGAAATGTTCGGCGGCGGCAAGGGTCAGCTGATTCTGGAGGATCCCAACGAGCCGCTGACCTGTGGCATTGAGATCCGGGTACAGCCTCCCGGAAAGCAGGTCAAGACCATTACCTTGCTCTCCGGCGGCGAAAAGGCATTCGTTGCCATTGCGCTGTATTTCTCTATTTTGAAAGTCCGTCCCACACCCTTCTGTATGCTGGACGAGATCGATGCGGCGCTGGATGACCGAAATGTAGAGCGGTTTGCATCTTATCTGCATAATTTGAGCAAGAAAACGCAATTTATTGTAATTACGCACCGTCGCGGCACAATGGAAGCTTCCGATGTGCTTTACGGCGTGACCATGCAGGAGCAGGGTGTTTCCAAGCTGCTGCGTCTGGACCTAAACCAGATGGAAGAGTACTTGGGTATTATGGAATAAGCTGTGGGGGATCGTCCCCTGACTAAGGAGTAAATCATGGGATTTTTTGAGAAAATCAAGGCAGGCCTCAGTAAGACCCGGGATGCGCTGGGTTCTACGCTGGGCAGTGTGTTTTCCGGCTCGGAGATCGATGACGACTTCTATGATGAGCTGGAAGAAAGCCTGATTTTGGCTGATTTAGGCGTGGAAACTGCGGTGAAAGCCACAGACCTTTTGCGCAAGGCAGTCAAGGAACAGAAGTTAAGATCCACCGATGAGGCAAAGACAACCCTGAAGTCCATTCTGACCCAGATGCTGCAGGTAGGGCAGACTCAACTGGATCTGTCTTCCAAGCCTGCGGTGATTCTGGTTATCGGTGTTAACGGCGTGGGTAAGACTACCACCATCGGCAAGATCGCTACCCGGTTGGTCAATGAGGGCAAAAATGTCCTTTTAGTGGCAGGCGATACCTTCCGTGCCGCTGCAGCTGATCAGCTGGAAGTTTGGGCGCAGCGATCCGGTGCATCCATTGTGCGGCAGCATGAGGGTGCCGACCCGGCTTCTGTTGTTTATGACGGAATCCAGTCCGCCAAGGCTAAGGGGGCAGATGTGGTCATTATCGATACCGCAGGCCGTCTGCACAACAAGCAGAACTTAATGAATGAGCTGGGTAAGATCAGCCGCATCGTGGCAAGAGAGCTGCCGGAGGCAGCCAAGGAAGTCCTGCTGGTGATCGACGGTACCACCGGTCAAAACGGCCTGATTCAGGCAAAGCAGTTTAAGGAGATCGCAGGCGTGACCTCTGTTGCGCTGACCAAGCTGGACGGTACTGCCAAGGGCGGCATCGTCATTGCCATTGCAGATGCCTTACAGCTGCCTGTGAAGTTTGTCGGCGTAGGTGAACAGGCAGATGATCTGATGCCCTTTGAGGCGGAAGCCTTTGTGGAGGCGCTGTTATAATGAGAGTTGTTTTGGCAAGCAAGAACAAGCACAAGCTTGTGGAGATCAGTAAAATTACAGAAAAATTTGACATTGAATTGGTTCTGCAGTCCGAGCTGGGCGTGGACATCGATGTGGAGGAGACCGGCACGACCTTTGAAGAGAACTCTCTTTTGAAGGCGGAGGCGGTAATGAAAGCCACCGGGCTGCCGGCTTTGGCAGACGATTCCGGCATTGCGGTGGATGCATTGAACGGAGAGCCGGGCGTTTATTCTGCGCGCTATGGCTTTGACGAGTCCTTGGACGATTGGGGCAGACTGGAGCTGTTGCTCAAAAACACCGAGCATGTACCGGACGGTCAGCGGCAAGCGCAGTTTGTCTGCGTGATCAGCTTCGTAACCCCTGACGGCAAGGTGATTCAGGCGCGAGGAGAGATCCACGGGGAACTGACCCGGAAGCCTGCCGGAGAAAACGGCTTTGGCTACGATCCTATTTTTTATTATCCGCCTTTGGGTAAAACCACGTCGGAATTAAGCCCCGAGGAGAAAAACCAGGTATCCCATCGGGCAAATGCATTAAAACTTTTTTATGAAAAAATGAAGGAGGCCGGCTATGCTGACAAGTAAAGAACGGGCAGAGCTGCGTGCTCAAGCAAATACGCTGGATACCACCTTGATGGTAGGTAAGGGCGGTGTGACTGATTCGGTGATCGCCGAGGCAGAAAATCAGCTGGAAGCCAGAGAACTGGTCAAAGGCAAGGTTCTCGAGGGTGCAATGATGACGGCTCGGGAAGTTTGTGACGAGTTGTGTGAAGCTACCGGCGCAGACGGAGTTGCCGTTATCGGCACCAAGTTTGTGATCTACCGGCTCAGCGAAAAGCTGCAGGAGCAGAGAAATCAGACAGGCCGCGCAAAACGCAAGGAGATTTCTGTTGCAAAGGCGAATCCTGTCCGTAAGGGCGCACAGGCTCGCCGTCAGGCAGCTAAGAAAGTTCGGGAACAGCGCAATGAATATTTCCGTCAAATGGCAATCGACAGAGCAATTGAACGCGATCGGGAACGGCAGCTGAGAAATCAAGATTGATTCTGTAAAGGAGGACGCTATGGAAAGGATCGGCATTTACGGCGGTACATTTAATCCCCCTCATGTGGGACACATCCGAGCCGCAGTTTGCGCCTGCGACAGGCTGAGTCTGTCCAAAATGCTGCTGATCCCATCCTGCAGTTCTCCTCATAAGACCCTGCCTGCGGATTCTCCTACGCCCGAACAGCGTTTGAAGATGCTGCAGCTTAGCATAGCGGATACAGATGAATTGTCGGTGTCGGATATAGAACTGCAGCGAGGTGGCTGCAGCTATACTTATGAAACGGTGGAAGCATTAAAAGCCCAATATCCCAACGCCGAATGTATCCTGTTTATGGGAACGGACATGTTCCTGTCTTTTTTGAATTGGAAAAACCCGGAACGGATCTTAGCCTGCGTATCCCTTGGCGTGTATTACCGCGGTACAAAGGAAGAAAAAACCGCCATTTCCCAGCAGAAGCAGCGATTGGAGGAGATGGGCGCAACAGTATATCTTGTGGATAATCCTGTGACAGAGATTTCTTCTACAGATCTGCGTCGGATGCTGGTGATGCGATGTGCAGACGGCTTTTTGACACCGGAGGTACTGCGATTTATCGAGCAAAAGGGACTTTACGGTACGGCGAAAAATTACCGCGGTCTTTCCGAGGAACAACTGGAAGAAGTGGTGGTCAGTCTGCTGAAGCCCAGCCGGGTAAACCATGTCCGGGGATGTCGGGAAGAAGCGGTCAAGCTGGCGCAGTTTTGGGGCGCAAATGTGACAGATGCGGCAAGAGCAGCCCTTCTGCACGATGTGACCAAGGCGCTGGACGGTCCGCTGCAGCTGGAGCTGTGCAGGCAGTACGGCGTTCCGCTGGATGACTTTTCCGTTCACAACCCGAAAACCCTCCACGCCCTTACCGGAAGCTTGGTGGCGGAGCGGATCTTTGGAGAATCGGAAGCGGTAGTCAGCGCCATCTGCAGCCATACCACCGGAAAAGCCAACATGAATCTGCTTGAAAAGATCATTTATGTGGCAGACTATATGGAACCAAATCGGGATTTCCCCGGTGTGGAAGAGCTGCGCAGCCTTGCCTACAGCGACATGGATGCTGCGCTGCGCAGAGGTTTGGAAATGACGCTAACTATGCTGAAGCGGCAGGGTAGTGAGATCTCCCGTCAGTCCGAAGAGGCATTAAGATATTTACAGGAGAAAGGATAAAGATATGTTAACAGCAAAAGAAGTTGCCTATCAGGTAACAAAAGCATTGGATGATAAGAAGGGTATGGATATTAAGCTTCTGCGGATCAGCGAGGTCAGCACACTTGCGGATTATTTTCTGATCTGTACCGGCACATCCAACACCCATGTAAAGACGCTGTGTGACTATGCCGAGTACACCTTGGAGCAGTTGGGCGAGCCTATGCTGGGCAGAGAGGGCCATCGTGGCAACAGTTGGGAATTGCTGGACTTTGGCAGCATTGTTGTCCATGTATTTACGGAAGAAGCAAGAGAGTTCTATGCGCTGGAGCGCCTGTGGGCCGATGCAGAGCAGGTGGACTTGAAAGATATTATTACGGAAGCTTGAAAAGAGGTCAGAAATTATGAATTACGATCATAGCGCCGTTGAGGCAAAATGGCATAAATACTGGGAGGAAAACGATACCTTCCATACGGATGTTTGGGACTTTTCCAAACCCAAGTATTATGTTTTGGATATGTTCCCGTACCCCTCCGGAGTGGGTCTGCATGCAGGTCACCCCGAGGGTTATACCGCTACGGATATTATGTCCCGTATGAAGCGTATGCAGGGCTACAATGTGCTGCACCCCATGGGCTATGACTCTTTCGGTCTGCCTGCGGAGCAGTATGCGGTTTCCACCGGCAACCATCCCAACGGCTTTACCCAGGAGAATATCAAGACCTTCTCCGGCCAGCTGAAGGAGCTTGGCTTTGACTACGACTGGTCTAAGTGCATTGCCACTTCCGATCCGGATTTCTATAAGTGGACCCAATGGATCTTCAAGAAGCTCTGGGAAGCCGGTTACGCTAAGCGCATTGAGATGCCGGTCAACTGGTGTGAAGAGCTGGGCACGGTGCTTGCCAATGACGAGGTTATCGATGGCAAGTCTGAGCGCGGCGGCTATCCTGTGGTAAAAAAGAACATGATGCAGTGGGTCATTGTCCAGCCTGCCTTCGCTGAAAAGCTGCTGGAGGGTCTGGATGAGATCGATTGGCCGGAATCCACCAAGGAGATCCAGAGAAACTGGATCGGCAAGTCTACCGGTGTGGAGGTGGACTTCCAGCTGGTAGGCGGCGGTGCGTTCTCTATTTACACCACCTGTATCGAAACTATTTACGGCATTACCTTTATGGTGCTGGCGCCTGACGGCAAGATCGTCCAGTCCCTGATGGACCGGGTGCAGAACAGAGAAGAAGTAGAAGCCTATATTGCAGAAGCCGCCAAGAAGAGCGATATCGACCGTACCGACGCTACTAAGACCAAAACCGGTTGTCCTCTGAAGGGCGTGTACGCCATCAATCCTGTCAACGGCAAGGAAGTGCCGGTGTTTATCGGCGATTTTGTGCTGGGTAACTACGGTACCGGTGCAGTTATGGCCGTTCCCAGCCATGACCAGCGTGACTTTGAGTACGCCGTTGCCCACAAGATCCCCATGATTCAGGTCATTGAGGGTCGGGATGTTTCCGAGTGCGCCTTTGAGAAGCAGGACTATTTAGGCAAGGGCTGCAAGCTGATAAACTCCGAGGAGTTCACCGGCCTGACTGTGGAAGAGGCTAAGGAAGCCATCACCTGCAAGCTGGAAAAGGCCGGCGTTGCCCGCAGAAAGAATAACTACCACTTCCGCGAGTGGATCTTCGCCCGTCAGCGCTATTGGGGTGAGCCCGTTCCCTGTGTGTACACCGATGACGGCGAGACGGTGTTCCTGCCGGATGAAGAACTGCCTCTGATCCTGCCGGTACTGGAGGATTATAAGGGCAAGGGAGGTAAGGCACCTCTGGAAAACGCTACCGAGTGGAAAAAATACGACAATAACGGCATTAAGGGTATCTGCGAAACCTCTACTATGCCCGGCAGCGCAGGCTCTTCTTGGTATTACATGCGCTATATCGATCCCAAGAACGACAAGGAATTCTGCGACCAGAAGCTTTTGGAGCACTGGATGCCTGTTGACTTGTACATCGGCGGTCCTGAACATGCAGTCGGACACCTGATCTACTCCCGTATTTGGAACCGCTTCCTGTACGACAACGGTCTTTCTCCTGTGAAAGAGCCCTTTAAGAAGCTGGTCCATCAGGGTATGATCTTAGCCGAGAACGGTATCAAGATGGGTAAGCGTTTCCCTGAGTTTGTGGTCAATCCCAGCGATGTTGTTAAGGAGTATGGCGCTGATACTCTGCGCCTTTACGAGATGTTTATGGGTCCGCTGGAGGTGTCCAAGCCTTGGAGCACTACCGCGGTTGCAGGCGCGAAGAAGTTTATTAACCGTGTGTGGAACTTCTTTACCGAGCCTGCCAACATCACCGATACCGATGACGGCAAGCTGACCAAGGTCTACCACCAAACTGTGAAGAAGGTAACCGCCGACTTTGAAGCCTTGGGCTTTAATACTGCCATCGCGCAGATGATGGTCTTTGTGAACGAGGTTTACAAGAACGGCACCTGTCCCAGAGAGTACGCAGAGGGCTTTATTAAGATGATCTCCTGCATCATTCCCCATGTGGGCGAGGAAATCTGGCAGGTCATGGGTCATGATAAGACCATTGCCTACGAGGCCTGGCCTACCTACAGCGAGGACAAGTGCAAGGATTCCGAGGTCACCTTCGCGGTGCAGGTCAACGGCAAAATGCGCGGTACGGTGAATATGGAAGCGGATCTTGACAATGATACCGTTGTGGCAAATGTTTTGGCAGATGAGAAGATCGCTAAGTTCTTGGAGAAGAACGGCGGCAGCATTATCAAGACCATTGTGGTCAAGAATAAGCTGGTTAATTTGATCGTTAAGTAAGAATTTTTGGACATTGGGGTGAAAATCCCTGAAATCCTGCTTGACAATTTGAAAAATACGGCTTATAATAGTCAAGCCTGCTCAGCAGGCCTGAAAGCATCCTGGACTTAGCCGGATGCCATCGGAGGGAGGGAAAACCATGTCTGAAATTCGCGTTAAGGAGAACGAATCTCTGGAAAGCGCTCTGCGTCGTTTTAAGCGCAGCTGTGCCAAGGAGGGCGTCATCGCTGAAGTTAAGAAGCGCGAGCACTATGTCAGCCCCAGCCTGAAGCGTAAGCAGAAGTCTGAAGCTGCCCGTAAGAATAAGAGAAAGTTCTATTAATTTCTCCCCCTTTCTTAATAATGCTCAAACCCCCACAGACGAAAGTCTGTGGGGGTTTTCGTTTATCTACATTAAGTTTTTGCCGGTTCAAAAGGGATAGAACTGCCTCTGGACTTAGGCCCTTTTGCCAATTGCGTTTCCCGAGCCTTTTGTTCAAAGGCTAATAGTTTCTCAGAGGGAAGCGTGGGAGCAAGTCTGCCAAAGAAACGATTGGTAAATTTAACTGCCAACTGGGTGTGCATATTGATCAGTTCGGCAGAGGTGTCTTCCATTGCATAGGCGCGCATGGCAACACCTGCGCCGGCAGTCAGCCGCTGTAATTTAGGGAAATAGTATTTCAGCAGAAACTGTGCATAGGTAACAAGCCGGGTACTTCCGTAGCAGCGATACTGCTTACTGGGTTCAAAGCCTGCAGTCTCCACAGCAACACACATTCCGTTTTTAACGGCCTGCATAATAGCGTCGTTGGTGTTTTCCTCTGCGAAGCAAATGGTGAAGGTACCGGGGAAGCAGGCATAGTTCTGCATGTCATGAATATCACTGGAGCCTACAACGGGAATTTGCAGTCCCTCCGACCGCAAGTCGCCCCAAAATGCAACGGAACGGTTGTTGTCATCCTGCGTCATCGCGCCAACCAGTTCATAGGCATCAAACATACCGCTTTTCAAAAGGATTTTGGTCAACTCATCACACACATTAAAAATTTTGGATTTGTTCGGCCGCCAGAAAGGATGGGGGAAGATAGCCAGTCCGCCGACAGCGTGGATGGCATCTGTTGCCCACATTGCTTTTGCATAGCGGGACTTGTAAATCTCGGGAATATCGTCAGGAACTTTTTTCAGATAGGAATCGATCTGCTTTTTGTAATCATCTGCCTGGTGGACATATTTTGCCGCAACACTTTCCTTGCCGCCGATATGCACGATATGTACTACGCTGTCCGGGCAGTGTACTTCTTCACCCAAAACTCTCGTCAGACCGGTGTTTACATTATTGTAGACGGTATCGATCTCGTCGCCGGGGTAGAAACGGTTGTGGTCGGTAAGGGCAACAAAATCGTAGCCTTGCTCCCGATAGTGACCGGCTTGGGAGGCAGGATCTCTCGTTCCGTCAGAACGGCAGCTGTGAGAGTGCAGATCTCCTCGCAAGGGCGTCAGCGCATAAAGGTCTTCCCGGGCAGAGAAAACGGCAAAAGTAGCGATTACAGTTGCGTCGCTGATCAGTTGTACCAGATGCTCTTGCTCGTTTTCAAATAAGAAATCGAATCGAAGCACGCCTTGAGATGCATGTACTGTCATCATTTTGTGGGTTTCGGGAGCGCGGTAATTATCGTCAGAATTTACGGAAATGATTTTTACTGTATATTCCATACCGTCCTGCATGATATAAGCCGGCTCAGCCCCACAGATGGTCATAGTACTGACTTGGTCTGCAGGTACAACACAGGGGAACAGAATATAGGAAAATGGCACAGGAAGCATATATATATTCTCCTTATGTATCTTTTGTTGAAATATATCACAACCTTTTTGTAGTGTCAAGAAACCGCGCCGGTTAGAAGAAATATCTGACGGTAAAAGATGCGACGACAAAACCGGTAAGATCCGCAATCAATGCGGCGGCAACGGTATAGCGGGTTTTGCGGACTCCTGCCGCACCGAAATAGACGCTGATCGTATAAAAGGTGGTTTCTGTGGAGCCCAGCATCACAGCGGCAGTTCTGCCAATCAGGGAGTTGACACCGTGTTCCAGCATCAGATCAGCGCCAATGGCTAAGGCGGCGCTGCCGCTGATGGGACGAATCAGCACCAGCATGGCTGTTTCCGGCGGAATGCCGAAGAGATGGAAAACCGGCGCGCAGTATTTACTGAAAAGCTCCACAGCTCCGGAGGCTCTCAGCATGGTAACTGCGGTCAGCAGCAGGATCAGGGTGGGAATTAAAGAAACCAGCAGCTTCAGCCCGTCTGCCGCGCCGTTTAATAACAGCTCGTAGGCGTTTTCCTTTTTTCGCAAGGCGATCAGGGAAACCGCCAAAAGTAAAACAGGAACAATGTAATCTGTCATCTGCGCCACAGCTTTCCCAAAAGACCGGCGGCAGCCAAGCCCATACTCACAGAGCAAAGACTGGTGATCCATACAGCAGGCAGAATGTCAAAAGGCGTGGCGCACCCTTGCGCAGCGCGAACAGCGGCTACATTGGCAGGGATCAGTTGAATGGAGGCGGTATTCATTACCACCAGCCGACACAGCTCATCGGTGGCAATGCCGTCGTTTCTTTTCTGCGCCAACCGCTGTGCGGCCTGAATACCCATAGGGGTGGCGGCATTTCCTAAGCCGAGAAAGTTGGCGCAGACATTGGCGCTTATGCTGTTGGCAAGCTCCCTGTCTTTTTTTGCGGAAGGGAAGAGTCTGTCTAAAACAGGCCGCAAGAGCCGACTCAGCCGATCTGTGATCCCGGCTGCTGACATCAGTTTGCCCACACCGGTCCACAGACAGATAGAACCTGCCATAGAGATTGCCAGCGTAATGCCAGCCTGCGCCCCTTGGGGAACGGCTGCTGCCAAAGCGCTGCCATTGCCGAGAATCGGGGCGGCGATCACAGCAAGGAGCACCATGCCTGTCCATATCCAACTCATCACCATCTCCATCACCTCATAGGAAACCCTATGCCGGAGATGCAGAAAAAATCCCGCCTTACCGGCGGGATTTTTGATAAAGAAAACACAAATATGTCATTGTGAACCGGACTGCAGACCGGTGTGGTGATCTGTTCTCAAATGCTCAGTGCGGCATCGTATACCACATTTTTGGGGAGATCCAGCTCGATGGCGGTCTGCTTAATGGCATCTTTGCGGCTGACACCGCTTTCCATCAGCTCTGCCACACGGGCAGCGGCATCCTCCGGCGTGGCGGCAGCTTTTTCTCCCGGTGTTGCGCCAGCTACGACCAAAACATATTCGCCTTTGGGCGGTTGTTGGGAATATAGCTCGATGGCACCGCCTAATGTGGTGCGAATCACTTCCTCATGGAGCTTGGTCAGCTCCCGACACAGACTGATGGGACGGTCGTTACCAAAGACTTCCGCCATGCTTTCCAAGGTGTTCAAAAGCTTGTGGGGTGCTTCGTAAAACACCATGGTACGGGTCTCGTGGATCAGAGATTCCAAGTGCTCCCGGCGGCTTTTCTTTGCTGTGGAGAGAAAGCCTTCAAAGCAGAATCTGCCGGTTGCCTGTCCGGAAATACTCAGGGCAGTGATCACAGCGCAGGGACCGGGAATGGCGCAGACAGTAATACCTGCTTCTGCGCACTGCTTGACCAGATCCTCACCGGGATCAGAGATGGCAGGACTGCCGGCATCGGATACCAACGCACAGGTCTCACCGGCCAAAATGCGGTCTAAGATCACATTGCCTTTTTGCGCCTTGTTGTGTTCGTAGTAGCTAATGAGATTTTTTCGGATTCCCAAATAATTCAGCAGCTTCAGACTGACCCGGGTATCCTCTGCGGCAATAAAATCCACCGCCTCCAAGGTCTCCCGGCAGCGGACAGAAATATCACCCAGATTGCCGATGGGTGTGGGAACCAAATATAACATTCCGGGCATACTTAACCCTCCTGTAGATGATAAAGTTCGCGGTAATATGCGGTAGGTTTGCCATCGGAATCGTGAAGGCAAACTTCCTCCCAAACAAGACCGGGCTTTCCACCTTTACGGAACTGCAGCAGAATCAGCGCCACAGGACCGTCGGGACGGTGACGCAGCAGGCATAGCCGCTTGGCCTCTAACTGATGTTCGCCGGCGACCCGGCAAAGCTCTGCCAGCCGTTCCGGCCGATGTACCAAGAAAAAATCGCCACCGTATTTCAGCGCCCACGCGGCAGAACGAAACAACGCATCTGTGTCCATGGCCTGTTCGCTGCGAGCAATGGGAGTGGCCTGACTGATCGGTCCGGCGGAGAAATAGGGGGGATTGGAAATACAACAGGCAAAACTGCCGGGTTTCAGAATGGAGTGCAGTTGGCACAGATCAGCGCATATACTGTTAAGACGAGAGGCAATATTGTTTTCTTTTGCATTTTGCAGCGCTATAGCATGTGCTGCCGCGTCCAGCTCAATGCCTGTAACGCTGCAGTCGTCCCAACGGCTGCACAGCAAAAGACCTAATGTGCCGCAGCCGGCGCCTAAGTCTAAAACGGTTGCATTTTTCGGTAATTTCGCAAAGCCGGCAAGGGCAATAGAATCTGTGCTTAAAGGGAATGCTCCTTCACACAGTTTTAATGTATAGCCGTTATGCAGTCGTTCCATCTTCCACCTCAACCCTAAAAAATCTGCCTGCGCAACGGCAAAACCGGTTGCGCAGGCGGATCGCAAAATCGGAGAATCAGCCTTCCTCGATTGCTTCAACAGGGCAGTTATCAACACAGGTGCCGCAGTTAACGCAGACATCAGCATCGATTACGTACTTGTCCTCGCCCTCGGAGATAGCTTCAACAGGGCAGTTGTCTGCGCAGCTACCGCACTTGAC
Organism: Faecousia sp.; assembly: GCA_045611825.1. Taxonomy (GTDB): domain Bacteria; phylum Bacillota; class Clostridia; order Oscillospirales; family Oscillospiraceae; genus Faecousia. The sequence continues at coordinate 48,690 of JAZKXW010000050.1, forward strand.
ACAAGCATCAGTAATAATATAAGCCATGATTTTTCCCTCCAATGTTATATGTGATAGTGCATTGAAAAATCTATGCACCCCTATTTTAACATGTATTTTTGAAAATGCAATCTTTTTTTCTTTTCAGCGTATATTTTTTCACGGTCTCGGGGAACATCTCCGGATAAAGGGGGTGTCGGGGTGCATTACGGCGCAGAGGCGCAGCGCGTAATTTTGTATGCTGCCGGACGGGCAAGAAAAATGGGACACAGCTGTGTCGGTACGGTGCACTTACTGTTGGCGCTGACCCAAATCGGCGGAAATGCGGCAAAGCTTTTGCGTCAGGAGGGACTGAATGCAGAACTTGCTGAACGCATGGCAATGGTGCTCTACGGAACAGGAACGCCGGGACTGCCGCTGCCACAAGGATATTCTCCGGAAGTGCGTAATATCCTTCAAATTGCCGGTGCGGAAGCAAAGGCAATGGGGAGTCGGGAAGTAGAGAGCCTGCATTTGCTCATTTCTATGCTGCGGTCCGATTCCGGCACAGCAACGGATATGATGCATATTACAGGGATCAACACCCAGGAATTGTTTTCACTGGCGGTGGAGCAAAGCAGACAAAAAAACAATGTGTCGGTAAAAACCGGAAAGGAGGCGGCGGCAACGAAGCTGTTAGAACAATTTAGTGAGGATCTGATCCAAAAGGCTGCCAATATGGAGCCCGTCATCGGCAGAGAACGGGAGATCGAAACCGTCATCGGCATCCTGAGCAGAAAGAATAAAAACAATCCGGCGCTGGTGGGAGAACCGGGAGTTGGCAAGACGGCTATTGCAGAGGGACTTGCCCAGCGGATGGCGGCAGGGGATGTACCGCCCCAGTTAAAGGAGAAACGGCTGGTCAGCCTGAATATGGCGAATCTGGTGGCAGGAACAAAATATCGGGGCGAGTTTGAGGAGAGGCTGCGAGATGTGTTGGCGGAGATCCGCCGCAGTGGGGATGTGATCTTATTTGTGGATGAAATGCATACCATTGTGGGTGCCGGCGCAGCAGAGGGTGCTATTGATGCTGCCAATATTTTTAAGCCTGCCTTGGGCAGGGGAGAACTGCAGATGCTGGGCGCTACCACCATGTCAGAGTACCGTAAGTATATTGAAAAAGACCCGGCGTTGGAACGGCGATTTCGACCGGTGACGGTGGAAGAGCCGGATAAGGAGGCCACTATGGCGATCCTGCGAGGCTTGCGTCCGGGATTGGAGCGCCACCATCACCTGCGGATCAGCGATGAAGCGATCAAAGATGCGGTGGAGCTTTCTGTACGGTATCTGCCGGATCTGTATTTGCCGGATAAGGCGATCGATCTTTTAGACGAGGGGGCAGCCCATGCCCGTATGGAAGAGTTGCGGACAGGAAAGGGGACACGGCACACTTTGGAACAGGAGCTGCATGAAGCAGTTCGGGAGAGCCGGTACGAAAAAGCGGCAGAGCTGCGGGATAAGATGCAGCGCATGGCTACCAAATCCGGTGAAGGAAGACGCAGCCGGTCTGTGACCGGGGAGGATGTGGCTTGGGCGGTGTCTGCACGGACACGGATTCCCGTGGGAAGACTGACAGCAGATGAACGGCAGCGGCTTCTGCATTTGGAGGAAATATTATCCAGACACATTATCGGGCAGGATACTGCGGTAAGAACGGTTGCGGAAACCATTCGCAGAGGTCTGTCCGGGATCCGGGATGCAGGGCGACCGGTTGCCAGCTTGCTGTTTACCGGACCTACCGGCGTTGGTAAGACGGAAATGTGCCGGGCGCTGGCAGAGGAGCTTTACGGAAATAAGGACGCGATGATCCGTCTGGATATGACAGAGTATATGGAGAAACAATCGGTAGCCAGACTGATCGGCGCGCCTCCGGGCTATGTAGGCTACGAGGAGGGGGGTAAGCTGACAGAGGCGGTACGGCGCAGACCCTATTGCTTGGTGCTGCTGGATGAGTTGGAGAAAGCCCATCCGGATGTATCGGGGATCCTGCTGCAGATCATGGAAGAGGGTGTCCTGACGGATTCCACAGGTCGGCGTGTCAGCTTTCACAATGCGGTAGTGGTCATGACCTCCAATGTGGGCGGCGAACTGCACAGCGACGGTTTGGGCTTCCGACCTTCCGGCAGAAGCGCGGAAACGGACAGCGCTCTGCGGCAACATTTTACGCCGGAGTTTTTGGGAAGAATTGATAAGATCGTCCATTTTTCTCCTTTGGGTACGGAAGCTGTAGAGGGGATCGTGGCAAAGTATTTGCAGCAGCTCCGTGACAGAACAGCGGCAACTGGCATTCAGTTGCTCTTGCCGGAGGACCTGCCAAAACACTTGGGTGCGGTTTCCGGCCGGAAGGATGGCGCCAGAAATCTTCGCAGATTGGTACAGGAGCGGGTCGAGGGACCGCTGGCGGTGCATCTGCTCCATAGCGAAAAGAAGCAGACCCATGTAAAAGCAATTTGGGAAAATGACGGCGTTTGTTTCAAATAACCATAGCAAAAGCCCACGGTTTTTCGTGGGCTTTGCTGTTTTTCGAACAAAGGTTCGAAAAGTTCGAAAAACAACAAAAAAACTTGAAAATTCCTGCAAAAAAATGTTATTTTCTATTGATTTTTTGAAAATGATAGGTTATACTGTCATTAAATGGAGCAAAGTGGTAGCAAAGTGGAGTAAAATGGAGTAGGAGGTGATCGCGTTGATCGGAAAATACCCGGCTAAAATGGACGATAAGAACCGTTTGTTTGTACCGGCAAAGCTGCGTGCGGAGCTGGGCGAGGATTTTTACGTCACCTTGGGTGTCAACTGCGGTCGCCGCTGCCTGACGGTCTATACTGCTGATGATTGGCAGACCTTGGGTCAAAACTACAACGCGCTGCCGATTTCCCAGCGCAGTGCAGCTACCAGCTTGATTTTTATGAACGCAAACCAGTGCAGCCCGGATAAGCAGTTCCGCTTCTCCCTGACACAGTTTTTGCTGGACTATGCCGGCATTGATCGTGATGTGATGATCGTTGGCCGCGCCGGTCAGGCTGAGATCTGGGCGGCGGATGAATTCCGTGCATTCGAGGAAGAGAATCTCACACCCGAGAAGTTGTTGGCTTCCTTGGAGGCAATTGGCTTATGATCGAATTTCACCATGTTTCTGTTCTGCTGGAAGAGTGCCTGAGTGGTTTGGCGATTCGGCCAGATGGCGTTTATGTGGACGGCACCCTCGGAGGCGCAGGGCACTCCAGCAGGATAGCGCAAAGATTGACGACCGGTAAACTCATCGGCATCGACCGGGATCCTGTGGCGCTGAAAGCGGCAGGGGAGAGACTTGCTCCCTACGGCGATACCGTGACGCTGGTGCACTCCAACTTCAGCCAAATTAAGTCGGTGATACAGGAGCTTGGTATTTCCGGCGTGGATGGCATTTTGTTGGACTTAGGCGTGTCTTCTCCTCAACTGGACGATGGACAGCGCGGTTTCTCCTATATGGCGGACGCGCCGCTGGATATGAGAATGAACAGCCAGGATGCGCTGACAGCTGAGGTCGTTGTCAATGCTTGGCCTCAGGAAGAACTGAAGCGAATCCTTTATAATTACGGCGAAGAGCGATATGCGCCCCAAATCGCGGCAGCGATCTGCCGACGTCGGGAGATTGAGCCGATCAAAACCACTTTGGAACTTGTGGATATTATCCGTAGCGCCATGCCCCCGGCAGCATTACGGGAAAAGCAGCACCCGGCAAAGCGGAGCTTTCAGGCGATTCGGATCGCAGTGAATGATGAACTTGGCTCGGTGGAGCAGGTAATGCAGGATGCAATTCCGCTGTTGAATCCCGGCGGACGGTTGGCGGTCATCACCTTCCACTCCTTGGAGGACCGGATCGTGAAAAACGCCATGGCAGACGCGGCAAAGGGCTGTACATGCCCACCGAATTTCCCGGTGTGTGTTTGCGGCAAGAAACCTGCAGTCAAGATTATCACAAGAAAACCCATTACCGCATCGGAAGAAGAACTGGAGTATAACCCCCGTTCCCGCAGCGCAAAGCTTCGGGTATGTGAAAAAGTATAAGTAACGAAAGGAATGAGGCTTCGTGGCTCGCCAACATGATATTCAGTATATCCAATTCTATACTGCCGGCAGCGCTGCTCAGAAGTTTGATTTTGCTCCCGAGAAGAAAACGCAGCCTCGCCCCAGAAATCGCAAGCAGACAAAGACATTGGTCTATATCGACCCGGTAGCCATTTTAGGTGTTGTGACTGCGGTGATCATGCTGTCACTGATGGTGGTCGGTGTATTTAATCTGCAGGCAGCAAAGCAGAAAAATGCTGTTATGGAGCAGTATGTGATCACTTTGCAGGAGAAGAATGAGACGCTGGAGAAGACCTATAAAGAAGGTTATGATCTGGAAGAGGTGGAGCGGACCGCCCTTGCTTTGGGCATGGTGCCTATGGAGCAGGTACAGCAGGTGCCCATTGATGTGACTATGGAAGCCCCTGCGGAGGAAGTTCCCGGATTCTGGGATCGCGTATCTGCATTTTTGACCGGATTGTTTGCATAAAGATTGTCCCGGCCAATAAGTTAGAATAGTAGCTGCAATGGGCGGCGAGGGATTCCCTTGCTGCCCATTTCGGCTTACAGCTAACGGAAAGGTTGGGATAAGATGAAACACAAAAAGCCCCAAAAGGATTATATCCGCCTACGAGGCGATACCGCCCAGCATCGCAGAATTATTGTAATTGCAGCGGTGTTGGGACTTTTGGCTTTTGTACCGGTGGCTTGTCGGTTGTATGATCTGATGGTCACAAGCTATGACTACTATGCAGATCTTGCACTGCGTAATCAGACACGTACAACAAAGGTGACGGCAGAACGGGGCCTTATCTATGATCGGAATATGAATGTACTTGCCTGTTCTGTAGGCAGGGAAAATGTTTACCTTGACCCTCATGAGCTGAAGCAGTCCAAAGCGGATATTCCTGCAATGGCGGCAACCTTGGGGGAAATCTTGGATTTAGATCCGGAGTGGATCGAAAAACAGGCAGCAGACACAAAAATGCGATATAAACAGCTGGCTGCCCGGGTAGACGAAGAAACTGCCGGAAAGATTCGGCAGTATATCAACGAGAAAAATATCTCCGGTATCCACATAGAGCCTACTACGGAGCGTTACTACCCCTACGGAAGTCTTGCTTCTCAGGTTATCGGTTTTACCAACGATTCCAATGTGGGGTCAGAGGGAGTCGAGGCGGCGTACAACAGCTTTTTAGAGGGCAGCGCAGGCAGGGTCATCACCACAAAGGGCAATAATGAAATGGATATGCCCTTTTCTTATGAGCAGTATGTTAATTCTCAGCAAGGATGCAGCGTAGTCCTGACATTGGATGCCACTGTGCAAGCCTGCCTTGAAAAGCAGATGGATAATGCCATCGCCCGGTATGATGTGCAAAACGGCGCATTCGGGATAGTGATGAATGTAAAGACCGGAGAGATCGTTGCCATGTCCACACGAGGTGGCTACGATCCGAACAATTATCAACAGATATATGATGAGGAAACAGCGGTTCAGCTGGAAAAAATGCGGTTGGAGTATCTCCGTCAGCCGGTGGGTTCACAAGCCTACAATGACGGCAAGGCAGCCTATCAGCAGGCATTGACGGCGGCACAGCTGAAGCAGTGGAGAAATCGCTGTATTTCCGACGGTTATGAGCCCGGGTCTACCTTTAAGGTGCTGACCATGGCGGCGGCTTTGGATTGCGGAGCCATCGATTTGAATACCGGTTTTCATTGCTCCGGTGCGGAACAGATCCCCGGCAGATCCCAGCTTCTGCATTGTTGGCGATCTACAGGTCACGGCGCGGAGCAGACCCCACAGGCGCTGCAAAATTCCTGCAACATTGCCTTCGCGCATATTGCTTTGAAGCTGGGTGGAGAACGCTTTTATGAATATGTGGAGAAATTTGGCATTTTGGAGAAAACGGGAATTGACTTGCAGGGCGAAAGCAAGGGAGTTTTCTTCGACAAAGCCTTAGTCACCGATACGGATAAATGGGGGACGGCATCTCTGACCTCCGGTTCCTTCGGGCAGACCTTTAAGCTGACACCGCTGCAGCTGGTTAGAGCGATTGCGGCAGTCGTCAACGGCGGGTATTTGGTAGAACCGTATATTGTTTCCGAGGTCATTGACGCGAACGGAAATACGGTTTTGCGACAAGAGCCGACGGTGGTTCGTCAGGTCATCAGTGAGGAAACCTCCAACACCATGCGTTCCTTGATTCGCTCTGTGGTCACAGAGGGAACGGCCAAAAATGCCAGTGTGGCCGGCTATGAGGTGGGCGGTAAAACCGGCACCAGTGAGAAAATCGATGTCTTCGATGAAAACGGACAAAGAGTGCTGGATAAGATCGTATCCTTTGTGGGGATCGCGCCCATGGACGATCCGGAGTACATTGTGCTGGTAGCCTTGGATACACCCTCCAGAAGCACGGGCCTTTATATTTCCGGCGGTGTGATGGCGGCGCCGACTGTGGGAGCGGTATTGCAGGATATCCTTCCGTATTTGGGGGTCAGTCAGAACTATACACAGGAAGATGCTGCAGGCAAAATTGTGATTATGGAAGATTTTTCCGGTATGACCCGGCAGGAGGCAACAAAACGCTTGAAGGAAGCAGGTCTATCTGTTAAAATAGAAGGGTCAGCGGAAACTGTGACCGGACAGATCCCGTCCGCGGGGCAAAGCATCCCCGGAAGCAGTGAGGTGATCCTGTATTTCGGTGATCCGCCGGAGGAAAGGCAGGTCGTCGTTCCGGATTTTACCGGTATGACCCGACAACAGGCATACGACACGGCCGGCGGTTTAGGATTATATATTTTGGCAACGGGCAACACGGCAGCTGATCCTAAGGTTACCGTAACAGCCCAGTCGATACCGAAGAATACACAGGTTGCTATAGGTACAACCATCCGATTGGAATTTACAGATACGCGGGCGGCTGACTGACCGCCCGGAAAGGGAGATACTATGAAGCTGTTTGATTTGTTGCAGGGAGTGGATGTTTTAGAGCTGCACGCGGATCCGGAATTAGAGATCTGCAGTGTCGCCTATGATTCCCGTAAGGTGGCGTCCGGCGGCATGTTTGTGGCTGTTACCGGTTTTGTAACGGATGGTAACCGCTATATCCCTATGGCGTTGGAGAAGGGCGCTGCGGTTGTTGTAACACAGGTGCGTCCGGATACGGATATCCCGTATGTACTGGTAAGCTCCGATCGCTTGGCTTTGGCAGAGATCGGCGCCAATTTCTACGGACATCCTGCCCGACAGGTCAAAATGATCGGTGTTACCGGTACCAACGGCAAGACCTCTTCCACACTGCTGCTTAAGCATGTTTTGGAGCAGACCCTTGGCGCAAAGGTAGGCCTCATCGGCACTATGTCCATCATGATCGGTGACGAAGCGGTTCCTTCGGATCGCACCACGCCGGAGAGCTTGGATCTGCAGGCAATGCTGGCGGATATGCGCAATGCCGGCTGCAGCCATGTTATCATGGAGGTTTCCTCCCACGCCATCGCGTTGGAACGGGTAGGGGGGATCCGGTTTGCGGTTGGCGCTTTTACCAATTTGACGGAAGACCACTTGGATTTCCACAAGACCATGGAAAACTATTGCGACACAAAGGCGGAACTGTTTGCCCGGTGTGAAAAGGCGGTGGCCAATCAGGATGACCCTTGGTGTGACCGTATTTTGGCGAAGGCTGCCTGCCCGGTAGTCAAAACCTCAGCTCGGGAGTCGGCTGCGATTTGGGCCAAGGATACGAAGCTGTTCTCTGACGGTATTTCCTTTACTGCGATTTCTGAAACAGAAGAAGTTCCCGTAACATTGCCGATTCCCGGCAAGTTTACGGTGTATAACGCATTAACTGTATTGGGTATGGCTGTCCAGCTGGGACTGACCCTTGCCGAATCTGCCAAGGCGCTGGCAACTGCGCAGGGAGTCAAGGGCAGAGTGGAGGTCGTACCTACTCCCGGTAAGCCCTATACGGTTTTGATCGACTATGCCCACACACCGGACGGACTGGAAAATGTGCTGTCCTCTGTTCGGGGCTTCTGCAAAGGCAAACTGATCTCTGTTTTTGGCTGTGGCGGTGACCGGGATCCCATTAAGCGCCCCATTATGGGAAAAATCGGCGTGGAGCTTTCGGATATTGCCATTATTACTTCCGATAATCCCCGCAGCGAGAAACCTATGGCCATCATCGAGGATATCTTAAAGGGTATCGATTCTGACAAAAATAACTATAAAGTGGTAGAAAATCGTATATCTGCCATTCAACTGGCTATGGACATTGGGCAAAAGAATGATATAATTGTATTGGCAGGCAAAGGCCATGAAACATATCAGGAGATTTGCGGTGTTAAGCATCACTTGGATGAACGGGAGATCGTAGCCGATTACCTGAAGGAAACGAGGAAATAAGATGGGAAGAATCACATTACAGCAGGCGGCGCAATGGTGCGGCGGACAGATCGATCCGAAGTACAAGGATGTTGCGTTTTTGGGCGCCAATAATGATACCCGGAAATTAGAACCCGGACAGCTGTTTGTTGCGCTGCAGGGTGTTCGTGACGGGCATGATTTTATAGAGGCGGCATTGGAAAAAGGTGCGGCTGCTGTTTTGTGTACCCATTGTGACGGGGACTATCCTGCCATTGTTGTGGCGGATACCCGGCTGGCATTGGGAGATATTGCCCGTCAGGAGCGCCTGCGCATCGGTATGAAGGTGGTCGGTATCACCGGCTCTGTGGGTAAAAGTACCACCAAGGAAATGACCGCCTGCATTTTGCAGAGTGCTTACCGGGTCAGCAAAACCCCGGTGAATCATAATAACGATATCGGCATGCCCATGTCTATTCTGGCAATGCCGGAGGATACGGAAGTGGCGGTTTTGGAAATGGGCATGAACCATTTCCGGGAGATCGCTTATCTTGCAGATATAGCCAAGCCTGATATTGCGGTGATCGTGAATATCGGCACCATGCATATTGAACACTTGGGCTCTATGGAGGGAATTCTGCAGGCTAAGCTGGAGATATTGGAGGGCTTGGATAAAAACGGCAAGATCTTGCTTAACGGCGATGATTCCTTGCTTTGGAATTTGCATAAGCAGCCGAACATCCCTGCGGAGTTTTTCGGCGTACACAATACGGAGTGTTCCGTCCGGGGCAAGGATATTGAGGAAGCGGCCGGTCTGCTTCGTTTCCGTGTCAAGTGCGCGGATGAGGAGTTCCCTGTGGAGCTTGCGCTGGAGGGACAGCACTATGTACCTGATGCGCTGGCGGCCATCGGCGTAGGTGTTGCGCTGGGAGTGGATAGTGTGAAGATCCGCCAAAGCCTTACCCACTTCCGGAATATGGCAGGACGGCAGGAAATTTTTGAGGCAGACGGATATACTATCATTCGTGACTGCTACAATGCCGGTCCTGAGTCTATGTCTGCGGCATTGCAGGTTCTGGGCAATAAGAAAGGTCGTCGCATTGCGGTGTTGGGCGATATGCTGGAGCTTGGCACCTGCGCTACGGCAGAGCATTACAAGGTTGGCAGAATCGCCGCCGAAAATGCAGATATGGTATTTGCTTTCGGACCTAACAGTGCCCGTGTGATCCACGGCGCCATCACCGGCGGTATGCCGGAGGAACGGGCAAAGTCATTTCCTGACCGGGAAACACTGGTCCATGCGCTGCGCCAAAAGGCCAAGCCCGGGGATGTGATTCTGTTCAAAGGCAGTAACGGCATGCGTGTTGACCTTGTTTTGGAGCAGTTCCTAAATAAAGAACAGTAAACGGAGGAGAAGAACATGACGAAAATAATCATTGCTGCCGCTATGGGCGCGGTCTTCTCCGGTGTGTTCGGCTACCTGCTGCTGCCTGCTTTACGGGCGCTGAAGGCAGGACAGTCCATTCGGGAACTGGGCCCTACTTGGCATAACAGCAAGGCCGGCACTCCCATGATGGGCGGCTTGATGTTTATTGCGGCAGCGATCGTGGGGCTTCTTCTTTGTATTCCGGTTGTTGTGGACTACTCCGTTTATTACGTACTGGCGTTGAGCCTGTGCTTTGGACTGATTGGTTTTTTGGATGATTTCTGCAAGGCAAAATTTAAGCGCAATTTGGGCTTGACTTCTATCCAAAAGGCATTGCTGCAAATGGCGGTTTCTGCGCTGTTTTTGTACCTGTTGTACAAGCAAGGAAGCTTGACTACCGATCTGTACATTCCCTTTGTGAATACCACGGTGCACATTCATATTCTTGTCTACCTGTTTTTTGCTATGTTTGTCATGGTGGGCTGCGTCAATGCGGTCAATATTACCGATGGCGTGGACGGACTGTGTGGCAGCGTAACCATTCCTGTGATGGTATTCTTTACCGCAGCTGCCGTTATGAAAGAGCGGATGGATCTGGCGTTGCTGCCGGCACTTTTGACCGGCGCATTGATTGCCTACCTGTTCTATAACTGGCATCCTGCGAAGGTTTTTATGGGTGACACCGGCTCTTTGTTCTTAGGCGGTGCAGTATGCGCTCTGTCCTTTGCGCTGGATATGCCGCTGGTACTGCTGTTTGTGGGCTTTATTTACATTGTGGAAACGGTATCCGTGATCCTGCAGGTAGGCTATTTTAAGCTGACCCATGGCAAGCGGCTGTTTAAGATGTCTCCGATCCACCACCATTTTGAAATGTGCGGTTGGAAGGAAGAGAAGATCGTTTTGGTGTTTACTGCAATTTCCACGCTGATGTGCGTGGTCGCATGGTTTAGTATCTGAAAGGAGCGTATATGGCAGCAGAGCGTACCTCTGTCTATGCCAAAGCGAACCGCCATCTGCGAAAATCGCGGATGGGAGAAACGATTGATATTCCGTTTTTGTTGATTTTGCTGCTGCTGCTTGCGGTAGGGCTTACGATGCTTTACTCAGCAAGCTATGCGCAGAGTGAATATGACACCGGTTATACCGATTCTACCCGTTACCTGCAAAAGCAAGGAGGGTTTGCCGTTCTGGGGTTGGCGGCAATGGCGGTACTGAGCCGGATCCCGGCAGATTTCTGGTATCGGGCAGCATGGCCGCTTTACGGCATCAGTATTTTACTGCTGCTTGGCGTACTACTGTTCGGTGAGTCCGTTAACGGCGCCCGTCGGTGGATCAATATTGCCGGCATTCAATTTCAACCCTCTGAAATCGCAAAATTTACCCTGATCCTGATGTTTGCCCGGCTGACAAAAGGCTTTGGCAGATCAGCCCGGGAATTTCGCTACGGTGTACTGGGCTTCGGGCTTGCGCTGCTGGGAATCTTGGTGCCGTTGGCATTGGAAAAACACCTGTCTGCCATTTTACTTATGGGTATGGTGGCGGTGGTAATGATGTATGTTGCCGGAACACATCCCAAATGGCTTTTGGCAGGTGCAGGCGTTGCCGTTGTGTTTGTTGTAGTGTATGTCAGCCTGATGGGGTATGCCGGTGATCGGATCACTGCGTGGCTGCATCCGGAGGCAGATCCGGGGGATACCGGCTACCAGATTTTGCAGTCGCTGTACGCCATCGGCTCCGGCGGATTGTTTGGACTGGGTTTTGGAAAGAGCAGACAAAAGTATCTGTATTTGCCCTTCCAGTATAATGACTATATCTTTGCCATTATTTGCGAAGAGCTGGGGCTTATGGGAGCCCTGCTCATTGTTATGCTGTTTGCCATGCTGATTCTGCGTGGTTATTGGATCGCTTTGCGTGCACCGGACCGGTTTTCCACGGTGCTGTGCGCAGGACTTATTACGCTGATTGCAGTGCAAGCGATCTTAAATCTCTGTGTTGTCACCAATTTGCTGCCCTCCACCGGTATTGCGCTGCCGTTCTTTTCCTATGGCGGAACGGCGCTGGCTGTGAATTTAGGGGAGATGGGCATCGTGTTGAGCATATCCCGTTACCGAAACCGCGCAACGCGTCAGGAGGACTTTGTATGAATTTGGTATTCACCTGCGGCGGTACTGCCGGCCATATCAATCCGGCGATTGCTGTGGCGAATCTATGGAAAGAGCGCTACCCGGACAGTAACATTCTGTTTATCGGTGGCGAGGACAACATGGAAGAAGAGCTTGTTCCCAAGGCAGGCTACCGCTTAGTTACCATGCCGGCATCGGGCATGGCAAGAGGGAGATCCTTTGCGGCTGTCAAGCGCAATGTCCGGGCGGTAAAATGTGTGCTCCATTCGGTAAGGGCTTGCAAAAAGCTGTTGAAGGAATTTCAGGCGGATGTGGTTATCGGCACCGGTGGTTATGCCAGCTTTCCTGCGTTGATGGCGGCAACCATGCTGAAGATTCCAACCTGTGTTCATGAATCCAATGCCATGCCGGGCTTGACTACCCGTTTGATTGCTGACAGGGTAGACCGGGTGCTGACCTGTTTTCCTGAGAGCGCCCAGTATTACCGCCATCCGGAGCGGGTGGAAGTAGTGGGAATGCCGGTGCGCAGAGAGTTTATTTATACCAAGCAGGTCGATGCCCGGAAAGAGCTGATGCTGGATGACCGACCTGTGATCCTGACAGCGTTCGGTTCTCAGGGTGCAAAGGTAATGAATGAAGCGGTGGCGGAGATGTTCCGCTTGGAGAAAGAAGCAGGTTACCCCTTCCAGCATATTCATGCGGTTGGCAGCTACGGTTGGCCGTGGATGCCGGATCTTGTCCGTTCCAAAGGTGTTGATCCTGATGACGGCAAGGGCATCATCATGAGAGAGTACCTCTACAATATGCCTACTGTTATGGCGGCGGCGGATGTGATCGTCAGCCGGGCCGGTTCTTCCAGCTGCAATGAGATCGCCGCTTCCGGGACACCCTGTATTCTGATTCCGTCGCCCAATGTGACAGATAATCATCAGGAGAAAAACGCCCGGGCTTTGGCAGATCAGGGTGCGGCAGTACTGCTTTTGGAAAAGGACTGTACTGCCCAAACGCTGATGGAGGAAATCAGTAAGTTGTTGGCAGATAAGGAAAAATGCCATCAGATGCAAAAAGCATTGCAAAGTATTGTGGTATTGGATTCTGCGGAACGGCTGTGCGGCATCATCGCAGAGCTGGCAGGAAGCTGACCTGCAAAGGAGAAACCTATGGACAAAAGAGAAAACAAGGCGCCTAAGCACAAGCGCGCACCTGTAGAAAAAAGACGGAGCAGACGGCCTGCTCAAAAGGCAAGAAAGTCTGAGGAAGTGGTCTATACCCAACCGGAAGCCTTTAACCGCCGCAGATTTATCCTGCGCCTGTTGACGGTAGTTGCCATTGTGTTTGCCCTGCTGCTGGGTATGGCGATCTTCTTCAAGGTGGATGTGGAGAAACTTACGGTGTCCGGCAATGAAAAATACTCCGCCTATGACATTCTGCAGGCTTCCGGCATTCAGGACGGAGAGAACCTTTTGACGCTGAACAAAGCCAGAGCTGCCGGTAAAATTAAGCAGGCGCTGCCTTATGTGGATACAGTCCGCATTGCTGTTAAGCTTCCGGACATTGTCCGTATTGAGGTTAAGGAACTGGATGTTGTCTACTCCGTGGAAGCCGATGACGGCAGCTGGTGGCGGCTGTCCTATGAGGGCAAGATCGTGGAAAAGACCACGGCGGCGCAGGCAGGGGAGTGCACCAAGCTTTTGGGCGTTAAGATCACGAAGCCTGCAGTAGGCGCTGTTGCGGTTGGCGCCAACACCCCGCAGACCGACGAGACAAAGCCTGAAACGGTTTTAGGCAGCGAGCGGCTGAGTGTTGCCATTGAGATTATAAAGAATTTAGAGAAGAACGGCATCTACGGTGAGGTCACTACCATTTCTGTGGCAGACCTTTCTCAAATTGAACTGTGGTACGGAAATCGTCGGTATCAGCTGCTGTTGGGTGACAGCCAGAAATTGGATGTAAAGATCACAAGCCTGAAGCGCGCTATCGACCAGAGCGCTGCGAATCAGACCGGTATTTTCAGCTTTACGGAAGAGTTGAAAGTTCGCTTTCAGAATTTCTCGTAAATAAATTTGTAAAAAATTTTGCGGAATTGATGGATTTTCTATTGACCAAATAACTTTTTCGCAGTAGAATATACAAGTACGATTGTATTAAAACGCAGAAAGTCGCTATTTCTGCAATACCATACATAGGAGGAAACGGAAATTATGGATAAGTTTCAGGAGCGCGTAGTTAAGATTAAGGTAATCGGTGTCGGCGGCGCCGGTAACAATGTTATTAACCGGATGATTACTGCCGGCGTTGACGGTGTGGAGTTTATTGCTATCAATACCGATAAGCAGGACCTCAACAAGTCCGTCTGCCCCAACAAGGTGCAGATCGGTGAAAAGCTGACCAACGGTATGGGCGCAGGCTCTAAGCCCGACATCGGCCAGAAGTCCGCAGAGGAGAGCAGAGCACAGATCGCCAAGGTTTTGGAGAATACCGATATGGTGTTCATCACTGCCGGTATGGGCGGTGGTACCGGTACCGGTGCAGCTCCCATTGTTGCTGATTTGGCCCACGAGCAGGGTATCCTGACCGTCGGCGTTGTGACCAAGCCCTTCAAGTTTGAGGGCGCTAATCGTATGCGTCAGGCTGAGGAAGGTATCGCAGCACTGTCCGGTAAGGTGGACTCTTTGGTTATCATCCCCAACGACCGCCTGAAGTATGTCACCGATCAGAAGATCACCTTTGCCAATGCGTTCGGCATCGCTGACGATGTTCTGAAGCAGGCTGTTACCTCCATCTCCGAGTTGGTTGGTGAGGCTGGCAATGTGGTCATTAACTTGGACTTTGCTGACGTTTCCGCTATTATGAAGGATGCCGGCCGTGCGCATATGGGTGTTGGTCTGGCTACCGGTCGTGAGAAGGCTGAGCAGGCTGCACTGGCTGCTGTTGCAAGCCCCCTGCTGGAGACCTCCATTAACGGCGCTACCGGCGTTCTGGTGAATGTGACCGGTTCTTCCGAGCTGACTTTGGACGATGTGGAAACCGCTGCCGGCATCGTGCAGGAAGCAGCTAATCCCGATGCTAACATCATCTTCGGCGCTACATGGGATGAGAACTTCGAGGATGAGATGCGTGTTACCGTTATTGCTACCGGCTTTGAGCCCAAGAGCGGCGTGGTCATTCCTAAGACTGCAGAAGAGGTCAAGGCTGCAAGAGCAAGCGAAGATATCGACAGCATTTTCGGTATTTTCAACAAGCGCTAATTTTGCACAGAATTTGCATCCCGGACATTTGTCCGGGATGCTTTTTTGGGAAAGGAGTCCCTTGTGGAGGCATATCATGATCTGGCGCTGGGCTATGACCGGCTGACCAATGATGTAGACTATCAGGCTGTCGTGGATTTTTATATGCAGATCCTGCAAAAAGAGGGACTGCAACCCCGTACTGCGGTGGATCTTGCCTGCGGCACAGGCTCTGTTGCGCTGTTGCTGGCGGAGATGGGGATGGATGTTACGGCGGTGGATATGTCTGAGGAAATGCTGACGGTTGCGCAGCAAAAAGCGCAGGATTGTCAGAATCCTCCGGTGTTCGTCTGCCAAAAGCTGCAGGCGCTTCGCCTTCCTAAGGCCGTGGATTTGGCGGTTTGCGCTTTGGACAGTATGGATTATATTACCGATCCTCAGGACTGTCAGCAAGCTATCCGACGGGTCTATCGGGTCTTAAATCCCGGCGGCTGCTTTATATTTGATGTAAATACCCCTGAAAAGCTGCGTGCAATGGACGGTCAGGTGTTCTTGGATGAGGACGATGATGTTTATTGCGTTTGGCGTGGCGAGTTTGATAAAGAAACGAATATCTGCAGCTATGGCATGGATCTGTTTTTGCGCAGCGGTGATGTTTGGCATCGCAGCTTTGAGGAGCATCGGGAATATGCCTACAGCGCTGACCAGCTTGTAGAATACCTGAAAACAGCAGGGTTTACCGATATTGCGGTCTATGCAGACCGGGAATTTGTGTCTCCCCGGGATGGGGAACAGCGAATTTATTTGAAGGCAAGAAAGGGCAGAGTAAAATGAGTGATTATCTTGTACGCGGTATGAGTATGGATGGCTTTGTGAAGCTCGTAGCTATCCGTTCTACCGAGATCGTCAGCGAAGCGGTAAGAATCCACGGTACGACACCTAACGCCACAGCGGCTTTTGGACGGGCGCTGACGGCGGCCTCTATGATGGGCAATATGCAGAAGGTGGAAAACGGTTCCATGACCTTGCAGATCAAAGGCAGCGGCCCAATCGGCAGTATTGTCTGTGTATCGGATCCTACCGGTAATGTCCGGGGATATGTGTACGAGCCGAAAGTACCGTTGGTGGAGAAGCATCCGGGCAAGCTGGATGTGGGTGCGACAGTCGGCACAGACGGCACATTAACGGTTATTCGCGATCTGCAGATGAAAGAACCTTATGTGGGATCTATTCCGCTGGTCACCGGAGAGATCGCAGATGATATTACTGCATATTATGTACAGAGCGAGCAGATTCCTACAGCCTGCGCGCTGGGTGTGCTGGTGGACCGGGATCAAAGCGTTAAGGTGGCCGGCGGTTACTTGCTGCAGCTGCTTCCCGGCGCGCCTGAGGAAACCATCGATAAATTGGAAGCAGGCATTCAAAAAGCCGGCGCGGTTACTGCCATGCTGGAGCAGGGCATGACGCCGGAGGATATTCTGGGGCAGGTTTGCGGTGATCTGGGTGTGCTGTTTCTGGAGACCACAGAGGTTTCCTACAAGTGTTATTGCGACCGGAATCGGGTCACAGCAGCACTTGTGAGCTTAGGAAAAGAGGAATTGCAGGAGATCGCAGCGGAAGGAAAGTCCTTCCCGGTGGAATGTCAGTTCTGTGATACGGTTTATCGCTTTACTCCGGAGGACATTACGGCCCTCTTGAAAAAGGTATAAAATCGCATTTATTTCGGTGGGAAAACACGGAAAGGATTACGAAAAAATTCCTGTAAAAATTTCGTAAAAAGTGCTTGACAAACAACACGACTCTGTGTATAATAAAACCCGTCGCTGAGGTGTGCAAACGCCGGCGATAAGGTTCGGGAGCATAGCTCAGCTGGGAGAGCACATGCCTTACAAGCATGGGGTCACAGGTTCGAGCCCTGTTGTTCCCACCAAAATTTGGCCCGGTGGTGCAGTCGGTTAGCACGCCAGCCTGTCACGCTGGAGGTCGACGGTTCGAGTCCGTTCCGGGTCGCCAAATAAAGCATCTGAGCAGAGCTTCATGCTCTGCTCAATATGCCTCTGTAGCTCAGTCGGTAGAGCAGTGGACTGAAAATCCACGTGTCGTTGGTTCGATTCCGACCGGAGGCACCAGATGCGGGTGTAGCTCATCCGGTAGAGCGCCACCCTGCCAAGGTGGAGGTAGCGAGTTCGAGCCTCGTCACCCGCTCCAAAAAGATAAGGAACGCGCAGGCGTTCCTTATTTCATACGGTACCGTAGCCAAGTGGTAAGGCACGAGTCTGCAAAACTCTGATCCGCCAGTTCAAATCTGGCCGGTACCTCCAAAAATCCCGAATGCGAAAGCGTTCGGGATTTTACTTTTTCACTCTTAACTAAATTAAACTTTGCAACGACAGAATTGGGAGCCAAACTAACGATTGGCGAAATGAAGCGTAAGCTTATCAATATCCGTTCAGGCATTTGCAAAAACAATGATAAATAGTTAAAAAATAAGAAAATATTTTCTCTAACGGTTTCGTTTTGCGTAGCTGACCGATATCCCCAAGGCTATTGTCCTTGGGGATCATCTTTTACGCATGCCCGGTGCATTACACTTTCTGCGAATTATATTCCATTTTGTACAATGCGGTTGCATCCTATGGATACCCGTGCTATTATTTGGCTATTATCCATTCGGGAGGCAAATATAATGACAGAATTACTTGGTGAAATTTTATCAAAATGTGCAGCTTATATGGATCAGGGAAAGGTAGCCGACTATATTCCGGAGCTTGCGAAGGCAAATAAAAATGAATTTGGCATCTGCACCCTGACCAATGATGGTAACCCTTGCTGCGCAGGTGACTACGCAAATTGCTTTACCATGCAAAGCATCATTAAACCAATCATCCTTTTGCTCGCGTTAATGGACAACGGTACAGAGCCGGTGCGTCGGTTGGTAGGCGCGGAGTCTACCGGTAAGCCCTTTGATGCCTTTAACTACAGCGATCAGGCATTGAATTGTGAGCATATCAACCCCATGATCAATACCGGTGCCATTGCCCTTTGCACCTTGATAAAAGGGGAGAACTACAAGGAAAAATTCCATCGGCTTCTTGACCTGACACGGAGAATCAGCGGAAATCCCAGCCTTGCTGTGGACGAGCAGGTCTATCTGTCCGAAAAGGCCACCGGCAATAAAAACAGAGCCCTTGCCTATATGCTCCGGGCGTACGGTATGATTTCCGATGATGTGGAGGAAGTGCTGGATTGCTACTTCCGTGCCTGCTCCATTCAGGCAACGGTGGTGGATCTCGCCAATATTGCCCTTGTATTTGCCAACGGCGGTGTGAATGTAATTACTGCAGAGAGACTGTTTGATAAAGAATATGCAAAATATGTCAATGCCATCCTGATGACCTGCGGTATGTACGATGGCTCCGGAGAATTTGCCGTACAGGTGGGTGTACCGGCCAAGAGCGGTGTAGGCGGCGGTATCATGGCTGTGGTTCCCGGGAAAATGGGTATTGGCATCTACTCACCGGCGCTGGACAATAAGGGAAACAGCATCGCCGGAATCAAGGCGCTGGAAATGCTGAGTCAAATACTGGATTTGAGTATTTTTTAATAATGGCCTGAAATATAAAAAGCGCTGCCGTAACCAATGCTGCGGCAGCGCATGGATGGATATTATTTCTTGGTTTCGTTTTCGAAGGCCGTTGCAATATACTCTTCAAAGGGGATACCCTTGGGAGCATATTTTTTGTGTTCGTATTTTACGGAATCGACTTTTTCAATGATGTTGGCAACAGCGGTTTTCAGGCAGCCAAAGGGTTCTGAGGGATAGTCTTTCTGTGCATAAACAAAACCCACTTCTTCCTGATAATCGTTGATTTTCTCCAACTCTTTTCCGGATGTAAGGGCTGTTTCCAATCGGGCGATGAATCGCTCCCATCTGGGCTTATAAAAGTCCTCCAGCATGCCGTTCCACTCTCTTGCGGCGTAATCATGCATACCGCCTTCTGTAGAACCGGCTTCGTCAGCCCACAGCGTGATCAGCAGACGGGCATTACGCTCGAAATACGCCTTTTCCTCCGGCGTTTTGCCCCATGCCTTTGCTTTCTCCAGCCAATTACCGAGAAGAAAACTTTTATCGGTGGATACAAGGGCGTTCTGTAAATCGTAAAGACTTAGAAGCGCCTGACCGTTATAGGTCACGCCGGGGAGATCTTTCTTTTTGTAGGCTTCCTGAAGCTCCGCAATGTAGTACCAAGAGAGATTGTTGAGAATCTGTCTTGCGGCTTCCAGTAAGTCACGCTTATAGCCGTCAAAAGCGGAGAGTTCGTCGTAATGGGCATATAGCGCTTTTACATAGTCTATAAGAACGGTTTGGTCAATATAAGGACAGGCAAAATTTGCCCAAGTGGACACATTCCTGACGGTGAGAGATGGTCTTGCGCACAATCCCGATTCTGCACCCAAAAGCCGGTCGATGTGATAGGTGGTAACACAGACTTTGGCAAGGGCGCTGACGATATCATCAAATGTTTTCCCGTGTCGGTCCAAGGTGTAGGCTCTTAAAAAATCTTCCGGCGTTTGATAGCCGTTTCCAAAGGCGTTGTGAGAAAAAACGGAATAGAAGATTTCGTTTGCATTCACCGATTCCGGCATGTAGCCAATGCCCAGTATTTTACTGGTGTTGTTTGCAAGGTGAATAAAGGGGTTAAGCAGCTGCTCGGTCAGCGCGCCTTGCATAACCTCCTGCCCACCGAAGGCATTTACAGCACAATAGCACCAAGGAGAGGTGTCAACACGCGCAGATTCGGTAGGCTTCCGGTCAGCGGAGAGGGAAACAAGCATGGCACCGCCGTCATAGCTTGCGTTTACACGATCGGGGATGTCCATTTTGGGCGCACCCCATTCCTGCAGGACCCACACAGGGGTATCCACATATTCGCGCATCTTCTCGTAACAACGCAGCGCAAATGACGGCAGATCAACACCTGTTTTGATGCCTCCCTCATGGAACGGATCAGCAGAAAAATAACAGACCCGGTCAGCACCGCCGATCTTACGGAGTTCCGTGTAGAACAGATCGGCAACCTTATTAAAATTGGGATCATCCGGCAGAATATAGGCAGGCCGGATAAAGCCGCCCCAAGTGCCCTGCTTCAGGGGCTTGGCGTCAGGGAAGTAGTTGCAGAAATCGTTGGGAACCATGCCTACATAGCCGCCCAATACCGGGCTGGCACCCAGTTCCAGCAGACGATTATTGAATTTTTCAGCAAGGGATATCCGCGCTTCATACCAATGCTCCGGTACACCGCCGGCCCAACCGGATAAATTGAACATCCATTGCCATGCATAAAAGGCAGGCCCACACAGAAATGCTTGGATATCTTCCTGACGATAGCCCAATTTTTGCAGAACATTGCACCAAACAGTTTCCAAACCGATGGGATTCAAAATGAGGTTGTATCCGGAAAGAATCAGATAATCCAGCGTCTTTTCCCATTGCTGCCAATTATCAAATGCATAGGTATAACAAAAGGTGCAGTAATTAAAGAAATAGCGGTAAAGGAATCTGCTTTCGCTTTTTAATACTTTGTTGACGGCAGGCGGCTGCTGCGGCAGAATGCCGCTGGTGCTTAATGCGCCGATGCTGTAGCGGCAGATTTCTTTTAAGTACCGATTGAAACCCACTGCGGCTGCAACGCCGGTGTTGGCCCGGATGCAGATTTTGTTCGCCCGGTCAAACACCTCGTAGGTATCAAAACCGTTGCTTTCGCATTTCTCAAACACAAATTTATCGGCGTAGGTTTCGCCGGCAACCCGGCTTACAAGTTCATGCAATGCTTTGGCATTTAGGTTATCGGGAATGTTTTTTCGCTTGATAGCAACATATTGCTGTGCAATATTCATGATGATTCGCTCCTTGTACCGTTTGGGGTTATCATACTGCAAAAGTTAAGAAAAAACAACTTAAAAAACACACAGAAATCAAGAGGATTCTTGCAACAAATTTGCAGATGTGCTATAATTGTGCAAAGTATATCTGTGTAAGGTGGGAAAAGGATGATAAAGGCATATCTGTTCGATTTTGACGGCACATTGGTGGATTCCATGCCGACTTTTGTGTCCTGTATGCTGCGAATACTGGATGAAAACAAGATCCCCTATGAACCGGATATTATCAAGGTATTGACACCCCTCGGCTTAGAGGGCTGCGTAAAGCATTTTATCTCCATGGGGCTTGCGCTGCCGCCGGAGCAGATCGCATTGAAGATCAAGGAATATCTGATGGACGGTTACCTCTATCATATTTTGCCTAAAGAAAATGTGGTGCCGGTTCTGAAGGAACTGAAGTCACAGGGTGCGAAACTGAATATCCTGACGGCCAGTCCGCATATCACCTTAGATCCCTGCTTGAAGCGCAACGGCATGTATGAGCTGTTTGACAATGTATGGTCCTGCGACGATTTCGCTACCACGAAAGCAGATCCTGAGATCTATAAGCAGGTTGCGGACCGACTGGGCATGCAGGTGGAGGAAGTGCTGTTTCTGGATGATAATATCCATGCGGATATGACGGCAAAGAAAGCCGGTATGCAGGTTTGCGGTGTGTACGATGATTCCTCTAAAGATTATGTGGCGCAAATGCAGGCAGAAAACGACTATTATATTTTTAACTTTAGTGAGTTGCTGTCAATACAGTAATATCGAGAGGTGCAGAAATGGTTTTTGAAGCATGGTTAAGCAGTTTGCAGTTTGGTGCGGAGGATATAGCAGAAATTCTTACAAAAGACAAAGTTTACGGCAATGACATAGCGCCTTTGGCAGAAAACTATATGCGCGGCGGCCGGGATGTTGTGTTGAGAGCCGTTACGCTCGAAGAGCAGGTGGCGGTAAAGGATACGACACTGTCCTTTCTGGAAAAGGCGCAGCAATTGGCGCAAACCGAAAATGACAAGTATATGTTGCAATTATTGTTTTGGCTGCACTGTATACCTTACTTGGAACAGGATTATCTCCGGTTAGGTATTGGAAAAGATGTGCTTATAGATTCTCTGATGGATCTTACCTACAAGAATCGGGAATGCAAAAAATATAATGGTTGCGTCGGTGTGAATACATATTGGTTTTATCTTTTCTTTTGGTGCAAAATGTTTGGATTGGGGCGCTTGCAGTACCAAACTGTGGTGTATGAAAAAGAAATGTATACTTCCGGCGACTATGTGCTAAAACCAGGTGACAAAGTATACAAATGCCATATTCCGTCATCCGGGAAACTGACGCCCCAGCTATGTATGGATTCTTTGGAAAAGGCATACGACTTCTTTAAAGATGATCTGAAAGACGGCATAATGCCGGTATGCTGCGCATCCTGGCTGCTGTTTCCGAACTACGCAGAAAAGGTATACCCGGATGGATCTAACCTGAAAGCGTTTTCACAACTGTTTGATGTGGTGTCAATAGCTGAATCAGAAAAATTTACCATTTCACAAATAATTTTTGGAAAGCCATATTCGGACGACTTGGATAAACTGCCACAAGATACATCCTTGCAAAGAAATTTTGTTTCATATATAAAATCCGGAGGCAATTTCGGCACGGGCTATGGAATTTTGCTATATGACGGTATAAAAAAAGAAATTATAAACAGAAGGTAAGAATATGAATAAGGTTGGTATCAATTATTGCGGTGTAATGGGAGATTCTCCGGAGGAATTTTGCCGTTTGATTGCAGATTTAGGGTTCGATGCGGCTTTTACGTCCAGTGAGGCAGATGCAGAGGGCTTTGCTAAGTATGCGCAGATTGCCGGTATTGATTTTGAATGTGTTCACGCGCCCTTTAAGGGGATCAATAACATCTGGCTGGATAACGAAGAAGGTCAGCAGATGTTTGACCGCTTGTCTGCTTGTATCGATACCTGTCATAAAGTTGGCGTACCCAAAGCAGTCGTACATTTAAGCTCCGGCAATAAACCGCCGCTTATGAACGATCTGGGATTTGCCAGATTTGATAAGTTGGTAGATCGTGCGGTCAAGCAGAATATCACACTTGCTATCGAGAACCAAAGAAAATTAGGCAACATTGCCTATTTCTTTGAAATCTACGATGATGTGGAGCAGGTGCGGTTTTGCTGGGATACCGGTCATGAGCAGTGCTTTGCAAACGGTCGGGAGTATATGCCGCTGTTTGGCCACAAGCTGGTCTATACCCATATCCACGATAATTTCTGCCAGCCCGGCGGTGATATGCACATGATCCCCTTTGATGGCAATATCGATTATACCAAGGTGGCAAGCCATCTAAGAAAAGCAAATTATACCGGAACCCTTACCATGGAAGTGATCCCCAATATCTGGGAAGGCTACAAGGGAATCACGCCGGAAGCGTACTACGAAAAGGCGTATCGCGCGATCAACAAGATCCGCGATATGGTGCAGGCAGGTTAAAATTACAATATGAACAAGAAACAACCGATCCGATTATCCGACCATTTTACATACGGAAGGATTCTGCGATTTACGCTTCCTTCCGTGGCGATGATGATCTTTACCTCAATTTACGGTGTTGTTGACGGCTTCTTCGTGTCCAACTTTGTAGGCAAGATCCCCTTTGCCGCGGTGAACTTTATTACCCCCTTTTTGATGATGCTGGGCGGACTGGGCTTTATGTTCGGTACCGGTGGCAGCGCATTGGTGTCCAAGACATTGGGTGAGCAGGACAGAGAAAAGGCAAACCGGATATTCTCTCTTCTCATCTATGTTTCTTTGGCGTTGGGCATCGTGATCGCCGTAGTGGGAATCCTGATCCTACGGCCTGTTGCCCATGCGCTGGGCGCAAGGGGACAGATGCTGGATGACTGTGTGACCTACGGAAGGATCATTCTGTGCGCACTGCCTGCATTTATTTTGCAGCTGGAGTTCCAAAGCTTTTTTGTCACAGCGGAGAAACCGAAGCTGGGTCTTTGTATGACCGTGATCGCCGGCGTCTGCAACATGGTGCTGGATGCGGTCTTGGTGATTCCCTTTGGCCTTGTTGGCGCAGCCTTGGCAACGGGCTTGAGCCAGATGGTGGGCGGTGTGTTTCCGCTTATATATTTCAGCCGGAAGAACACCAGCCTGCTGCACATCGGAAAGACCATATTTGACGGCAAGAGCCTGTTAAAGGCTTGCACCAACGGATCGTCTGAACTCATGAACAATATCTCCATGTCGTTGGTCGGCATGCTTTATAATATTCAGCTGCTGAAATACGCCGGCGAAAACGGTGTGGCGGCATACGGCGTGATTATGTATGTTAATTTCGTCTTTGTCTCGGCATTTATCGGCTATTCCATAGGCACTGCACCGGTGGTGGGATATCATTATGGCGCAGGCAACAGCAGGGAATTGAAAGGCTTGCTGAGAAAAAGCAGTGTGCTGATCGGCATGACATCTGTTGTTATGTTAGCATCGGGTATTCTGCTGTCCGATCCGTTATCTAGGATCTTTGTGGGATACGATCAGGAGCTGTTTGCCATGACCGTCAGGGGCTTCCGGATTTTTGCGCTGTCATTTCCCTTTGCCGGATTTGCGATCTATGGTTCCGGTTTCTTTACAGCGCTGAACGATGGGCTGACGTCCGCAGTGATCGCCTTTCTGCGCACCTTGGTGTTTCAGGCGGCATCTGTGCTTCTGCTGCCATTGTTCTTAAAGATCGATGGCATTTGGTGGTCTGCAGTTGTGGCGGAAATGTTGGCGGTTGCAGTCTGCCTGACCCTGCTGATCGCAAAACGGAAGCGTTATGGCTACTAATCATAAATCCTTTGCACCCGGAGACTTTCCGGGTGCAAATTTTTCACATTTTTTCCAAAAACCTATTGACAAACAGGGGAGAAACGATTATTATATCAGAGGTTAGCATATGCTAATTAATGTTTTTGCGCAGGAGTTAGCGTAGGCTAACACGCCTGCTTGAAATAGGTGAGTATGATGACATTATTAACAGCGCAAGAGGGAATAGAGTATATTGTTCAGCATATAGATACGAACGATGAGGAACTGAATGCCTTTCTGTTTTCCCTCGGGTGCTACAGTGGAGAACCGGTTACGGTTGTATCCCGTCGCCGGGGAAGCTGTACAGTCTCTATTAAGGACGGCAGATATAACATCGACAATCAGTTAGCAGCCGCAATCGTTGTGTCACAGTAAATTTGCAATCAGCAGGGAACTGCTGATTGCTTACACCTGAAGTTAGCGAATGCTAACTGTATTTAAGTATTTTTCAGGGAAGCCTGTCAAATAACCAAACATTATGAATCGTTCAAGGAGGAATGAACATGAGAATTGCTTTAACCGGCAATCCTAACAGCGGTAAAACGACAATGTATAATGCTTTGACAGGCCGCAATGAAAAGGTTGGCAACTGGGCGGGCGTCACTGTTGACAAGAAGATGAGTCCTATCCGTAAGATGTATTGTAATGGTGTTTCTGAAGAACTGGTGGCGGTGGACCTTCCCGGTGCATATTCCATGTCCCCCTTTACTTCCGAAGAAAGTGTTACCAGTGCTTATGTGAAGGGTGAGAATCCGGATGTGATCATCAACATCGTTGATGCTACAAACCTGAGCCGGTCTCTTTTCTTTACAACACAGCTTTTGGAACTGGGTATTCCTGTTGTGGTCGCTCTGAATAAAGCAGACATTAATGAGAAAAAGCAAACAGAGATCAATGTGAAAGTGTTGTCTGAAAAGTTAGGTTGTCCTGTGGTGGAAACGATATCGACATCCAATGGCGATAACGGACTTTTGGAAGTGGTAATGACGGCTGTGCAGGCAGTGGGTAAGGGGCAAAAAGCACCGTACTCTCAGGATGCCATCGATCTGACAGACAAGAAGGCCGTGGAAGCTGCTGACCGTAAGCGATTCGAGTTTGTCAACAAGGTCGTTGCAAAGGTCGAGAAACGAAAAGTACATACAAAAGATAAGAATAATCAGGATAAGATCGATGAGATTCTTACATATCCTGTAGTTGGTCTGCTGATCTTTGCGGTGGTTATGTTCCTTGTATTCCAGATTTCTCAGGCATGGGTCGGACCTTGGATCGCAGAGGGTTATGAATTTGCCAACGGATTTGCGATTCCCGGACTTGTTACTCTGATTGATATGTTTAAGGATTGGGTTACAGGGACGCTGGAAGGGGCAAATGCCAATCCATTTCTGGCTGCACTTTTGACTGAGGGCGTTATTGGTGGCGTTAGTGCCGTTGTTGGCTTTCTGCCCTTGGTTATGGTCATGTACTTCCTGATTGCGTTGTTGGAAGACTGCGGCTATATGGCCCGCGCTACGGTTGTCCTTGACCCGATTTTCAAGAAGGTGGGTCTGTCCGGTAAATCTGTGATCCCTTTTGTCATCGGAACAGGTTGCGCCATTCCCGGTGTTATGGCGGCCAGAACCATTCGGAATGAGCGGGAGCGGAATGCCACGGCAATGCTGGCGCCTTTCATGCCTTGCGGCGCTAAACTTCCGGTGATTGCGTTGTTTGCCGGCGCATTTTTTGATGAGGCTTCCTGGGTTGGAACATTGATGTACTTTGTCGGTATTCTTCTGATCCTGCTGGGCGCCTTGCTTGTCAATAAGATCGCAGGTTATAAAAACCGCAAGTCTTTCTTTATTATGGAGCTTCCGGAATATAAGCGACCTTCTTTGAAGCGAGCTTGTTTTTCTATGCTCAGCCGCGGTTGGTCTTATATCGTAAAGGCAGGAACGATCATCTTGCTGTGTAATGCGATTGTCTACATCATGCAGTCCTTTGATTGGAACCTGCAGCTTGTTCCGGAGGGAGCGGAGAATACATCCATCCTTGCAACGATTGCCGGTCCTGTTGCGGTGATTCTTGTTCCCGTAATTGGCATCAAGGCATGGCAGATGGCTGCCGCGGCCGTGACCGGCTTTATAGCCAAGGAAAATGTGGTAGGTACATTGGCTGTCTGCTATGGCATCTCCAATCTGGTGGACACGGAGGCTCTGGAAATGGCACAGGGCGCAGGGGCTGAGGTTGCCGCAATCTTTGGTATTACCAAGGTTGCTGCGCTGGCATATTTGATGTTCAACTTGTTTACACCTCCTTGCTTTGCTGCAATGGGTGCCATGAATGCAGAAATTAAGGATAAGAAATGGTTGTGGGGAGGTCTGGCTTTGCAGTTGGGCACAGGATATACCATCGGATATCTTGTCTACACGATCGGTACGTGGATCACTGCGCCTGCCTCCCTACATATCGGGGCCGTGATCGGCGGTGGTGCATTTGTGGTGCTGTTTGCGGCAGTTTTGGCGGTTCTGTGCATTCGTTCCGATAAGAAAGTAAAGGAAGAATATGCCCTCAGTGGAAGGAAGTAATTTATGAATTTTGTGGATTGGATAGTACTTGCGATTATTGTTTCCGTTGCTTCGCTTGCCTGCTGGTATATTTACAGATTTAAGAAAAAGGGAAAGAAATGCATCGGTTGTCCGGACAGTGGTAAATGCTCCGGAGTTTGCAGCGATTGCTGCGGAAACTGCAATCAGTCATAAGAAAACCGGGATGCTGTTTTGGCGGCATCCCGGTTCTTTACATTTTATGCAGAAACTGCTATAATACTGGTATCTGTCTGCAAGGAGAAAGCCTATGATCCGTCCCGTTGTTCACGATCCTATTTTACTGTCCGGAATGTCTGCCGAAGCTACCCGTGAGGATGTAGGTATTGCGCAGGATCTTCTGGATACACTCATTGCACACAAGGAAAGTTGCGTGGGTATGGCGGCCAACATGATCGGTGCGCGCAAACGGATCATTGCTTTTGATATGGATGGGCAGTATATGGTGATGTTCAATCCCCGGATCATTTCCTGTTCCGGCGAATATGAAACAGAGGAAAGCTGCTTGTCTCTGCTGGGCGGTCCGCGGAAAACCAAGCGGTATCAGAAGATCAAGGTCCAGTACCAAAACGGAGAAATGCAGGTCAGACTCAAAACCTTTACCGGCTGGACAGCCCAGATCATTCAGCACGAAATTGACCATTGCAACGGTATTTTGATATAGATAGAAGGAAGCGTATTACATGCAAAAAACACTAACGAAAGACTTTACACGGGGCAGTGTGGCAAAGCAGCTGCTTTGGTTCACGATCCCGTTTATGTTATCCAATGCGCTGCAAGTGTTTTACAGCACTATCGATATGATGGTGGTAGGAAAATATGTGGGAACGGCCGGCTTGTCTGCTGTTTCTCAAAGCAGTCAGATCATGAATTTTGCCACCATGGTATGTCTTGGCTTTTCCAGCGGCGGTCAGGTGCTGATCTCTCAAGCACTGGGTGCAGGCAAGCGAAAAGAGCTTAACAGCATCATTGGTACCTTGTTCGGCCTGATTATGCTGCTTGCCCTTGGTTTGACTGCAGTAGCGATTTTTGGCAGCGAACTGATTATGGATCTGATGCGGATCCCGGCAGAATCCCGGGCGTTCGCGCTGGATTACCTGATTATTTGCGGCGCCGGTCTTGTCTTTACTGCAGGCTATAATATGGTAGCGGCAGTCCTGCGGGGCATGGGCGACTCCAAGCGGCCGTTCCTGTTTGTCGGCATTGCCACAGTCGTCAATCTGGTGCTGGATATTCTGTTTACCGGTGTGTTCCGTTGGGAAGTGGCTGGCGCGGCATGGGCAACCATGATCGGTCAGGCGGTGTCCTTTATTTTCTCCGTCTACTACCTGTGGAAACGCAAAGAGGAATTTGGTTTTGATTTCAAGAAAGAAAGCTTCCGGATCGATGGCCGTTATGCCAAAATGATCACATCTCTGGGCGCGCCTATGGCGGTCCAGTCCGGCTGCATCAACCTGTCCATGCTGTTTGTAAACTCCATGATCAATCAGGTTGGCGTGGTGGCTTCGGCAACCTTCGGTGTCGGCGTGCGGATCGATGATATTATCAACAAGATCTCCCAAGGTATTCACTTCGCAGCTATGCCTATGATTAGCCAAAATATTGCGGCAGGGGAGAAGAAGCGGTCTGTGCAGGTGGTTTATTGGTCCTGGATCTACTCTATTATCCTGACAGTTGCATTTATGACGGCCTATATCCTGTTTGGTAAGGAACTGTTCATGCTCTTCTCGGACGATCCGCTGGTTCACGGTATGTCCGGCAATTTTATCCGGGCGATTTTGTGGATGTTCCCGGCTTTAGCCTTTATGCGCGGTACCGGTGCCTTTATTCAGGGCATCGGAAATGCCGGCCTGAGCATGGTGCTTGCCCTGATGGATGGTGTTGTGCTGCGGATCGGTTTGAGCTGGCTGTTTGGTATCGTTCTTGGCTGGGGCTTTTACGGCTTTGTGCTGGGCTACGGCGTGGCAGCCTACGGTTTCTGTATTCCCAGCCTTGTATACTTCCTCTCCGGTGTATGGAAGAAGCGGAAGACTTTGGCAGACGATATCTAAAATACAAAACACCTTTTGCCTGCAAGCAGACAAAAAGTGTTTTTTTGGCGGAGAGAGTGGGATTCGAACCCACGGTACCTCTCGGTATCACTAGTTTTCAAGACTAGCTCCTTAAACCGCTCGGACATCTCTCCATTAGGCTATACTATACCATTGATAGGAGGAAATGTCAAGGAAGATGCGGTACAGTTTTACATAGAATACACATGTATAGCATTGTGTAAAATCGTACTGTAATTTCTTCCCACCAATATAAAAAAACTGTTGACAACAAGAAATCTTAAATGATACAATATTGCTATATTTTTGATAGAAGGAGCAATATTATGCGAATTGGTTGTCCTAAAGAGATTAAGCCTCAGGAAGGCCGTGTAGGTCTGACACCTGCCGGTGCAGATGCATTGGTCCGCGCAGGTCATGAAGTATATATTGAGCAGAATGCCGGTAAGGAAAGCGGCTTTATGGATAGTGAATACGCCGCTGTTGGCGCAAAGATTTTGGCAACACCTGCCGAGGTTTATGAAATCGCTGACATGATCGTTAAGGTCAAGGAGCCTTTGATTCAGGAGTTTGAGCTTCTGCGAGAGGGTCAGATCCTGTTTACTTATCTCCACCTTGCTCCTGATCCCAGCCAAACCCATGCATTGCTGGAGAAGAAAATCACCGCCATTGCGTATGAAACCGTACAGATGCCCGATGGCTCTCTGCCTTTGTTGGCACCCATGAGTGAGGTTGCAGGCCGCCTGTCTGTGCAGATCGGTGCCCACTTGCTGGAATCCAGCAATGGCGGCAGAGGCGTTCTGCTGGGCGGTGTTCCCGGTGTTGAGAAGGCAAATGTAGTGGTTGTCGGCGGCGGTAATGTTGGCTTGAATGCAGCAAGAGCCGCTAACGGCTTTGGTGCAAATGTGACCATTTTGGACCTGAATATCAAGCGCCTTGCCTATATTGATGATATTTTCAGTGGCAGAGTACAGACGCTGCTGTCCAATTCCTACAATATTGCAAGAGCTGTTAAGGAAGCAGATCTGGTCATCGGTTGCGTGCTGATCCCCGGCGGCAGAACCCCTAAGCTGGTCACAGAGGAAATGGTCAAGACCATGCGTCCCGGCAGTGTTCTTGTGGATGTTGCCATCGATCAGGGCGGTTCTATTGAAACCATGGATCGGATCACCACCCACAGCAATCCCTATTTTGTGAAGCACGGTGTGTTGCACTATTCCGTTGCCAATATGCCCGGCGCAGTGCCCAGAACCTCCACCTTGGCGCTGACCGGTGCTACCATGCCCTATGCGGTTAAACTGGCCAATATGGGTGTTGAGGAAGCCTGTAAGGCAGATCCTGCACTGATGAAGGGCCTGAATACCTATAACGGCAAGCTCACCTGCAAGGCGGTTGCCATTGCGCAGAATCTGGAGTATACCGATCCTGCAACACTGCTGTAAATAATAAAGACACCCTGATTTGCTTTGTCAAATCAGGGTGTTTTATATCATGTCGGCAAGTTTTGCGATCAGTTCTCCATTGGAAGGATACTCCTTTGCGCCGGGGAAGTAGTACTCCCAAATCTCCGGTTTTCGATAAATCCAAGCATCCTGTATAGCGACACGGATAGCGCGTTCCACACTTTGAGAAGAAACAGCGCCGCAAGATTCTGCAATGACAAAGTATAGCTCTTTTTGCAGACGCATATTGGGATTTTCCCGAATCAACCGCAGCGCTTCTATCAGGTAGCGGTATCCGTCCCTGTGAGGCGCAATTCCCAATGCCCGGATATGCCGAGCCAAATACTGGGGTGTCTCTTTGTAGGATTCCAGCATATCATTCAACCGGTTGGCAACGGCTGAAATCACAAAGGGCATAGTAAAAATAAAACCGATGCCAAAACTTGCAGCTTCATCCCGGATACTTGGGGTGATGTGGGTACTCAAACCGATAATAATGGGTGGGATTCTTGGGAAGCATTGCTTCAAAACAGAAAGACCGTCTACCCAGCATAGATTCAGGTTGATGATCAGCGCATCGGGCTGAATCCGGGAAAGCATTTCCACAGCATCAAAACCGTTGGAAGCTATGTAGACATCCCACTTGTTCTGCAATGCTTTGGAAAGCATAGATGCCCGCATGCTGGATTGATCGGCAATCAGTAATTTTTCCATGGATGTGAACTCCTTGTAGCGGTTCCTTACCGTTATTCTACAACAAAGCCAATGGAATGTCATCACCTAAAAATCGACAATTTTCGACATTTGGCAATATTTTGGGAAAAAGTTACTGTCCCATCCGATTTGCGTGGTATTTCTCTGTCCTCCGTTGATTACGCAACAGAAAAAGATTTGTTTGAATTTATCTGTATATAACAAGAAGGCGGAGCGAGAGGGATTTGTTTGCATTTCTGCCGTTGGCAGAAATAAATGTTCAGCTCGGTCGAGCCCTCGCTGGCAACGCTCGTCCGCGTTGCATTTAGATTATTCAAATCCCTCTCACAGCAAAAATAGGACACACCAAATGGTGTGTCCTATTTTTGGCGGAGTGAGAGGGATTTGAACCCTCGCGCGGCTTTTGACCGCCTACTCCCTTAGCAGGGGAGCCCCTTCGGCCTCTTGGGTATCACTCCGAATCAAAGAAACATTATCTAGTTGCCAAGATATATTAGCACAGGGATTCGGCTTTGTCAAGGGAAAATCGGCAAAAAAGCAGACATACGGTGGATATCCGTATGTCTGCTTTTATAAGCATTAGATTTCAATATCCATCTTTGCAATCACAGCGGCGCAGCGCTTGCACAGACCGTTTTCATCGGCCTCTTCGGAGTGCATCCAGCAGCGAGGACACTTGACGCCACGGGCTTCTACAACGCCGACAGTCAGCTCCGGCAGGTTGGTACCGGTACCGGTGGTAGCACCCTCGGGAACAGCCTCGAAAGCACAGGAAGAAACAATGCAGATTTCAGCCAAATTCACATCCTTGCAGGCTGCCTTCAACTCTGCGTTGTCGGTGAACAGACTGACATGTGCCTCCAAAGCCTTGCCAATGCGCTTGTCAGCGCGAGCCAGCTCCAGAACGCCGTTCACATCCTGACGCAGCTTCATGACAGTATCCCACTTAGCCATGGCAGCCTCGTCCAGCGCATATTCAGCGAAGGATTCGGGCATCCGATTCAGCAGAACGTTCCGCACATCATCGCTGCTGCGATGGGGCATGGACTGCCAGATCTCATCACAGGTGAATGCCAAAATGGGAGCGAACAGGGTAGTCATGGCATCCAGAATCAGGAACAGAGCAGTTTGTGCGGAGCGACGGCGCAGGCCGGTTGCTTCCTCACAGTACAGGCGATCCTTCAGAATGTCCAAATAGAAGGAGGACAGCCCCACAACGCAGAAATCGTTGATGGCGTGGGAGATCACATGGAACTCATAATTGTTGTATGCCTTCCGGACAGTAGCTACCAGCTCGTCCAGCTTGGTCAGCGCCCACTTGTCCAGTTCTTCCATCTCGGCAGGAGCAACCAGATTGTCTGCATCAAAGTCATTCAGGTTACCCAGACAGTAACGGGCGGTATTGCGGAACTTCAAGTAATTCTGGGCGATCTGCTTGAAGATCTCGGTGGAGCAACGCACATCCACATGGTAGTCGGAAGAAGCTGCCCACAGACGAACGATATCGGCACCGAAATCCTTGATCAGGTCAGCAGGGTCAACGCCGTTGCCGAGGCTCTTGTGCATTGCACGGCCCTGTCCGTCCACAACCCAGCCATGGGTCAGGACCTGCTTAAAGGGAGCGCCCTGATCCAATGCGCCAACAGAGGTCAGCAGGGAGGACTGGAACCAGCCGCGGTACTGGTCAGCGCCTTCCAGATAAACATCGGCAGGCCACAGCTCGGGAGTATCCTTCATGAGAGAAGCAAAGTGGGTGGAACCGGAGTCAAACCAGCAGTCCAGCGTGTCGGTTTCCTTGGTGAAGGCCTTGCCGGAGCAGTGGGGGCAGGTGAAGCCCTCGGGGATCAGCTCCATCGCTTCCTTCTCAAACCAGACATTGGAACCGAACTCGTCAAAGAGCTTGGAGATTTTTTCAATGGATTCGGGGGTAGACACGGGCTTGCCGCAGTCGGAGCAGTAGAACACGGGAATGGGAAGACCCCAACGGCGCTGACGGGAGATACACCAGTCGGCGCGTTCCCGGATCATGCTGACCATACGGTCGCCGCCCCATGCGGGATACCACTGCACGTTTTCAATGGCCTCAATAGCCTGATCCTTAAAGGATTCCACAGAGCAGAACCACTGGGGTGTTGCCCGGAAGATAACAGGTTTTTTGCAGCGGTCGTGGTGGGGATAGGAGTGAATGATCTCCTCGGAAGCAAACAGAGCGCCGCTTTCCTTCATGTCCGCCAAAATGATGGGGTTGGATTCTTCGGTCTTAAGACCGGCGTACTTGCCTGCGTAATCGGTGTGACGGCCGTAATCATCTACGGGAACCACCAGATCCATACCGTAACGCATGCAGGTCTGGTAGTCATCTGCACCGAAGCCGGGCGCGGTGTGAACACAGCCGGTACCGGAGTCCATGGTGACATACTCAGCGTATACCAAACGAGAGGTCTTATTCAGGAAGGGATGCTTTGCCAGCATGTTCTCGAAGAATGCGCCGGGATAGGTGGCAAGGATTTCATAGCTGGTGTAGCCACCGATACCCATGACTTTTTCGCACAGCGCCTCTGCCACAATGAAAATTTCATCACTGTAATCAGGCTTGACCAGCACATAGGAATCTCTGGGGTGCAGGCAGATAGCCATATTGCCGGGCAGAGTCCAAATGGTGGTGGTCCAAATAACGAAGGAGACCTTGCTCAGGTCAAAGCCTGCCAGCTTGCCCTGATCGTCAGCCATGGGGAACTTGACATACACAGAGGTACAGGGATCATCCTGATATTCAATGTCGGCTTCAGCCACAGCGGTAGCGCAGAAGGGACACCAAGTGACGGGCTTCAGACCCTTGTAGATGTAACCCTTGTCAAACATCCGGCCAAAAACCTTTACTTCCTGTGCCTCGAAGTGCTTGTCCATGGTGCGGTAAGGCTTTTTCCAATCGCCTACAACACCCAGTCGGCGGAATCCACCCATCTGCTTCTGAATAAAGTCCTCAGCAAAGTCTTCGCAGGCTTTCCGGAACTCGGAAACGGACATGTCCTTATTGAGCTTGCTCTTGGATTTTTCGATGGCGCGCTCGATGGGCAGACCGTGGTTATCCCAGCCGGGAACATAGGGGGTGTAGTACCCCATCATGGCGTGGCTGCGGACAATAAAGTCCTTCAGAGTCTTGTTCAGGGCGTGACCCATGTGGATGTAGCCGTTGGAGAAGGGAGGGCCGTCATGCAGAACGAAGGGAGGGAGATCCTTGTTTTTCTCCAGCATCAATTCGTACAGATTCTGCTCATTCCAGCGCTCCAGCATACCCGGCTCTCGGGCAGGAAGACCGGCTTTCATAGGAAAGTCCGTCTTGGGCGTGATGATGGTATTTTTAAATTCCATCCGAAGTTACCTCCAAATATCTTTATATAAGTCATAAAAAAGCACCTTTGCCTCAGCAAGAGACAAAGGTGAATAATATACCTCTGCGGTACCACTCTTGTTCCGGAAAAACCGGCACTCGTGAACGCGATATCGGGCGTGACCGGCGCTGCCTACTGCATAACGGTTCGGGGCGCTGCTCCGAGGGGATACAAATCGCATATTCCAACTGCCTTGCACCCACCGGCAGCTCTCTGATGGTAGGGATGGATTTGCGTGTCCTCATCAACACAATATAGATTATCGATTTGTGGGGTCGTAATTGCGACCGAATTGCAGGTTGGCAAACTTGCCGGTAGAAGCATCGGCAACGGGCTGAGCAGGCTCTGCGGCAGGAATCGGCTCATCGGCAATGCCGATCATCGCTTCCAAATTTGCGGAGATCTCATCCGCAACGGCATCCGTTGCGCTTTCGGCAGCAGCTTTGGCATCTGCCGCTTCAGCATGGATACGTACGGGACGATTGGAGTTTTTAATTAGCTCCAACGCCTCCACACAGGCTTTCATCTGATCCTGCAGGTTGGCGATCTTCTGAGCAGCTACCTGACGTGCTTCTTCCACCCGGGCATTCTCAGCCTGAATCAAGGCATCTGCATTTCTTGCGTTCTCAGCTGCTGCGGCATTGGCATCGGTGAGCATCTGCGTACACTTGGCTTCTGCTTCCTTGACCATCAGATCGCAGGTCTTTTGGGCATTAACAATGGCGTCCTTCATGCTGGCTTCGTTATTGCGATACTCTTCCAGCTTGCTGACCAGAACCTTCATCTTGCTCTTAAGAAGAGCATTCTCTTTGTAAAGAGTAACGTAATCCTCGGTCAAAGGCTCCAGAAATGCATCCACATCATCCATGTTGTAGCCGCCAAAGGTGGCCTTGCCAAAGGAAATTTGATCTATTTCTTGTGGTGTGAACATATTTTGTCTGTCGTCCTTTCCGGTGGGCGATTAGACACCGCCGACCTCTACCTGGACATTCTCAAGATCACCGACAACATCCATGTTGTGGGGGCAGAACAGGTAGGTAGACTGCGCGATTTTCTTCACACTGCCGTCCAGCGCATAAATGCTGCCGGAGAGGAAGTCAACAACGCGGCGGGTCAGAGACTTATCAACATTCTCCATATTGAGAATAATGGCTTTCTTCTTGCGAAGCTCATCGGCAGCCTTGGCAGCGTCGTCAAAAGTCTTGGCATGATACAGGACGACTTCCTGCTTGCCGTTGTTCATGCTGACAACCTGACCGTTGAAACCGCCGGAGGCAGGGGTGGCAGCAGGAGCGCTGGCGGCAGCAGCGTTGCTGGCAGCAAAGGGAGAGCTGCGACGGGCAGGACGGGGAGCTTCCTCAGCGGTCTCCTCGTTGTAATCTTCTAATACTTCGTCTTCGTAATCGTCGTATTCCTCGTCGGAATAGGGCTGTGCAAACTTTTTAACATTGTCCCAAAAACTCATATCTCTGTTTCCTCCTATATGTATTCACATCGTTTATTGATGGGAATGGAAATAGTCCCGGGCGCCGAAGATAGCGGTGCCGATGCGGATCATGTTGCTTCCGCAGGCAATGGCATCGCGGAAATCGTCAGACATGCCCATGGACAAAATCTCTACAGATACATTATCGTATTTTTTTGTCATTATGTCAACAGAAAGTGCGTAAATTTCTTGAAAAAATTTGTGATTATCCGTAGAATTTTGACAAATTGGGGGGATTGCCATTAACCCAAGGACGCGAATGTTGGGAAAAATGGAAATTTTCTCAAGAACATCCCAAAGTTCGGACACGGAAAATCCGGATTTGCTGTCTTCGCCTGCGATATTGATCTCCAAGAGAACAGCCTGAAGGATTCCTTGTTTTTCGGCTTCTTTTTGGATAGCCTGCAGTAATCGCACAGAATCCACACTTTGGATCAGATCCACTTTGCCGACGATTTGACGGACCTTGTTGGTTTGCAAGTGCCCGATAAAATGAACCGGTGCGCCAGCATAAGCATCCTGCGCGGATTTCTCCAGAAATTCCTGTACGCGGTTCTCACCGCAGCAATCAACACCTGCGGCAACAGCCTGCCGTACACGGTCGGCATCGTTCATTTTCGTGGCGGCACACAGGCGGATTTCCGCAGGGTCCCTGCCGGCGGCAATAGCGGCTTTGGTAATATCTGCACGAATGGCTGCGATGTTTTGGGCAATCGACATTTTTTTCCCTCTTTCTCTTATTTTCTACAGCTTAGGGGTAGTAAAAAGCGACGAAGCATAGCTCCGTCGCCCCAGAGTATCAAAATAAGCCGCTGGTACAGGAAGGTGTCTCGGCTGCTTTTTGTCCTCTGTTTATGGCTGCGCTGCGGCTTTTAGAGGCCGGATAGGGGCAAGGGTGGAAATGGCATGCTTGTAGATCATTTGCTGCTTGCCATCTGTCACCAACACCACCACAAAGCTGTCATAGCCGGTGATGATCCCCCGGAGCTGGAAGCCATTCATCAGGAACAGGGTAATGGGAACTTTGTCCCTCTGCACCTCTTTCAAAATGGCATCTTGCAGGTTTATTTGTTCTGACATATGTATTCCTTCTTTCTTTGGGATACATATATCATAGCTTAGTTCATTTGTCGCAATCGACAAGAATCTGTCGGGCGCGCATAAGAATTTCTGAATTATTTTCGCCGGTATTTCTTACCAGCCAATGGATTTGCGGATTTCTGCGGAACCAAGTCAGCTGCCGCTTTGCGTATTTCCGAGAGGACTGCTGCACCAGCGCGATGGCTTCTTCCATGGAGCTGCGACCGGCAAGAGCATCTACAAATTCCTTATAGCCGATAGCTTGCATGGCGGTAGCTTTTTCCGGGATGCCACTGTCGAGCAACGATTGGATTTCCTCTGCCAAACCGCCTTCTACCATGGCTTCCACGCGACGGTCGATTCGCTTATACAGTTCTGCTCGGTCTGCATCGCACAGGGCAAACCAAACAGGGCTGTATCGGGGTGGGATCGCCTGTGTTCTCAGGTTGTGTGCTGTGATGGTTTCGCCTGTTTCCAAATAGACCTCCATAGCCCGAATGATCCGCTTGCGGTCAGATGGATGCAGCCTCTCAGCGGTTTGCGGATCTACAGCCCGAAGCTGCGCAATGACAGCTTCGATACCTTGCGTATCCGCCAAGGTTTCCAGCTCCTCCCGACGACCGGTGGAGGGACAAGGCGCAAAGTCATTTCCCCGGATCAGGGAGTCCATATAAAGGCCGGTACCTCCGGCGATGATCGCCGTCTTTCCGCGGGCAAGAATGTCATCAATAATCGGCGTTGCCATTTCGCAGTACCGGCTGACGGAAAAATCTTCATCCGGCTCCGCTACAGACAGCATGTGGTGGGGGATGCCTTGCATTTCTTCTGAGGTAGGCTTGGCAGTGCCGATATCCATCCGGCGATAGACCTGCATGGAGTCGCAGGAAACCACTTCACCGTCCGTCACCTTTGCCAGCTCTACCGCCAATGCGGTCTTTCCGGAGGCAGTAGGACCTGCGATACATATTATCTTTTGCAAGGCCGACGCCTCCTTTCCGCTCAAATCAGGAACGCTTAAATTGTTTTTCCAGTTGTTTTTTACTTAATGTAATGCAGATGGGCCTGCCGTGGGGACAATGCTTTAAATCATCCCGTTCCATAACAGTTTGGGCAAGCTTATGAAGCTCCTGCTCACTGGTTTTCCAGCCTGCTTTAATTGCTGCCTTGCAGGCAACGGTATGGAGAATCTCATCTCGAACACTGCTGCGATCTTCCCGGCGACCTTCCAAAAGATCGGAAGCAACCGCTTCCAATGCATCTGCAGCATCCTCGGCAGGCAGATCCATGGGGATCTGGCGAATCAGCAAGGTGTTACTGCTAAATTCCTCAACACGGAAGCCAAGTTCTTCCAAAAGTGACAGATTCTGCAGCAGTACAGAAGCGTATTCCGGGGTCAGTCTGCAGCTGACAGGGGTGATCAGTGTCTGGGAACTGATGGCTTCCTGATTCGCCTTCAGCTTGTCAAACAGAATGCGCTCATGGGCGGCGTGCTGATCGATCAGATAAGCTTCCTCGCCTTGTTCTACCAAAATGTAGCTGTTGTACAGCTGACCTACCAGCCGCCAAGGAATCTGCTCCGGCATAGGTAGAACGGTCTGTTCCGGTTCAGATACCGGCACAACAGCCGCAGGGATGGGTGCAGGTACAGGAGAAACTGCCGGTGCAGATTGTATACCGGGTCTTACAATAGGTTCATTGACCTGAATGTTGGTTCGCCCAATAACCGCTACGGTAGCTGCAGCGGCGGCCTTGGAGGGCTGGGGTGCGCTTTGTACGGCGGCAGAAAAAGTCTTAAATTCCGCAGGTGTCATGGTGCGGAAAAAGTCCTGTTTAGGTGCAGATTTTTGGGACTGTACCGGAACCTGTGCCGGTGCTTGGTGCGGAGCAGGCTTGAACTGTACCTGCGGACGGTCCTGTGTGGCGTTCAATGCGCCGAGAACACCGTAATGAACACAGTCGAAAATGGCTTTTTCGTTCAGGAACTTTACTTCTGTTTTCGCAGGATGTACATTGACATCCACAGTGTCTGCAGGCAAATGCAGATGCAGGACACAGGCAGGGAATTTGCCTACCATGATCTGGTTGCGGTAGGCCTCCTCCAGCGCTGCGATGAGGATCTTGGATTTGACGGGACGGTCATTCACAAAGAAGGTCTGCATGCTTCTGCTGGGTCTTGCGTCGGTGGGCTTGGAAACAAAGCCGGTGAGCCGGTAATTGTCCCAATGGCTGTCTACCTTTGCCATTTTTCCACATTCTTTGCCGTATACACAGTAGGCAGCATCACCCAAATTACCGGAGCCGGGCGTGGACAGGATTTCTTTTCCGTCACGGAGAAAGCGGAAGGCTACCTCAGGGTGGGCAAGGGCTTGCTGTTGGACTGCGGCAAATACCCGGCTGCCTTCCACAGAGTCAGACTTCATAAATTTCATTCTTGCAGGTGTGTTGAAAAACAGATCTCTGACGATGATGGTAGTACCGTCAGGACAGCCGGCTTCGGATTGCTCAAGGACGGTGCCGGCTTCCAGATGGATGCTGACACCGCTAAGAGAATCCGGTGTTTTGGACATAAGATCGATACGGCTGACGGAGGCAATGGCGGCCAAAGCTTCTCCGCGGAAGCCCATGGTCTCGATGGCTGCCAGATCCTCTGCCTGACGCAGCTTGGAAGTGGCGTGGCGCTGAAAAGCAGTAACGGCATCTTCATCGGACATACCGCAGCCGTTGTCTGTGACGCGCAGGAATGTCATGCCGCCGTCACGGATCTCAGCGGTTATTTGGGTAGCTCCGGCATCAACGGCATTTTCCAGCAATTCCTTCATAACGGAGGCTGGACGCTCTACTACCTCGCCGGCGGCGATCAGATTGGCCACATGGGGGGAAAGCTTTACAATTTTCGGCATAGGATCACCTCATAGACATCATGGCGATTTGATTGATCGTCATGTGCAGCAAAATAGGTGCGGCAATGGTGTCAGCTTTTTCGTATGCCCAAGCCAAACACAGACCTGCAGGGATATATTGCAATAAGCTTAAAGCCAGCATGAGGGGGTCATGGAAACCGATATAACCGGTCACATGGACTGCACTGAAAACAAGGCTGGATACTGCATAAGCAAGAAACCGACTGCGGCTGTGCAATCCACGGAAGATGAGCCCGCGATACAGGATTTCCTCTACCGGCGGCACGAGGAAAACGGTGCACAGGCTGATGAAAGCATAATTATCCTGTGACATAACAGATATACTGGCATCGTTGGCATTGATGTAATTGGGCTGCAGGATCAAAATGATCCAAGTCACAACAAAGCTGGCAGCATAGTAGAGCAAAAATCCGAAGAAAGCGGCCTTGAGAAGCGCAAAGGGATGGGCAACGGCCTTTATAATGGATTTCTTTAAAAAATTCCTGCAAACCACAACCGTTACAAGGAAGTTAATCACAAAGTAGATGATGTTGATCCCTGTGTCATTCAAGGGGGAGGGCAGGAGTGTGTTACAAAGATACAGCGCCGTAGGCAGCACAAACATCTCAAAAAACAGATAGCACCACATACAGATACTTTCTTTGCGGCTCATGGGAATAGAAAGTCTTTTCATACTCAACTCAACATTCTTTTCAGCTTGTACAGTTCATTCATAGCTTCAATGGGTGTCAGGGTCTCCACACTAATGGCTTCCAGCGCATTGCAGACTTCCATAGAACGCAGATCCATCATAGATATCTGATCATCAGGCTGAGCAGGGGATACCGACACCGGTGCGGTGTGTTTACCGGCTTCTAATTCGGCAAGGATCTGTCTTGCCCGGGAGATCACGCTGTTCGGCAGACCTGCCAGTTTCGCAACTTCTACGCCAAAGCTGTCATCCGTGGCACCGGGAACGATCTTTCGCAGGAAGATCATTTTGTCTCCGCGTTTCTTGACAGCAATATTGTAGTTCTTAACATTTGAAAGCTCGTTCTCAATGGTGGAAAGCTCGTGGTAATGGGTGGCAAACAAGGTCTTTGCGCCTAAGTGACGGGGACTTGCGGCATACTCCAAAACAGCTCTGGCAATGGCCATGCCGTCATAGGTGGAGGTGCCGCGGCCAATCTCATCCAAAATCAGCAAGCTTCTGGAGGTGGCATATTTCAAAATAGAAGCAACCTCTGCCATTTCCACCATAAAAGTGGACTGACCGGAGGCAAGATCGTCACTGGCGCCGATGCGGGTAAAGACCCGGTCAACCAAGCCGATTCGTGCGCTGCGTGCAGGCACAAAAGAGCCCATTTGTGCCATCAGCACAATAAGGGCAACCTGTCGCATATAAGTAGATTTACCGGCCATGTTCGGTCCGGTGATAATGGATACCTGATTGTCTGCAGCGCCCAAGGTTGTGTCGTTGGGAACAAACAGAGAGTCTTTCAGCATCCGCTCCACAACGGGATGCCGACCATCCTGAATCCGGATTTCGTTGTCCAAGGTGATCTCCGGGCGGCAATATCCCTGCTTGACCGCAACGGTAGCCAAAGAGCACAAAGCATCTGCCGCAGCTACCGCAGCAGCGGAAAGCTGCACCCGGGGAGCCTGCCGCGCAAGATGCTCACGCAGCTTGGTGAAGAGCTGGTATTCCAGCGCTGTCAGCCGTTCCTTGGCAGTCAGTACCTGATTCTCCAGATCTTTCAATTCCTGCGTAATGTAACGCTCACAGTTGGCGAGGGTCTGCTTGCGGATATAATGTTCGGGAACTTGATCCATAAAGGACTTGGATACTTCGATATAGTAACCGAACACCCGATTGTAGCTGACCTTCAATGTGCGAATACCGGTTTTTTCGCGTTCTGCAGTCTCAATGGCGATGATGGTATCCTCGCCGCCGTTCATAATATCCTTCAGCCGGTCAATCTCTGCATCTGCGCCGGGACGA
This sequence comes from Faecousia sp., assembly GCA_045611825.1. GTDB lineage: Bacteria > Bacillota > Clostridia > Oscillospirales > Oscillospiraceae > Faecousia. The sequence goes on from JAZKXW010000050.1 coordinate 91,338, forward strand.
ATGATGCCGCCTTCCCGGACAGTCAGAGGAGGCTCGTCCACAATGGTGGCTTCAATCAGGTCGGCGCAATCGGTCAGAGGATCGATAGACTCCTGCAGCTTTTGCAGCATAGGTGCGCTGAGGGAGCTCAGCTGCTGCTTGATTTCCGGCAGTGCCCGCAGACCCCGGGCAAGCCCCAGAAGATCCCGGCAGTTGACCGTTCCGGTGACAATACGGGTCATGACACGCTCCAGATCGGTGACATCCTTTAGGGCGTCCTCCAGTTCAGAGCGGCAAATGGTGTTGCTTACCAATTCTTCAACGGCGGTGTGACGGCGGCCGATCTCAGTGGCATCCAGCAAGGGCTTTTCCAGCCAGCTGCGCAGCATGCGTCCACCCATGGCGGTATGGGTCTTATCCAGTACCCACAGAAGACTGCCTTTTTTATCTTTGCTTCGCATAGTCTCGGTCAGCTCCAGATTTCTCCGAGCGTCCAGATCCAACTCCATAAACCGTCCGGTGGTGTAGTATTGCAGCTGACGGATATGGGCAAGGTCATTCTTCTGCAATGTCAGCAATGTCCTTAAAAGCGTACCGGCGGCAATGGTGGCAGCCGGCAGGCCGGTCAGTCCCAGCTGTGCCAAGGGCTGCGCAAAATGGGACTCCAAAACCTCTTGAGATTCCTCGAGGTTGAATGCGGAAGCGTCTTTTTCTCCAATGCAGCAGGTCATGCGGTGGAACAGGGCATCGTCTAAAGTAGGACAGTTCACTTCCTCACCGCCGCGAATGACCTCGGAGGGAGAGAATCTGCCCAATTCAGATGCAGCGGCGGCTGCATCAGCGCAGAGGGTCACAAAGAACGCGCCGGTGGAAACATCGCAAAAAGCAAGACCGTACGTCTGCTCCTGTCCGTACAGACAGGCAATGTAGTTGTTTCGACTCTCGTCAAGCATACAGCTTTCAGTCACCGTACCGGGTGTGACAATGCGGCTGATGTCCCGTTCTACAATACCCTTCGCCTGCGCAGGATCTTCCATCTGCTCGCAGATCGCCACCTTGTAGCCCTTGGCAACCAAACGGGCAATGTAGGAATCCACAGAGTGGTAGGGAACACCGCACATGGGGGTCTGCTCTTCCTTGGGCTTGTTGCGGTCACGGGTGGTCAGGGTCAGATCCAGCTCCCGGGCTGCAACCTTGGCATCTTCATCGAACATCTCGTAAAAATCGCCCAGACGGAAGAAGAGAATACAGTCTTGGTGCTGTTCTTTAATTTGAAAATACTGACGCCGCATAGGGGTCATGGATTGATTATCTGTAGCCATATCGATCATTCCTTTGCTGCGATTTCGCCAATGAGACTCCATGTGGTAGAGCCTAAGACGGTGACGGGCAGAAAACTGCCGATGAGATCATCGCTGCCGGAAAGACGAACCAGTCTGCCGCCTTCTGTTCTGGCAGTCAGCATGTCCTTGTCCTTGCCGTCAATAAGACAGCGCAGAGTCTTTCCAATGTAATTGCTGTGGATGGTTTCGGAGATTTCGTTTTGCACGGCACACAGCTGGTCAAAACGGCGATTTTTCTCTTCCTTGGGTGTAGGATCCTCCATAGAAGCGGCAGGTGTTCCTTTTCTGGGAGAGAAGATGAATGTGAACAGGGAATCGTAATGCACCTGTTGGATCAGGGAAATGGTCTCTTCGAATTCTTCTTCTGTTTCCCCGGGGAAACCAACGATCACATCGCTGGTCAGCACCAAATCGGGCATGACAGATTTTGCGTAAGATACCAGCTCCAAATACTTTTCCCGGTCATAATGCCGGTTCATAGCCTTCAGTACACGGCTGGAACCGGACTGGAAGGGAAGGTGAAGCTGTTTGGCAATCTTTGGACTGGCAGCCATGGTATCAAAAAGCTTTTTGCCTGCATCTCGGGGGTGGCTGGTCATAAACCGTACGAGGAACTCGCCGGGAATTTGACAGATCATAGTAAGAAGATCGGAGAAGTCAATGCCGTCTGAGAGGTCTTTGCCGTAGGAGTTGACATTTTGACCTAAAAGGGTAATTTCCTTTGCGCCGTTTTCCACAAGCTGGCGGCACTCTGCTAAAATATCCTCGGCTTTGCGGCTGCGTTCTCTGCCGCGGACATAGGGGACGATGCAGTAGGTGCAGAAATTATTGCAGCCGTACATGATAGAAACCCAAGCTTTCAGGGTATGATCCCGATGGTGGGGGAGTCCCTCTGCAATCGTACCGGCGGAATCTTCCGTAAAGAATACACGCTTCTTTCCGGTGAGCACCCGGTACAAAATTTCAGGGAACTGCCAAAGGTGATGGGTAGAGAACACACCGTCTACATGGGGATAGCTTTTCTTTAGCCGTTCCACAACGCTTTCCTGACCTGCCATGCAGCCGCACAGGAAAATTTTCTGTTGGGGGTGACGGCGCTTAGTGTGGGTCAATGCGCCTAAGTTGCCAAAGACCCTCTGCTCCGCATGCTCCCGAATGGCGCAGGTATTCATCACCACCACGTCCGCGCCCTCGGCGCTGTCGGTGATGGCGTAACCGCTTTCAATCAATAAGCCCCGAATCTGCTCGGAATCGGCTTCGTTCTGCTGACAGCCATAGGTCTCCACATAGGCAAGGGGCGTGGAGGGATGGGCAGCCCAAATATCTTTGATTTTATAGCAAAAGCCCAGTTGGGTATCCAACTGCTGCCGGGAAATCACGGTGGTTTTGGTTTCCATCTGTCGGCTCCTTTGATAATACTTTCTCAATATGCAATCATACCATTTTCTCTCCTTTTTTGCAAGGGCAATCCGGTTTATTTTTATATTATTGTAAAGGTTTTGTGGCGAACCTTGCAATTTGCCCTATGCTGTGCTAAACTGATACAGAAGAAATACCCCAAATGGGAGAAAGAGGATACTATGGACTGCAAAAAGTGCGGCAATGAGTTGCCGGAAAACAGCGCTGTTTGCCCTGTCTGCGGTGCGGAACATACCGTAGAGCTGCAGCTTGAAGATAAGAAGCCCCAAAGCAAGATCCTGCAGGCCGTAATGGCAGTTGGCCTTTGCGTGATTCTTCTGGTGATGATGCTGGTTGTGGTATTCAGCGGCACCGGCAAAGCTAAGGACGGTAAGCGTGTGGTCAGCCCCCTGAGTGATATCTTTTGCGTATTCCGCAAAAATGATATCAACTGCCGCACTACCTTCACCGTGGCCGCGGATAAGGCGGCAAAATCTGCTGATGATGTGATTGCCACCGTGGGCAAATACGAGCTTACTAACAGCCGATTGCAGGTGTTCTATTGGATTCATGTACGGGAGTATGTGAAGAACAACGGCGCGTATGATTTTGTGTATACCGAGCCTTTGGCTGAACAGTTTTATGACGAAGAGACCGGCCTTTCGTGGGAGCAGTATTTCCTGAATATTGCCATCGAAAGCTGGCGCAGATACGCGCTTCTGAATATCCGGGCAGAGGAAGAGGGAATCCGTCCGTCGGAGGAGGTGCTGCAGGAAGCGCTGTCGGAGAGCGTGGAGGAAGAGGCAAAGAAGAACGGCTTCAAAAGCGCTGATGCCATGGTGAAAAGCCGCTGCGGCAGCACCTGTACCAAGCAGGATTATGTGGACTATGTGGTTTTGTATGAGGGAGCGCTGCTCTACGGCGAAGAGAAGTATGATGCCTACGTACCCACGATTACTATGTCGCAGGCAGAAGCCTATTTTGACCAAAATAAGGCGGCCTTTGATGCCATCGGCTTGAAGAAAGAGAAAAAGACCTTGACTGATGTGCGGCACATGCTGATCCGACTGGATAATAATACGACTTTGGCATCTTCCAAGGTGGAGTATACCGATGAGCAATGGCAACAGTGTAAGGAAAAAGCCGAGAGTATTCGGGATCAGTGGTTAGAAAATCCTACGCAGGAGAATTTTGCACAGCTGGCAAGACGGTATTCTGTGGATTCGGCAGCGGCGGCCGGCGGTATGTATGCCGGTATGACCGGAAAAGAATCTCTTCTGGTGGTTGTGGACAAAAATGCCTTGAAGCCGGTCAATGACTGGGTATTTCATACTGCCCGGGAAGCCGGACACGATGTTTTGCTGAAAACGGATTACGGTTATCACCTGATCTACTTTGTTAACAGAACCGTCACCGATGGCGACTGGTACGAGATCGCGGTGAAGCAGCTTACTTCTGAGTATTACAACGGCCTTATTGACGATGCCGCCGCAAAAAACCCCATAAAGGTTAACTATAAAAAAATTCGTTTGGCAGAGCACACCGCTGCCTGATTCTATGCAATACAGCATTTGCAGGGACAACTATGTTGTCCCTGCTTTTTCTTTATGCGAATTAGGAATAGATGGGATAGGGGTGTTATTGGACAAAATGTATTGTTTGTGTGCAAAAAATGTAATTTACTTTGTGTGAAGTTTCAATATATACTATTCGAGGAATATAAAATGTTGCAATTATACAAGGCAAGGAGAGTGCAAAATGAAAAAGCTGGTGTCGATTGTTCTCGCAATGACAATTTTGTTATCTTTGGCAGGTATGATCCAAGTTTCTGCTGAGGCAGAGCACTTTGGAGTAAAATCTCTTTCCCGGTATGAGATCCACAGCGAGATACTGGAAAACGATGGCTACATCGGGCTTCCCGTGGGTATTCGTACCTATGTAAAGGATGCCGCGGCCTGTAACGATGAAACCAGTGTAATTTTATATGTGGTCAACACGCAGACAGCCAACATAGGCAGAGGAGATGACGAGACCATCATTTCCGGCATGCTGGACAGGGGCTATATTGTTGTGGTGCTGGACTACTTCAATGCACCGGAAACCGCCACCAGCGATCTGGACTGGAGCATCCAGCAGATCCGCCTGCAGATCAACAAAGGCGCTTACTTAAACAATACAGCGCATTTTGAATACAGCTATGTTGTACCTCAGGGTTATGACCTGAAGCGGGATATCGTATTCTGGTCTGTGGACAAGCATGCCGCCGATGGTGTCATCGAGCAGATTATCCGCTCATGGAACACAGATTTTCTGGGCGTGAAGGGCGATAAGTATTACATCACCTTTGAAGAAGATACGGTGATTTCCGGTGTGTCCTTTACTGCCGGACAGCGACTCACTCCAAGCGAGTATACCGCCATGCTGCCCGAGGGTAAGGTCACCAGCATTTTTGAGTGTATCGGACCGAACGGCAAGCTGGTGGATATGGACCTGTATATGGACATCATCTACCCGGTTGACCCTGCGGAGGAAGTCCCTGTTATGGTGTACGCCTGCAGCGGTGACTACACGATGGATACATGGAACAAGGCGATCCGTCCCCATCTGACAGGCTTTTTGATGGACGGCTATGCCGCCGCCTGTTACTCCCACCCCTATGTACCGATGGGCGCAGGCAGAATGTACAGTTATTATGACGGCACAAACGCGGCAGGCGCGGTGACCGGAGATGCATCCAACGGTTCTTTGGATCCCTACAACGGTCTGCGCGTGGATACAGCGGCAGTCCGCTATGTCCGCTATATGGCAGAGGAGTATAAATTTGCCACCGACCGGGTAGGCGTGACCGGTATTTCCAAGACCGGCTCTGTTATTCGTCTTGGTCATCCGCATCCTGAGACCCTTCCCGAGGACTATTGCTACGAAGGGCATACCGGCGAGACTCGGTACGATAATGGCTTTACTGAAGATATGGTGGGTTCAACCGGCGTATTCCGGGGCGGTGAAGCGCAGCCTTGGCTGACTTATCCGGGTACCAATACTCCGATCCCTTCTAATGTGCAGTTTATTATGACCAATGTGGGTGGCGGTCAGGCAACGATCACCCCGGACCATGCGCCGATCTATATTTGCGGTACCATGATGCCCTCCGGTTCTTATTACGGAAGCTTCTATTCCGGTGTCATGACCTACAGTCTGGCGGCGGATATTCCGGTGATGGACTATGTTTGTGAGAATGTGGGTCACGATTTCCCTTATGGCCCGGATAAGGAAACCGGTAACGATACTTATCAGGCGCTGTTTGATTGCGCAAACTATTATCTTCTGGGCGCGCAGGCAAAATGTGAATATATCAAGCCCATTGATGGCACGAAAGATATCAAAGCTTCGGATCCTATCACCGTCAAATTCAATGCCGGTGTGCCTATGAACGAGGTGAAGAATAAGGTTTCTGTGATCAATGCGGCTACCGGTAAGAAGGTCAGCGGTATTTGGGAAGCCTCCTACGGCAATACCCTGTACACCTTTACTCCTTTCGGTATGGAAGGCGGTTATCCCTATACTGTCACGGTGCATGGCAATATTCTTGCGAAGAACGGCAAGACCATCGTAGAGGAGAAAAAGGTCACCTTTACAACTTCCCGGAGCAAGAATAACAATGCGTTGAACTACCTTGGCGATACGACCTTGTCCTATGGCAAGGAGATGCTGTTCCATTTTGATGACCTGAATTACGATACATCCTTCCACACCAACCTGCGCTTCAGTGTTCTGAATGATGCAGCCAATGTGGTGCAGATCTATATCGCCCATTTGAAGACTGACGGTACCTATACCGTAGAGGCAGAACCCATTGGTGAGGTTAATCTTTGCGGCGCAGGAGAATACAGCTTTGATGTGACCGAATATGTCAACGCGCTTGATGGCGAAAAGGCTGCTTTCTGCATCAAAACAAAGAAGCAGGCGGGAGAAAGCCAGATCTTTAGCTCCAACTTTAATGATTTTGTCCACGAGGATCTGGAAAAAACCTTCTCTGTGGGCACCTACGCCAACCTGTCGATATCGGATGCACAGGATGCTGACGGCAACGGCAAGAGCATCGTGTTTAACGGCTATAAACCCAGAGAGTTTTCCTATGCAACCGGAAGTCACAAATATTACGAATCCGGTCTGAATGTTTTCTCCAATGTAAGAGCGGTTGGAAAACTCAATCTGGATAAGACCGATTACGGCAGAAAATTCCGTTTGGAGATGAGCGTTTACGACACCGTATCCAGAGCTGTCTATCTGGAAGCGGGTACCACGACCTTGAGTACGCAGGGCTGTGATGTGGATACCACAGTCGAGCGAAGGAACTACCAGACCGTGCAGGGTCAGTGGACAAATATCAGCTTTGATTACTGTATCAGCAATGTAATGCAGTATACCACTTTGCCAAAACGCAATATTGTTATCAAGACGGATTATGCAGGCGAAAATGCGCCTATGTACATTGACAATTATGTGATCTACGAGATCGTCACCGATGTGGAGTTGGGCGCTGCCGGCAGCACCAATCCTGCGGCTGGCTTTGCGTTGGTCACCTATCCGGTAGATACCAAAACGGAGGGCGCTGTTGAATTTGCTTATGTGGAAAGCGGCGAAAATGCGGACAATGTGATGTCTTCTGTCAATGGCGCCTTGGTCAGCGGTCAGACCCTGACCGTCACGGAGGATGCCCAGAAGGTTTATGTGAAAGTGCCGCTGGCAAACTACACAGGCGGTCCTCTTGAGTTTTCCTTCCGCACCAAGGCAAACAGCAACGGCACAATTAAGGTGTACGGTATTACCGATAAGACTGCCACGGCTTCCTGGAGCAGGGATACCATTACCTATCTCAATGCCCCTGCCAATGACCGCCTTTCCAACGGTGTGGATTTGAAGCAGGTATTTGGCGGCACAGCCATGGCTTCGTTTGATGTAAATGGCGCCCAGACCTGCTCGCTCAATCTGATCAATTACGCAGCCTACATGAAGAATCAGGGCGCGGAATATATGACCCTGATCCTGACAGTGGAAAGTGCGCGTCAGGAGACCGTCCGGTCGGAGGACTTTGAGGACGAAGATAAGATCACGGTTTCCGGCACTTCCACCGGTGAGACTGCAGAGGAAGATCACACCACCGGCTCCGGCAGATGCTGTTACCTGAAGCCTTATGAGTCGGTTAACGAAAGACTTCGTATCTGGCTGATGGGTGAGGCAGAGTATCTGAATGTGGGTGAATCCTACCGGATTACCTTCTGGGTGAAAGCCGATGCCACCGGTACGGCTCGTATTGCCGTAATGCCCAAGGGTACCACCACTCGTTATCATACGAAGAACTTTAATGTCACGGCAGGGGAGGATTGGAAGCAAATCACCTTTGAGTTCACCTTGACCGAGGATGATTTGTTCGATGATCCCTATATCGCTATTGAAATGCACGGGTTTGGTACTTTGGGCGGCAAGACGCTGTATATGGACGACTTCGTGCTGGAGCGTACAGGTCTGTCCTCTGTACAGCTGGAGCCGGAATTTACCGTCAGCGCAAAAGAGCAGCTGGTGACCCAGAAAACCTTTGACGATTGGACTACCGGTGAAGCCACCGTCAAGATCCGGGATGATACTTATTCCAAATCCAATAACATTTATCAGTACGGCGGCGGTACCTACACCGTTACAGAGTCGAAGGATGCCACCACCGGCAGCGGCAAGAGCTTGCTGTATCAACCGGCCTCCTCCGGCGGCAAGGTCAAGTTCTACGGTGTGCTGGACTCTCTGACAGAGGCAGATATCGGCAGAAAGCTGACCATCAGCTTTGATCTGTATGTGGACCATATGCACGCAGGGCAGACAAAAATGCGGATCCAGTACGGTATGCTCTCCTCGTTGTATCGGCAGGACAGCGCAACCAACGGTTTGGCTAGTGAAGTGGCGGACGCCAATAACTACCAGATTAATTTCTATCAAAGTGAAGAGATCGTGATTACAGAAGCCGATGTTGGCAAGTGGATCAACTGCTCCATTGAGGTGACCATCGATGCCAATATGCTGCCCAGAGCGGCAGGTACGAAGGCAGGCGCAGAGAAAAAGTATGAAGCCGGCTTAGGTGTGTTCGGTATCGGCTGTAACACCACAAAGAGCACCGCTCCGGATACGGTGCTGTATATCGACAATATTATAGCAACGGAGGTAGCCGGAGGTCGTCAAGAAATTGTGGCTTCGGAGGCGGTTTCTGTTGGCAGTGACGGTACGGTAAGCACAACAGAGCTGACCGCCCGGTCTGATGTCAGAAAGGAAACACCTGCCGGTATCCGCAAGACCTATATGACCTTTGCGCCGGACAGCACATACAACCAAACGGTAGAATCCCTGCTGAATATCGAGGTTACCGATGCCGATGCTCAGGTGCTGAAGATTTATGGCTTGCTCAAAGCGGCGTATCCCGAGAAGCTCACCTATCTGACAGCTCCCGGATCTAACTTGGACGAGAGTATGTTCTATGCCAAGATTTTTGGCGGCAAAGCCATTGCGGAGATCCAACTGAACGGCCCGGGAACTTATACCGCAGATGTGACCGACTATGTTCGTATCTACGGCACAGACAAGCTGATCTTCGTTGTGACTGCGGAATATCCCGGCAGAACGGAATATACAAACCTTAGCTTTGAAACCTTCTCCATGACCGCAGATGCAGACTATACGACTGACGGATCTGCAAGTATTTCCAACGGCGCAATGCATGTGACCGGAAGCCGGGTGGATATTCTCAACGCCTTTGGTAACGGCGCGGCATCCGATCTGCAGCAGGCCTATTCCGTCAGCGCTAAGGTCACTGCGGCAAGCGGCACAGTTACGCTGTCTGCTATTGGCGCAGACGGCAGTGTAGTGGCAACAACGACTGTGACAGCCACCGGCAGCGCACAGACAGTCACATTGGCCGTCAATGCGGGTGCAAAGGCCTTCCATGCGGTTCGTATCAGCGCAACAGCTGCAGCCTTTACACTCGATGATGTGGTGGTTTCCGATAGTGCCATTGTGGTTCTTGCTGATGCGGAATTGGCAACAAAGACGCTGATAGCGCCTGTTCCCACTCTGAGCTTCTCCGGCGCAGCATTGGCCTTGCAGCACAATCTGGCAATCCAGTACAAGGTCAATGCCGAGTACTTTACCACCGGCGGTTTCACCGATCCTTATGTGATATTTACGCTGGCAGGCAAGGAATACACCGTTCGGGATTATACCATTGCTGACGGCAAGTATATCTTTACTTTCCGCGATATTGCGCCCAACCAGATGAACGACAATATTTCCGCGGTGCTTCATGCGACCTTCAATGGCAGCTTGCAGACAAGCGCGCCCCGGAACTACAGCGTGGCAGAGTATTGCTACTCCATGCTGGCAAAGAATGCGTCCAACGAAAAACTGCGTACATTGCTGGTAGACCTTCTGAACTACGGCGCAATGTCCCAGTTGTATACCGGCTACAATACCAAAGCCTTGGTCAATGCAAATCTGACAGAAACCCAGAGAAACTGGGCAACGGCAGAAAAGCGCGACTATAACAATGTGCAGACCACCAAGTATGAGACCATCGACAACCCCACGGTTTCCTGGAAGGGCGGTGGTCTGGTGCTGCAGGATTCTGTCACCATGCGTTTTAAGTTTGCAACGGACAACACCGAAGGCTTGACCTTTAAAGTGGCAAGCGGCGGCAAGAGTTGGACCATCACCGACTTTACGACCGAGGGTGACGCGCACTACATCTACTTTAACGGTCTGCATGCCGGACAAATGAGTCAGGAAGTCTATGTGACTGCCTACCGTGACGGCACAGCAGTCAGCAACACTGTCCGCTACAGCATTGAGTCCTACGCTGCTGTCAAGGAAAACGATACCACCGAGGTATATCTTGCCGATCTGGTTATCGCCATGATGAAATACGGCGATAGCGCAAAGAACTACATCAGCTAAGGAGACGAGAATATGAAGAAGCTTTATGAAGCCCCTGAGGTCATCGAAACCCGCTTCGCAGCGGAAGATGCGATCACCACCACCTCTCCCGGCGGTACCGGCCTGCCTGACAACGGCATTGTCCTGCCCGACGATGAGTGGGAATAAGAATAAACAAAAGGCAGAGAACGGATTTCCGTTCTCTGCCTTTTACTATTCTGTAGGGGCACCATTGCACGCCGATAAGCGACTGTTGGTCACCAAACACTCCGACAGGATGTCGTCCTGAGCAAGCGCAGCAATCAAAGGATCTTCCGGCCTTTTGCTTGCCGTAACAGAAATGTCTACCAATCTGGCATCCATTGCGCTTTGATGGGCAATGTGTGAAATATCTGCTTGGTAATTGCCCGGTATTCGGCAATATCTGTGGTCTTACGAAGCTGCTTGCCTAATTTCTCACTGTCCCCGAATCGGCACAGGAGATACCGCCAGTTTTCCTTTATGCGGAACATGGCATTCCGGGAGCCGCCAAAGCGCACCAAATATTCCTCTAAAAGGGCATCGTGAAAGGATTCCAAAGTGTCTGCGCTATGATCGTCGGACAATAGATCCGGCGCAGCGATCAGACCCCTTCCCAACATAACGGCATTGAGCTTCGGATACTGTTCCTGCAAAGTCTCCGCCTGCTGCCGGGAACAGAGATTTCCGTTGAAGCAGATGGGGTTTTTGCTGTTTTCGTATGCATAGGAAAATGCATCCATATCCACATTGCCGTCATAAAACACCTTGCGAATCCTTGGATGCACCGTTAGCTCGCAAATGGGATAGCGATTGAAGATATCCAGCAGTTCGGGAAACTCCTCTCCGGATGCAAAGCCGATTCTTGTTTTTGCGGAGATGGGTAGGGGAGTGCGGCTGAAAATACTGTCCAGAAACCGGTCCAAAGTCTCCGGATCTGTGAGCATGCCCGAGCCTTTTCCTTTTGCAGTCACCGTACCGCTGGGACAGCCTAAATTCAGATTTACTTCCGCATATCCGCGGTCAGCGCACTGCTGGGCCATCCAAAGAAAATCCTCACTGACCTTGGTCAAAAGCTGGGGGATACAACAGTAGCGCAATGTGTCTGCCGGCGGCAGCTCTGCCTGCTCCCGGGGTGTCAGCTCCCGGTGAACGGTAGGGGAAAAGAAGGGGGTGTAGTACCGGTCAATTCCGGGATAAAAATGATGATGTAATCTCCGGTAGGTGCTGTCGGTCAGTCCCTCGAGGGGGGCAAAATAATACTGCATATCTATCTCTCCAAAAAAAGGGCGGACAAGCTGTCCGCCCATAGGATCAAATTTCCATGATCACAGGCAGGATCATGGGATTTCTTTTTGTAGTCTTAAACAGATAGCCGCTCAAATCGTTTTTAATGGCAGATTTGATGGCAGTCCAGTCCTTGATGCGTTTGCGCTCACAGCGCTCGATAGCTTCCATAGCAACACAGCGAAGCTCTTCCATTAACTCCTCGGATTCCTTCACATAGATGAAGCCCCGTGTGATGATGTCAGGACCTGTGATGACAGAACCATCCTGACTGGAGATGTTTACGCATACAACGATCATGCCATCCTGCGCCAAATGTTTTCTGTCCCGGAGGACCACACTTCCCACATCACCAACGCCGGTGCCGTCAACAAACACCTTGCCGGCAGGCACGGTGCCGTTGATCTTGCAGGTCTTTCCGGACAGCTCTATGATGCTGCCCAACTCGGCGATGCGAATATTTCTTTCCGGAACGCCCAGCTGCACAGCCAGCTTTCCGTGGATCTGCAAATGCCGTTGCTCACCGTGTACGGGAATGAAGAATTTAGGCTTGCACAGAGCATGCACGATCTTTAATTCCTCCTGACAGGCATGTCCGGAAACATGCAGTCCCTCACTTTTTTCGTATACTACTTCCGCACCCTTTCGGTATAGCTCATTGATGATACGGGATACCGCCTTTTCGTTGCCGGGAATGGCGGAAGCAGAGATGATGATCCGGTCACCGGACATGATATCCACCTGCTTGTGGGTAGAAAATGCCATCCGGTAGAGGGCGGACATGTTCTCACCCTGAGAGCCGGTAGAAACGATAACCACCTTGTTTTTCGGTAGGCTCTTGATTGCGGAAAGATCAACGATAGTGCCGGCCGGAACCTTAATATAACCCAGCTCCTGCGCCACCTTCAGCATGTTCTCCATGCTGCGGCCGGTAACGGCTACCTTTCTGCCATAACGGTGGGCAGTGGCAAGAACCGCTTGGATTCTGTGCATGTTGGAGGCAAATGTGGTGACCACGATCCGCTGATCGCAATTCTTGAATTGCCGGTCAAGACCCTCGGCGACGGTATTTTCACTGGGGGTATAGCCGGGGCGTTCTGCATTGGTGGAGTCGCAAAGAAGCGCTAAAACGCCTTGGTTGCCCAATTCGCCCAAACGGGCAAGATCCATCATGCCGTCTTTGGCTGTGGGATCGATCTTAAAGTCACCGGTCATGACAACAGTACCCACCGGTGTGTGGATAGCAAAGGCAACGGCATCGGCAATGGAGTGGTTCACATGGATAAATTCCACGGTGAAGCAACCGGCCTTTACCACATCGCCGGGCTTGTGGGTAATGAGCTTTACTTTATCCGCAATCTGATGCTCTTCCAGCTTCAGCTTTACCAGTCCGCAGGTCATAGCCGTGGCGTGGATGGGGCATTTAACCTGCTGCATACAGTAGGGGATAGAGCCAATGTGGTCTTCGTGACCGTGGGTAACGAACATGCCGCGCAGCTTTTTTGCGTTTTGTACCAAATAGGTGAAATCCGGGATCACCAGATCCACACCGTACATGTCCTCATCCGGAAAACCCACACCGCAGTCTACTACGATCATATCCTTACCGTATTCAAAAACGGTGATATTTTTACCGATCTCATCCAGACCGCCCAAAGGGATAATCTTCAATTTTTCTGCCAAATGGTATCAATACTCCTTTCAAAATGGGGCCAAAAGGCCATAGCAAAGCAAGCAGCCGCCGGTTCTGCAACGACCCCGTTACGCCGTCTGGAAACCGAAACGCCTGCAAGCGTATTTTTTGTAATCACGCCGCTCAAGCGGTATGTAAAACAGTTGCGCAGGTCTGCTCCTGCCGCATAGTATAGTCATTATAACACAAAACCAATGAAAAGTACACAATAATTTTTCGCTGCGCTTCGACGGATGCCGCAAAAAACGCAAAAAATAAGTTGCACCTTTCGGACTGATTTGTTATAATGGATAAAATATTGTAATTATGCCCAAAACCGATTTTAGGAGGGTGAGAGATATGAATAAAAAAATAGGCAGATTGATCCGACCCAATTTAGGAGTGTATGTGTTTGCGCTGCTTGCTTGTGCGGTTGCATCTTTTTTGATGCAGCAGTATGTACTGGCCATTGCGGAGGCAGGCGTAACTGTGGTGCTGATCGTGATCTATATGATCTATCGCTCCTACCGCAGGAAGAATTTGCAGTCATTTATTCAGCAGGGAACAGAGCGGGCAGGTATTTCTGTCGGCAACCAAACACCGTTTCCTTTGGCGGCCATCCGGCTGGAGGACAGCTGCGTGGTGTATACCAATGATGCCTTTGCTAAGATCACCGGCTTTAGCGACAGTCTTTCTGAAAAGTACTTGGACGAAGTGCTGCCGGGCTTTTCTACCGACTGGCTGCTGTCCGGCAAGTCGGAGTATCCCTACGATCTGACCATCGGGAAACGCCGTTACCGTGTTTACGGTACGATTTTACAGGCGGATGAGCAAAAAACAATCTCTCTTGGCATTCTGTATTTCTCGGACTTGACAGAGTTGTATCAGGTTCGGGACGAATACATCCGTTCCCGTCCGGTGGTCTCCATCATCTTGGTGGACAACTACGAGGAACTGACTCGCAATATGACTGAAGGTGCCATGTCAGCCCTGAACGCCAATATCAACAATGCCATTACCCAGTGGACAGAAAGCTACCAAGGCCTTTTGCGCCGTTTGGAAAAGAACCGCTTCTTGTTTGTGTTTGAGAAACGGGACTTAAACCGTGCCATTGCGGATAAATTCTCCATCCTGGAAGCTATCCATGAGATCACCAATCCCTCCGGTCAGGCGGCCTCTATTTCCTTTGGCTTAGGTGTTGACGGCGCGAACTTTGAGGAAGCTTATGAGTTTGCAGCCCTGTCTATTGAGATGGCCCTGAGCCGCGGTGGCGATCAGGCGGTTATCAAGGACCGGATCAACTTTAGCTTCTACGGCGGTCGCACCAAGGAGTCCGAGCGCCGCAGCAAGGTTCGTTCTCGTGTTACAGCCAACTCTATGATGGAACTGATCGGACAGAGCAGTCAGGTCTTTATCATGGGTCACAAGAATGCGGATCTGGATGCTGTTGGTGCGGCAATGGGCATTGCCTGCCTGTGCCGCAAGAAGGGAAAGCCTGCCTATATCGTACTGGATATGGAGCAGAATGCGGCTCGTCCGCTGATTGAAGAGATCTGCACAGTGCCGGAATACCGGGATGTGTTTATTTCCGGACAGGATGCGTTGCTGCTCAGCGATAACCGCAGCACCTTAATCGTTGTTGATACCAACCGTCCGGATCAGGTGGAATGTCAGCCGTTGTTGGAGACCATCACCAAGATTTGTGTGGTGGACCATCACCGACGCGCAGCAGATTATATTACACCTGTGGTCGTTAATCTTCACGAGCCTTACGCCTCCTCTGCATCGGAACTGGTGACGGAGATCCTTGAATACGCCGTGGAGAAGACCGACGTGCTGCCTATCGAGGCAAAGTCCCTGTTGGCAGGAATCTTCCTTGATACAAAGAGTTTCAATGTCCGTACAGGTGAGCGAACCTTTGAGGCGGCTGCTTATCTGCGTCAGTTGGGCGCAGATACGGTGGAGGTCAAAATGCTGCTGCAGAATGACTTCCAAGAGACTATGGCAAGATATCAGATTATCAAGGCTGCTCGCCTGTATCGGAATGAGATCGCGATTTCAGCTCTCAATTCTACGGTCACCAGACCCCTTGCAGCGCAAGCAGCGGATGAATTGCTGAATATCTCCGGTATTAAGGCGTCGTTTGTCATGTATCCGGATGAGGAACAGGTGATTATTTCTGCCCGTTCCATCGGCGATGTGAATGTACAGGTGATCCTGGAACCGCTGGGCGGCGGCGGCAATACAGCTACGGCCGGCGCACAGATTCGGGAAAAAACGGTCCGGGAAGCATTGGATATGCTTGTGGAGTCTATTGATCAATATTATGGAGAATCGTAACAAAGGAGTACTTGAGATATGAAAGTTATTTTACTTCAGGATGTGAAGGGTAAAGGCAAGAAGGGCCAAATGATCGAGGTTTCTGACGGCTATGCCAGAAACTATATGCTGCCCAGAAAGATGGCTGTGGAAGCCACTGCCGATGCCGTTAACACGATGCGGATGAATGATAAGGCTGCGGCTGAGAAAGCTGCCAAGGAGCGCGCAGAAGCTTTGGAGATCTCTAAGAAACTTCGGGATATGACGCTGGTTGTCACTGCCAAGGGCGGCGGTGCAGGCCGTCTGTTCGGCTCTGTTACCAATCAGGAAATTGCCGATGCGTTGAAGGCAAAGAGCGGTATTGCGCTGGATAAGCGCAAGATCGTGCTGTCCGATCCTATCAAGAGTGTGGGCACCTATACAGTCCAGTGCAAGCTGGGTTATGAGATCAGCGCGCCCCTGACAGTTAAGATCGAAGAGGCTTAACTGCCTATTACTTTAGACAGAAAGGAGAGAACAGCGGTGGATGAAGAACTGTTGTCCCGGCAGGCGCCCCATTCCTTAGAGGCGGAGCAGGCGGTGTTGGGTTCGATTCTCATTGACAGCAAGTGCCTGATTGACATTGTAGGCATCGTGCGCCCTGAGGATTTTTACCTGCAGCAAAACCGGGAGATCTATGAAACGATCTACACCATGTTCAATTTCTCCCAGACCATCGATCCGGTCACAGTGCTGGATAAAATGCGTGAACTGGGTGTTCACAACGATAATTCCCGGGACTATGTCAAGCAGCTGATGGAAATTACACCTACAACTGCAAATGCGGTTCGGTATGCCAATATCGTCCGGGAAAAAGCTATGCTCCGGGGCTTGGCAGATGCCAGCGCCGATATTTCTGAGATGGTATATTCTCAGGTGGGTTCTCCCACGGAGATTCTGGAAAGCGCGGAGAAGAAGATCTATGCCTTGCGTAAGGGTGAGCGTGGAGATTCTTTGGAGCATATCGGTACTACCTTGTACCGGGTGTTTGATAATCTTGCAGAGCTGAGCCAGTCGGAATCCATGATCCCCGGTTTGTCTACCGGTATGCGGGATCTGGATGCCAAAATCAACGGCTTGAACAAGTCTGACTTGTTGCTGCTGGCTGCCCGTCCTGCCATGGGTAAGACGGCCTTTGCGCTGAATGTGGCACTGAATGTTGCCAAGAAGTACAATAAGACAGTGGCGATCTTCTCTTTGGAAATGTCCAGAGAGCAGCTGGCTATGCGTCTGTTGTCCATTGAAAGCTTTGTGGACGGTCAAAAAATGGCTACCGGCAAGCTTACCGATGAAGAATGGACCAAGATCAGTATGGCCTCCGGTGTTCTCAGCCAAACGGATATCCGTGTGGATGATAATGCAGCCATCACCGTGGCGGAGATGAACGCCAAGTGCCGCAGACTTGATAATTTAGGTCTTGTTGTTATCGACTATCTGCAGCTGATGAACGGTTCCGGCTATGGTCGCGGAAGCGATAACCGTGTGACGGTGGTCAGCGAGATTTCCCGTTCTCTGAAAATTATGGCTAAGGAACTGAATGTTCCCGTTGTCTGCTTAAGCCAGCTGTCCCGTGGTCCTGAAAGCCGTACGGATAAGCGTCCTATGCTTTCTGACCTGCGTGAATCCGGCTCTATCGAGCAGGATGCCGATGAAGTGCTGTTTCTGTACCGTGATGAGTACTATAACAAGGATTCTGAGGATCAGGGTATTGCCGAATGTATCGTGCAGAAAAACCGCCACGGCGAGATCGGTACGGTAAAGCTGCAGTGGATCCCACAATATCAGACTTTTGCGGATCGGGAGTGGAAGCATGCTGAATAAGCTGCAGGCATTTGTCAGGCAGTATAATATGATCGGGGCAGGGGATACCGTGATTTGTGCGGTGTCCGGCGGTGCGGATTCTATGGCGCTGCTCTTTGCTATGTACCTGCTCCAAGCCCGTCTGGATTATCGGCTGGAAGCTGCTCACTTTAATCATCGGCTTCGGGGAGAAGAATCTGACCGGGATGAAGCCTTTGTCCGCCGATTTTGTGAGGACTATCAGATCCCGTTTCATTGCGGTACCTCGGAAGTGAAGGCCGGGGCAAAGGGACTGGAAGCAGCAGCAAGAGAAGCGCGGTACGGTTTCCTGCGTTCCCTGAGCGGGAAGATCGCTACTGCCCATACGGCAAATGACAATGCAGAGACAGTACTGATGCACATGGTTCGGGGTACAGGGCTGAAAGGCTTGGGTGGCATTGCGCCGGTCAACGGCCCGTTGATTCGCCCGATGCTGACGGTAACCCGGGAAGAAGTCCTTGCATTTCTGGATGAGTATCATATTTCTTACGTGACGGACAGCTCTAACCACACGGATCAGTTTCTGCGTAACCGTCTGCGGCATCAGGTGATACCGTATTTGGAAGCGGAGAATCCTCGGTTTGCCGAGAATACATCGGCAATGGCGCTGCGTCTGCGTCAGGATGAAGAAGAGTTGTCAAGGCTTGCAGAGACGGACACGGATATCAGCGTGGCGTCTGTGCGAAGCCTGCCGCCTGCTTTGCGCTGCCGCGCTTTGACAAGGTTTTTGGAATGCAGCGGCGTAAAAGAACCGGAATCTGAGCATGTGGCGCTGGTGGAGCGTCTTGTATTCTCAGACAAGCCCTCTGCCCGGGCATCTTTCCCCGGCGGTATTACCGTATGCCGCAGTTATGACCGGTTGACGGTGCAGGCAGAAGCAGAGCCGCTGACTGAGACAGTATTGCCGGTTCCGGGAAGTATCGCGGTGTCAGGCGTTCGGATTACGACCGCTTTTACAGAGTTTCAGCACAGGGAAACGAATTGCTTTACGGTAGATGTGTCCGGCGCTGTTGTGGTGCGTTCCAGAACAGCAGGAGATACCCTGCGCCTGTCCGGCGGCACAAAAAGCGTAAAAAAGATCTTTATTGACAAAAAAATTCCGGAGCATTTGCGCATGCAGATTCCGGTAATTGCCGATGATTTGGGTGTGCTTGGCGTTTGGGGTATTGGCGCCAATCTGGATCGGTTGGCTAAAAAGAGTCCATGCGTAGAAATTAAATTTGAGGAAGTATAACCCAAAGAACAGGGAGAGAGAATCATGGAGCGTAATATTAAAGAAGTCCTGCTCAGCGAGGAAGTTATTCAGGAAAAGGTTAAGGAACTGGCAAAGATCCTTTCTGAGGAATATGCGGATAAGGATCCGATTTTTGTCGGAGTCCTCAAGGGCGTAGTCATGTTTTTCGGAGATATGGTGAAGCGGATCAACATCCCTTGCCAGATCGATTTTATGTGGATATCCTCCTATCAGGGCGCTAATTCCAGCCAAATGGTGGTCAAGCGGGATGTATCTGCTGACATCAAAGGCCGCCATGTGGTGATCCTTGAGGATATTTTTGACACCGGCAATTCCCTTGAGTTTACTTACAAGCATCTTCTGTCCAAAGAGCCTGCCTCTTTGAAGATCTGTACGCTTTTGGATAAGCCGGAGCGCCGCAATCCTGCGGTGACGGTGAAGCCTGACTATACCGGCTTCGTGATCCCGAATGAGTTTGTTGTAGGCTATGGCCTTGATTTTAATGAGCATTACCGGAATTTGCCTTATGTGGGCATTTTGAAGCCGGAAGCATACCAATAATTAAGGAGCAAAATCTTGAAGAAACGCAAAGTTGTTACCGTTGTGATCTATCTTGCCGTCGTAGGCCTGTTTTTGGCGCTGATGCTGGGCCTGTTTGGCGGAGGAGTGGATAATGTACCCTATTCTGCAATCGAGGAGCTGTTCCGCGCAGAACAGGTCAAGAGCTTTACCGTGGAAGACAATGTGATCGCTATGGAGCTTCATCAGCCCTATAACGGAAAAACTACGGTAAAAGCATCCTTGGCAGACCCGGAAGGCTTCCATGCGCAAATGCACGAGCTGTTTGTGAAGCAGTCGGAAGCCGGTATTTTAAAATCCTACCATTTTGTGCCGGAAAGCACATTGTCACCGTTTGACTATATCCTGCCCATTATCATTGCCGGATTGGTGCTGATCATCATCTGGGTCATTCTGGTTGGCCGCGCCGGCAGCAATAACCCCATGAGCAATTTTGGCAAGGCGCGCACCACCCATGGACTGCCCAATGGCAAAAAGGTCACCTTTGACGATGTGGCAGGCGTGGATGAAGAAAAGGCAGAACTGCAGGAAGTGGTTGACTTCCTGAGAAATCCTGCAAAATTCAATGACATCGGCGCGCGGATCCCTCACGGCATTTTGCTGGCAGGCCCTCCCGGTACGGGTAAGACCCTGCTTGCCCGGGCTGTGGCAGGGGAGGCGGATGTGCAATTTTTGTCCATCTCCGGTTCTGATTTCATGGAGATGTATGTAGGCGTGGGCGCAAGCCGTGTCCGCGACCTGTTTGAACAGGCAAAGAAGATCGCTCCGTCTATTATCTTTATCGATGAGATCGACGCTGTGGGTCGGAAACGCGGCACCGGTATGGGCGGCGGTCACGATGAAAGAGAGCAGACGCTGAACCAGCTGCTTGTGGAAATGGACGGCTTTGGCAGAACCGAGGGCGTGATCGTCCTTGCGGCCACCAACCGCCCGGATATTCTGGACCCTGCGCTGCTGCGTCCCGGCCGTTTTGACCGGCAGATCTATGTAGGCTCTCCCGACTCCAAGGGTCGCGAGGAGATTCTGAAGGTCCATGCCAAGGGGAAGAAACTGGACGATTCTGTTGACCTCAAAACAGTTGCCATGGCAACCTCCGGTTTCACCGGCGCAGACCTGAGCAACCTGATCAACGAGGCGGCAATCATGGCAGCCCGTGATAACCGTCCGGTTTTGAATATGCGGGATTTGAATGATGCTATGATGAAGATCGTGGCCGGTCCTGAGAAACGCAGCCGTGTGAAGCTGCAAAAGGACCTGCGGATCACCGCTATCCATGAAGCAGGTCATGCTGTTTCGATGCATAGCCTGCCGACCCACGATCCGGTGCATCAAATCTCCATTATCCCCAGAGGTCAGGCTTTGGGACTTACTTGGAGCGTACCCAAGGAAGACAGCAGCCATCTGACCCGCAACGAGATGTTTGAGCAGATCGTGGGTCTCTTGGGCGGCAGAGTGGCAGAGGCGATTTTCTTGCAGGATATCTCCACCGGCGCATCCAATGATATTGACCGTGCTTCCAAGCTGGCGCGGGATATGGTTGCCCGTTACGGCATGTGCGAGGATCTGGGAACGGTCTCTTACACCGGCGGCGAAGAGATTTTCGTCGGTCGTGACTATGAAAAGACCAAGGGCTATTCTGAAAAGGTAGCAGGTTCTATCGACGATGCGGTCAAGGCCCTTATCGACAAGGCCTATGCTCAATGTGAACAGATCCTGCGCCGTGATGCAGAAAAGCTGCAGATGATCGTGGAGTTCCTGATGGAGCATGAGACCATGACCGGACCCCAGTTTGCTCAGTGCATGGCAGGGGAGTCTATCGAAGAGTCCGGCGAAACCTCGATCTTTGACAGTTTTACTCAAAAGGAAGAAACGGAAGAATAAAATTACCCCGACAGTTTGTGCAGGACTGTCGGGGATACTTTTTGCGGCTTAAAGGACATAGAATAGAATTGATATAAATTGCAGCAAGCTGCCAAGAACAACAAAGATATGAAATACTGAGTGCATCCAGCGCCTTTTGACACCAATGCCGTAGAGAATTGCTCCGATGGTATAGGCAATGCCACCGCTTAGGAGCCAGTAAAAGCCGGCAGGTGTGAATGCAATTATAGCTTGCGGCACAAAGAAGATGATGGCCCAGCCCATGAAGATATAGCAGATCATGGAAAATACACGATAGTTGCGAAGATCAATGGCAGTCAGCGTGATGGCAAGAGCGGCGAAACCCCATTCTAACACCAATAGGCTCCATGCAAGAATGGGATACAGCGGCAGAAAGGCGGATAGAAGAATAGGGGTATATGTGCCGGCGATAAGAATGTAGATGCTGCAGTGGTCAATGACCTGCATGACCTTTTTGCCGGTGCAGGGAATCAACCCGTGGTAGACACTGGAGATTGCATAAAGGATAATCATGGAACCACCGTATATGGCTGAGCCGATGACACCCGGAATGTTTTGGTGCAGACACGAAACGAGGATACAGAGAGTCAGCGCAAGAAATCCCAAACCACCGCCGATAATGTGCGTCACCATATTCATGATCTCTTCCCTTTTGGTATAAGAGGGAAGTTGCCGTTTGGATAAAGGAATTCGTTTCTTCATAAATTACACCGCCTCTCGTTTCTGTTATTGTAAGAAGATACGCGGTAGAATACAACCTACCGGTGGAAAACCGAGCTATCGTGCCGGTAGATTGATGACTCTACCCTCCGTAGAGAATCGAAAATTGGCGAAATGGTGTTGCAAAACACAACATATGCCGTGTTATTTGTGCGAAATGCACAAAATACGCTTGTGAAATTTGGCATAGGAAAAGCCTGTTTCCATAAAATTTTCATACTCCTTAGGATTATTTGTGCTATAATAATATTGACGGCAAGGCATCCGTCAATGCAGCGAGTAAAGGAGCCGTTATGAATAATATTTTGTTTTTCTTGATGCCAAAGGCAATGTGCGCCTTTGTTTACGATGATTTCACCATTCGACAGGCGCTGGAGCGCATGGAATCCTCCGGTTATGCAGCCCTCCCGATCCTTAACAAACGGGGCGAATACCGCGGCACACTCACAGAGGGTGACATTCTCTGGGCGTTGAAGAACCTGTGTTATATGGATATGCGGCAGGCGGAAGCTCGTCGGATCATGGAGATCACCCGGCGAAAGGACTACATACCCGTCAAGGTCACAGAGAATATGCACGATCTGGTACAGCGGGCAAGCTCTCAGAACTTTGTTCCGGTGGTGGATGATAAGGATGCCTTTATTGGCATTATTACCCGCAGCTCGATTATCAAATATTGTCAGGAAAAGCTGTTTCCTGAAGATTGAGAAACGAAAGTCCTCCCGAGCATCTTCGGGAGGACTTTTTTGTTGCATAGAGCGCAAAAATCTGTTAGAATAACATTATATTGTTGCGGAGGAACTATGATGGACGATTCGAAACTGAAAAAGCAAATAGGTCGCAATATCGTTTCTTATCGCAAGCGGGCAGCCATGACACAGGCCCAGCTGGCGGAGAAACTGAACTATTCCGACAAAGCGGTCTCCAAGTGGGAGCGGGGCGAGTCTATGCCCGATGTGCTGACGCTGGT
The DNA here is from genome assembly GCA_045611825.1 of Faecousia sp. Classification (GTDB taxonomy): domain Bacteria; phylum Bacillota; class Clostridia; order Oscillospirales; family Oscillospiraceae; genus Faecousia. The sequence goes on from JAZKXW010000050.1 coordinate 114,608, forward strand.
GCAGATCGCAGAGTTGTTTGATGTGACCGTCAATGATATTTTGGTCGATCCCGACGCATTACCGGCACAGACCGGTCGTGTGGTTCGTGTGATGGAAAAGGCAGTTGAAAAGAAGCTCAAGCGAAAGGCGGACAAGCGGATCATATTAGGACTGTCTGCACTTCTTGTTTGGTTCGTGGCTGTATTTTGCTTTGTGATGTTCTCACTGCTGGACATTCCCAGAAGCTGGATCGCTTTCGTATACGCGCTTCCTGCAACCTGTATTGTGCTGTTGAGCCTTCGCTCTGCGTGGAAGGATTTTCGCTGGAATCAGCTGCTGATCTCCGGTATCGTTTGGGGTTCACTTCTAAGCATATTCACAACGGTATTAGTGTTTGTGGATGCGGCGCTGTGGGTCAAGCTGTGGCAGATCTTCCTGCTGGGAATCCCCGGACAGTTGGCGATTCTGTTGTGGTTTCGTATGTTCCGCAGACCCGTCAGGGAGGATGAAAATGGATAAAACTGCCCTTCGTAAAGAAATACGGGATCGTAAGCGCGCTATGACGCACGAGGAGATCGAGGAAAAAAGCCGCATGCTGAAGGCACAATTCTGCGAATGTGAGCAGTATCAAAGTGCCAAAACAGTATATGGCTATATGCCCTATAATCAGGAAGTCCGTACCGTTCCTATTTTGGAGCAGGCGCTGAAGGATGGAAAACAGGTGGCTGTTCCCAAGGTTTACGGCGACGAAATGCGGTTTCTTTATGTTACGGATTTTTTTGAAATGGAGAAAAGCAATTTTGGTATTCCGGAGCCGGTTGCGGACGGACCTGTGGCAGAGGATCCTACTGCGTTGGTGCTGATGCCGGGTCTTGCCTTTGATCCGCAGGGGCACCGCATCGGCTACGGTGGTGGCTTTTATGATAAGTTTTTGGCGCAGGAGCCGGAACATCCCACCGTGGCTTTGTGCTATGATTTTCAAATGCTGCCCAAGCTGGATACGGAGGAATTTGATATTCCTGTAGATTTGGTGCTGTGGGCGTAATTAGGAGTAAGTTATGGAATGGATAGCCGTTTTAATTGTTTGCGCGCTGGTGTTCGGTATTTGCTTTTTGTTTGATAAGAGCTTTACCAAAATCTTTCGCGGAAAGGTCCAGCACACATCCGGTTTGTCTGTGCGTTTGAATAAACGCTTTGGCTCAGCAGGTCTGATCCTTTTTGTGCTGGGACTTGCGGCGGTATTTGCCGGCGGTTGGCTTATGATCGTGTCTGGTGCGATTTTGATGGTCGTTGGAGTAGGCTTGGTCGTTTACTATATGACCTTTGGCGTCTTTTACAATGCGGAAAGCTTTGTTTATACTTCCTTTGGCAAACGCAGCTATACCTATCGCTATGGGGATATTTGCGCGCAGAAGCTCTATAACACCAGCGGAAATATTGTCATTGAACTGCACATGACCGACGGACGGGGTGTTCAGCTGCAGGCGGGTATGGTAGGGGTGTATCCGTTTTTGGATAAGGCTTTTGCCGGCTGGCTGGAGCAGACCGGACGGCCCCGGGAATCCTGTGACTTTTATGATCCGGACAACAGCTGCTGGTTTCCGCCGGTGGAGGATTGAGGATGCATATACCAAAAGGAGAAACAGCGGAGCTGAAGTTGCTAACCTTTGCAGACGCATTGTCTGCGGCTAATACACCCAGCTCGGAATATGATATTGGAAAATGGCTTTATGCGCCCAATTTCTATTCCGAGTACCGATACATATTGGGAACCCGGGGTAACAATCCCTTGATCTGTATTGGCATTAACCCCTCAACAGCCAAGCCGGACGATTTGGACAACACGCTGAAATCTGTGGAGCGGATCGCTTTGGGCAACGGTTTTGACAGCTTTATTATGTTTAATGTGTACGCCCAGCGGGCAACAGACCCGGATGCTATGGAGCACCGGTGCAATTTGCAGTTGCACAGGGAAAACATGGAAGCCTTCCGGTATGTGCTGTCCATTTCCAAGAATCCTGCTGTGTGGGCGGCATGGGGCACGATCATTGAAAAGCGTTCCTATCTTCCGGAGTGCGTTAAAGATATGGTGGCCATCGGGCAGCAATACGGTGCAAGCTGGTATTGTGCCGGCGCAATCAGTAAAAAGGGCCATCCCCATCATCCGCTGTATCTGCGCAAGGATGAAAAGATCAAGCCCTTTGATGTGGAAAACTATTTGGCAAATCTGTAATGCGGAGGTAGCCTATGGCATGGACAGAGTGTGATACCTGCTGGTATTACGATTATGACGAAGAGTATGAAGAGTACTACTGCATGATGGATCTTGACGAGGACGAGGTTGCACGCATGCTGAATGCCCCCAAAAGCCGTTGTCCTTATTACCGTCAGGGAGATGACTATACCTTGGCAAGACGGCAATAATAAAAAACGCTCTCCAACGGAGAGCGTTTTTATGTTACTTAGTTAGCCTTGATGACGTTGAAGTACAGCAGCAGATGTACCACAATAGCGACAATGCAGTACAGGGAAAGGATGCCGCCAATGATGCCCAGCAGCCAGCACAAAATAATGCCCAGCAGAGGGATCAGAGCAAAGATGAAGCCGATAATGCCCAAAATCAAATCGGCAACCAAAAACACCAGCAGGTAAGTCAGCACGCAAACCAGCATGTTAGCTGTTTCTTCCTTGCAGGTGAACTGGAAAGGCAGCTTGGTCTTCAGAACAGCAGCCTGCTCAAAGGAGAAGGGGAAGAGTTTCTTCAGCATAATCCTTACAGACCTCCTTTCATTTTTTTCTTCTATTTTATCACAAAAATTTCCTTCGTCAATGCTTTTTCGGGAATCTTTGCAAATCTTATAAGAAAAATTATCGCAGGTCCGCAGGCTTTTCATCCATAGTAATGGAAAGAACGACTTCTGCACCGTGGCGGTAAACGGTGATGGTTGTGGTGTCACCGGCCTTGAAGTTACGCAGGACTCTTGTCAGAGCGGAGATGGAGTTAACATCATAACCGCCGATATTAATAATGATATCCTTTGGCTGGATACCTGCTCTGTCAGCGCTGACACCGGGAACGGTGCTGACAACATAAGCACCGGCGTGGAGACCGTAGTTTTCAATTACAGCCGCTTCCACATCCCGGACGCTGACACCTAAATAACCGCCGGTGACATAACCGTACTGATACAGATCTTCGATAATGCCTAAAACATCATCAATGGGGATGGCAAAGCCAATGCCCTCAATGGAAGCACCGGAGGAGGAAGTGCCGGAATACTTGGACTTGGTGATGCCGATGACTTGACCGTAGACGTTGAACAGAGCACCGCCGGAGTTGCCGGAGTTGATGGCGGCATCTGTCTGCAGCAGATTCATGGCAGTACCATCACTGGAAACAACACGGTCTTTTGCGCTGATATAACCCACAGTCAGTGTGGAGGTCAGTTCTCCGAGAGGATTGCCAACAGCGATCACCTGATCGCCTACATGGGTCAAGGTACTGCTGCCAAAAGTGACACAGGGGAAGTCGTTACCTGCGATCTTTAACACGGCAACATCGTTCATTCTGTCGTAGCCTTGGATTTTGGCTTCGTGACTGATACCGTCTTGGGTTACAACCGTGATTGTGCCGCCTTTTTCAACTACATGGTAGTTGGTTACTACATAGCCGTCCTTGCGGACAAAGAAACCGGAGCCGGTACCGCTTGTGGTTTTAACAGCAACAGTTGCGTTTACATTAGCAGCATAGACCTGCGCAGGAGTCAGGGCGTTTTCGGGAGCAGGGGAAAGGTCTCCCACAATGAAGTGCTCGCTATTAATGCCGGGGTTTTCCAGCATGTTCTGCAGAACATCGATCCGCTGATTGGCAGCAGAGGTGACAAGCGTGAGCTTAGTGTTAAAATGCAGAATCAAAACGACGGCAGTAAGTGTGCAGAAAAGCACGATGATGACGGAAGAAATCAAAACGGGCAAACCAACACGGAACACTCCGGACCAAAACTTGGAACGCACCTTTTTGGCTTTAACAGGTTCGCTGGCTACTGGTGCAGCATCGACCGGCGCGTTTCCGTCTGCCGGAACTTCTGTACCGGTCTGCGCAGGCGTTTCTGTTTCTGCAGGTATCGGTTCATCTTGCGTCTGTTCTTGTACAGGAAGAGGAGAAGTCTGTTCCTCTGTGGGCTGGGGATCTATATTTTCCATATCCATACCTCCTTGTGCGTATAAAGGGATTATAACCATCCTTTATGAAGAATCTATGTCCATATCATACCATATTGCAATATTTCGTCAAGGAAAAATTACACCGCCAAGCTGTTGCACCAAGCAAAAAATAATGTGTACTTGTAGCATGTGAAAAATTGCGTCATTGCGAAGCCAGTCCCTGTAGGGGCGATCATTGATCGCCCGAAACACCCCAACGGGGTGTCATGGCGCGGGTAAATCTTGACAATTTCTAACAAGAATCCTATAATGAACCCATCATTACCAACGGAGGGAATACCATGAAAATGAGAAGGATCCTTACCGCCCTGTGCTTGACCTTT
>JAZKXW010000051.1:0-44446 GCA_045611825.1 Faecousia sp.
GCTATTGGGACTAATCGAGGCAAAGTCATTTCCGATATAGCCAAAGATGCCAAAGGGATATTCGGGGGCAAGATTATTATAGTTGCCGATGTAGAAATAGCTTTCATCGCCATTCACAGTAATATCCTTTACGAATGTGACAGGGCAAACATAGGTAGTCCCATCGAACACCACAGTTACAGTAGGATAGTCCCGAACGATGTTGTAGCTGATCCACGAAACATTCATGGAACTGGGGGTTGCATTTTCAACCAACACTTTTTTGGGTAGTGCATAGTGGGTTCTAGGCTGATAGTCTACCGCTTCCCATGCAGTAGGTCTGCCTGTTCCGTCCACAGCCGTAACACGGATGGTCTGCCCAACAGTTGCGCCAGTTACATCCACAACGCCATCTTTACCAGCAGCGCCTTGAGGTGCGGTGAACTCCACACTTTCTGTTTTTCCATTACTTAATGCAAAATCTAGCCGATATTTTTTATCTGCCATCTCTTACACCTCCGTGATCGTTACTCCTGTAATTCCTACGCCAGTATCGCCCTTGTTACCGGGGTCACCCTTGGGGCCTTGGGGAGCGGTAAACTCCACACTCTTGGTTGTGCCATCGCTCAGTTCGAAATTGAGTTTGTAGTTTTTATCCGCCATGGTTTATACCTCCGTAATAGTAATGTTTGTAATACCTACGCCGTCCTTGCCGGTGGGAGTTTCTTCGGCTCCTTCATCGGTGTCAATCCATACCGTCACATTATCATCCGTGGGTGCTTCTGTGCCGATATGGATTCCGCTGCCGCCAGACGATCCCGTAATACCGATGTTCTCTCTTGCCTGAGCCTGTTGCTTTTCGGTCAACACCTGTTTGGTGTAGAGAACAGCATGAACGGCAGAGCCGGTATCATACCCTTCCTCGTCAATGCTGTTATCCAATCCTGTTGCGTTGCTCCCATCATCCATCATGGCGGGAGATAGGCTGGATACGCTTGCCATTGCGTTCAATACTGCCGCATTAAGTGGAGTTCCTTCCTCGGTAGGTTCATCCGCCCGTTCAAGCACCACATAGAAAGGGCTGCCTTCCTCTGGCGTTGCTTTATATCTGTTCGGCCTGGACGCCTTTCTGTCCTTAAACCTCATTATGTTACCTCCCCACTGAGCAGATCGCCGGAACGATATACCATATCCAGGTCGCTCAACGCCTCGCTCAATACTTTCTCAATGTTGTTTGCGCCCACATAGGTGAGCTTCGCCATACTATCGGGGATGATCGTGTCAGGAAGCCAATACCCTCGGATAGTCTCAATGTTTGATATATAGCGCTCCAAATCGCTCTGCGTCGGCATATCCCACATCGTCCAGTCCGTTTTCGTTGTCAGCCCTAAACTGTACAAGTCGGAAATCTCGGCAACAGCTCGTTCAACTCTGTTAAGATCAGAACAGTTATAGCCGCCCTTTGTTGCCGAAGTAGGGATTATCTCGAAATACGGCACATACTCGTGAGCCGTTTCGCCAAACTCCAACATTACCTTGTTGTATCGGACAATAGCGCCAGCGTTCACGGCTGTATCGGTGGAGGCATAAATATACACCGCTAGATATGCTCGATTGTTGGCATTTTCGCCGAGAGTGACGGTCAAACTGCCCGCCCCATTCATGGGACCACCGGCATACTCAGCGCCGTTCTCGTCATACCAGTACAGCACCAACTGAGGTGTACCGCCCCCGGTCGCCGCAATGCTCTCTACGGATAGCGTTATAGTTTTCCCGGCAAAATCCGAGGCGCTGCCGATTATGGATGTTGCGTACACATACACGCCGTCCCATACCGCCGTTGCCACAATAGAATCTCCCCGGTAGGTGATTTCCACGCCAGCGGGATAATTGGGGCCATGCGGCATCAAGTTAGCTACAGGAAAGAGGTGTGGATTGCCAGACCATTCAGCTTTTTCAGAGTCCGTCATGTTAGCCCATCCCTTCGCTTTTAGCGCTTTTAGGCGGTCAACATTCGCTTGCTCTCTGTCAGTTACCAGTCTCATTTCCACACCTCCTTATGCAATCACACGACCAGTGTAACTACCCATAAACGCACCGCTAAAGGTGTATTTAATGTCGGTAATAACCACGGGGGAGAGACTGCCAAATTTACTTTCTACTGTTACCAGGTCGAACAAATCGAGCCGCGGATCAGCTCGGAACTCTCCGCTTACGACCTGTCGCTTTATCAGACCGCTTTTAACCCACTCTGCGACACTCTGCGCCTGCGCTTCCGTCGAAATTAGCACATTGTTAATGGTCTGAGTTTCGCCGGAGTTGGCTACCGCCAGATTGTAGGATACATTCTTCGATCCGTAAGTCACTTCAACGCTTTTCAGCCGCTTTGTCAACTCAATCTCCGGGTAGGAGTAAGACATAGCCAACGGGACAACGTAATCGCTAAGACCATCCTCTCCCAACGGGCCAATCACCAAAGTGCCATCCCGTCGTTGGTAAACCACATTCAGCGATGCGTTTGCGCACATCTGCAACGCTTCCGCAATGGTGCATTTTTCCGGCAAAGTACCCTCATAAAGCCCCAAAGAGGGATTGAGTTCTACTTCCGTTCCGTAAGGTAGACCCGCCTGCGCGATAGCATCCTCCGCAATTTCAAGCAACGTACCAGTCCGAACACCGGCGTATGTTTCGTTCATCATAAACTCCAACACATCTCGTGCCACAAATGTGGCTGCGATACCATTAGAGGGAGTCCGCCACTCGGACAGATAGAACGTACCCGCTTTAATCCACTCGATTGTTCCGTCAACATCCAAGCCGTAACGCGCAGTAACCTTCTGCCGTTCGGTGAGGTACTGTTCCAAGCCTCCCGGATTGTTCGGGTTCCAGCGGTGGTCGATGTTGTCAACGGAAAACTCGATAGAATTTTTCGGTAGCTCACCGCTAAAAATGTTGCCCTGCTGCTCGTGGGTATAGCTGAGAATGTCCTTTTTCTCGAAAGTCAAATCCAGACCCAACTTCACGGAGTCAATACGGCTACGATGATCGGGTACGCACCAGTTATGAACGGTTACAGTTACGCTGTCGTAATCCGAAATCTCCATATACACAAACGATTTGTTGCTTGCGTTATCCGTTACCGTTGTTTCCGCTACAACAGTATCGCCGTTTTTTGCGGTAACAGTAAACACAGCAGGGTATTCGTCGAACTCGCTACTCCATGTAATTGTTACACCGCCAATCGCTTCGGTATGAACCTCCGGGAGAGTCAACGTTACACTACCAATCTGAGCCACATCGCTGACATATCCTGCGTTTGTGTATGGACCCTCTGGAGGAAGAATGTTCGCCGTGCCATCCAGCGCCCACAGGTTATGTTCCAAAGTGGCGTATTTAGTCGAAGTCTGCGTATCTTCGTTGCCGGTAATACTACCGACATTGGAGATAACCGACTCGTTCGTGCCGCTTGCTACAGCCGTTTCTTGTAATCCCGATTCCGTCACGAAGCAGGAAACCTCCAGAAAGCTCTCCGGTAGGATAAATCTAGGCTGTACGTTTTTCCACGCATCGGATACGAGGATCATGGCTTACACCTCCACAAGAGCCAGCGAGGCGTTCGTGTAGCCTACGACTTCGCCGGATCGAGGGTCTAGCCGAAAAATGTTAGCCTGCCGGTCGCCAACATACATTGTCCGGGTAGTGTAGCCGTTTGTCGCCTGGTTAAAGAACCGCACTTCGTTGTAGAAGCTATTATTAAACAAACTCAGAATGTTTGCCCACTGCTGTGCCGTAATAAACTTCCACGACATCGTTACTTTCGCAACATCCTGTCTTACAACAGCGCCGACAACTCTGCCGTTTACGTTACGGCCAGAATCCACGATGGTGGATGTAATAGCCTCATAACTGGACGGCATGGGGAAATCGTAGCCGCCAATAGATACCAAAGCCATTCACTCACCTCCTAAAATAATGGCGCTCTATGGCGCTCTAATTCGTTATGCGTATACTTCACGTCCCATAAGGGATGCGCCGCGCTCACGCTGCCGCTGTTCAACGGCGCTCGTGATCTGGCGACCATCCAGATACACATTGACCGCCTGACTACCGCCTTCTCCTCTGGTTGCACCCATTGCGGCTACAACGGCGGAGTAGACACCTTCGTACACGGCTTCCTGCATCTGCTGGATGTTCATAACACCAGTTCTGCCACCGCCAGCGTTTGCGAGAACTTCGGGGCCTCTTTCGCCAGCCCACACCAAAGAGCCTTGGCCGAACACGCCGCCTTCTGCTGCGAATTTCAAGCTAAAACTCTTGGGGTATCTGAATGTTTTTCCGAGTGCGGTAACTTCGCCCCAGTTTACGGTGATCTTCGGAACGCTGATATTCAGCTTCGTAGAGAGACCGCCCACGTTTTTATTCCACCAGTTCTTCGCTGTGTTCCATGCGCTCTTAACTTTATCAACGAAGCTACCGATAGAAGGGGTGTAGGTCTTGAACGAGCCTTTCTTGTTATTCCACCAGTCACGGGCGTTCTTCCACCGTTCGGACACCTTCTCGTAGATAGAGCCAATAGACGGGGTGTAGGTTTTCATGGAAGATTTTTTGTTATTCCACCATTCTCTTGCGTTATCCCAACGCTCCTTCACCTTTTCGTAGATCGAACCGATGCTAGGGGTGTAAGATTTAAGGGCGGGTTTCTTTGTATCCCACCAGGTCTTAGCCGTAGTCCACACGGACGACAACTTATCCTTGACGCTGTTGGTTCCCATGCCAGAAACGATGCCAGAGATAATTTTCTTTCCGATAGACTGGGGGTTCACGACCGCCTCAACGATATCGAGATATTCAATGTCGAAGAAATCCGCAATTTTCTCTGCCCACGACATATCAATGCCAAGGCCATCAAACAGACCGTCGAAAAATCCGCCAAAGAACTCGTTGATATTCCCTTTAAGATTTTCAATTTTCTCGTTGACCCAACCGCTGATTTTATTAAACAGTTCAGTAATCTCGGGCGATAGCCGTCTGAACCATTCGCCGGGGATGAACAGAACCGCCATAACATCCCAGATGTCGTCGATTTCGAGCGCATCTTTCAGCCAGTTAAAGCCAATCTTGATACCTTCCCAAACAGCCTTGCCGACATTTGCAACCCAGCCGCCGAACTTTCGGATTGCTTCGCCGACCTTCTTGCCAATCGTATAGCCGACCTCTGTAAAATCGTAATCGACGAAAGCTAACACGATACCGCCAACCACCGCGGCGGCGATTGCAATGTAAGGTGCAGCCGCAGACAGTGCCGTTGCGGCGGTGCTTAACATTCCGGGCAAGCCAGCCAGGAAACCACTCAGCTTCGGGAACAGAGCCGCAAGCCATCCGACCTCTGGTTCCATCTGCTTGGCGGCGGCGAAGAATTGTTTGATACTTGCTAGGAATCCAGCAGCCGCAGGGCCAGCCGCACCAGTAGCGGCAGTAAGGGTGAAAATCCCCTTTAGCTTTTTGGCGACCTCATCAATGTCGATAATGAGTTTTGCCAACCGTAGACCAGCGAAACCGGCGGCAATCGCAGCAATTACAGGCATCCAGCCTCGCAATTTTTCCTTGATGGCGTCAACGTCACTCTGGATATCATCAAAAATGGTTTTATCCCATAGAGAATCAATGTCCATTCCCTCGAAGCCGCTGCCGCCTGCACCAGCACCCCCAGCACCAGCACCGCCGGAACCGGCCGCGCTAGGAGGACTGATAACATTCAGTTCGTCGATGCCGAGCGTGGCATTTTTGAGTTCCTTCGCAGCCTTCGTTGCATCGTTCAGCGAACCAGTTGCATTATTCGCCGATTCTCCAACGCTATCAATCGCACCTGCGCCGGTTTCATAACCAGAGAAATCTACCTTTTGAATTTCAATACCGAACAGACCGGCAATCCAATGGACACCATCCTCAAGCAGACTTACAAAGGCTTGCAGATACGGCATGACTCTTACCAAAATCGGTAGGAATAGAGAACCAAACGCCTGTACCAAGGACTTTAGCTGTTGAGAGAATGTTCTCACCATACCTTCGGCAGTGTTCAATTCCTTTGCATACACACCGATCGTGCCGGTAGAGTGTGCCTGGTCAACCAGGGTCAGATATCGCAGATAAGATTTTTGCGCCTCGGTTGCGTTGGCAAGGCTGATATCCAGACCATGATACGCAGCGGTTTCCGCCAGTGTGGATTCGACAATCGTAAAGCCTGCTCTACGGATAGGCTCTACTTCGCCAGCAATAGCAGAAGCAACAGCATCCGCCGCCTCCTCAAAGGTCTTATATCTGTCGTTGGCAGCAGCCCAAATATCATAGGTCAGCTCTGTATAACCAACAGCCATGTTTCTGGCATCTTCGGTAGCAACACCGAAGCCGGTCAACATCTGCGAATACAGGGAACTGTACTGCATGAACTGCTGAACGTTGATGCCCATTTCCTTGTTTAGTTGCTGAATCCAACCGTACACATCCTCGGCCTGATCTCCAAAGGTTCTGCCGAATCGAGCAGCGATGCCGTCCCATTCGACAGCAGCCTGCGTAAATTCAGCGAACTTCTGAATGGCCTGCTGTAGCCACTGCACAGCCTCTTGAACGATGTAAATGAAGCTGGACAGATTCACAGATGCCGAATCCAGTTCGCCGCTCATTTCCTTAACGCCGCTACCAGCGCTACGAGCGGAGGAATTTATACCCTTTAGGCCAGCCTGGATGGTGGTCATTTTAGAGGACAGCGGTCCCAGTGCATCGGTCAGCTTTTCAATACGTTCAGCGAACGCATTGATTTTCCCATCGTGCAAATCTTCGGTAACTTTGCTGATTTTCAGCAAGCCGTTCATCATCGTGTTGATGCCACCGGCTTTTACTGCACTTAACGAGCCAAGTGCGTCGGCAATGCTGTCAATCTTACCCTTATCAACAGTGATGCCGTTCAGCGATTTCAGCGACCCCGCCAGTTTAGATAAGCTGTTTCCAATGCCGGAAACAGAACCTACGGTTTTGAGGCTTTCAAGCGAATTGGAAAGACTCAAAATCTTACTGGCGTTTGAAGGGATGTTATTGAACAGCCGCAACGAATCACGAAGTTTGTTCAGATTATTTATGGCCGTAGTAAACGAGCCATTCTTTTTGAGTTCACCCAACGCATCACCGAGTTCTATAATGCTCTTTCCAGCGCTGGCGGAACTACTTTCAATTTGGATTTGCAGAGAATCAATCGTCGTTGGCATTTACATCACCCCTCTCGACAGGGTGTGCCTCTTGGGGCATCTTCTTTCGCATCCGCTCTGCAAACAGTGCGAACTCTGCTTTCAACCGTTCCTCCTTCTTCCGAGCTTCACGCTCCTGCCGCTCGCGGATTTCTGCGGCGGTAATAGGATACGGTTCTTTAGCATACGGCTCAGGCTTTACAGTACCCTTTTTCATCGAGAATCGGAACAATGGGCTTGCGTCACAAAGGGCTTCGTAGACGTACATTCCCTGCAACCACAATTCTTGATTTTGCCGTTTATCTCGCAACTCTGCCGCCTTACGATACGCCTGTACCATGCATACATCTTGGTTATAAAACTCGTCGTATGTCATGCCAATAGACATATAGTAGGGGCAGAGTTGCTTGAATATTTCAAAATAGCTCTGGGAGGTTAGCCCTTCGTTGCCTTCCAGACCGCCACGTTTCCCTCGTCGATGGGTTCTTCATCCATCAGAGTGTTTACGGTTTCTGCGTACATTTCACACAGAATCTGCACGAAACCTTCCTCACCGTCTCTGCCGACCTTCTTGGTGAGATTCTTGTAAATCTCGTCAACCAGGTTGCGCTTGATGCCGCGGTTGTTTTTCAGGAATGCGTGGTAAACCAGCATGGGGATCATTTTTGCGGGCTTGTCGCCGACCTGATCCAGCACGAAGCCCTGCTCCTCAAGCTGCTGTGCGGTGGCTCTGGAAAACTCCAGAACGTAATCTTCGTTCTTATAAGTTACGGTAATCTTGGTAGCCATATTGTTACTCTCCATTCATTTGATTTTTATTTGAAATTAGGGCGGTCAGGGACCGCCCTTTATTTCTCTGTGATTAGGTAGTACCCTTTGCCCAGACAGGGACAGACATGGGAGTGACGGAAATCGTCATTTCGAGGACGGAATCAACATCGCCCTCATTGATGCTGACGGACACAGCGCCGTTCCAGGAGTAGCCGGAGCCATCGCCAAAGGTCAGCTTACACTCCTGCTCGCCAGTAAGTGCATTGAGTTCCGCATACACGGTGGGATCGTAGTTCGTCAGAAAGGGGAAACTGTCGTCCTGCTGACGAATGCCGGGAACGAAGGTCTGCGCATCGTCACTCAGAGTGGTGGTCTCCAAAGAACTACGCTGGCCGAGAATGGACGGGAAATCCTTGATGGAGTAATCCTTAGTGCCAATGGTCAACTTAGTGCCATAAGAAGTAAGTGCCATAAATATGCCTCCTATTTTCGTTTGTAAATAACCCCATTCACGTCGATAACAGCTCTGTATGTCGCCTGAATGGAGTAAATAGTGGAATCGTAAATTTCCGGGGTAGTAGTATAAGTGACTCGCCGGAAACCAAGTCCCAGCATCACTTTATCTGCCGTTGCAAAAATTTCTCTTGCTTCGGCTTTCTTTTTTCCTGTACGATTAGAAAACGTTTGTAGCCGATAAGTAACCCCGGAATAGTTTTCCACATCCGAGGAGTCAACCAGTTCTTCTTCGGTTACGTTCTCAATTTCATCGATCGTAACGCACGGGAACTTGGATGGAGTACGCGTGTACTCGCCCATTACGGTTGTGCCAGGATGCTCCTTGCGGACGGTGGCAGCAACGGCAGAAAATATTTCGTTACAAAAATCGATCATTTCCATACCTCCTTTGCCACCTGCACTACGCTTTCAATCATCCTGTCCCTGGCGGTTAGCATAGCCTCGGCAGGCGGATTACCATATGTATGTCGAGCCGCGCCACCATCGCTCTGCTTGAAATACCAGCCGTGGGGATTCTTGCCTCGACCCTTACCATAGGTGCCGTGTGCCGGAGGCGTGTACTCCATACCAGAGTTATCCCATTCTGGGTTTGTCACGCCTGTACCAAACTCGATAAAACCTACCGTTTCACCATAGGCAATCACAGCGGCGCGTGTGCCTAACTGCGTATCCGTAATCAGCACATCGTTGACGCCATCGTAATCCGCTGTGGCAAATCCAACAGTAGCAACAGATACGCCGATTTCTACAAGCCTCCGAATAAACTCAGTTTCTTTCCTTGCGAAATCCTTTTCGTACCGTTTCAACTGCTTTAACGCCCTATCGATGGATTTCTTATCGAACGGATTGATTACAATTTTCATGTAACCGTCACTTCCTGCAATGCGTACAGCAGTCCGTTTTTGCTATCCGCCTTGCGGACGACAATGTAGTTATAAGGCTCAGATGGGGCAACCCCAAACCAAACAACGCTGCCCTCAACAATGGGGCATTCGCTACCTGCCACACACATTGTTCTACTGTAGCCGGTAAAACTACCAAACGCCTGGACAGCTTCCTCGCCTGTGGCTGCGGAAACATTGATCCTTAGCGCAACTGCTTCTCCGTAAGTCGGTGTACTTTCGCCGGTCTCGTTTCCGTACTCGTCCACGTTATCGGTACTTCCAGTTTGCAACGCATAGTAGATGTCGCGTTTATTTCTGTTTAGGTTCCGCATCACATCACACTCCCTACTCGGGGTACGATTCTGCGAAGCAGGGAAGGGCTTACGTCAGCAGACTCATAGCTTCGGCTGATACCGTTCTCGCTGTGCGCTGTTTGACCCTCCGCACCCATCTTAGAAAACAACTCCACGGCAATCTGTAACTGGATATGCTCGTATCTCGCCTCTACAGTAGCCCCCTCGGGAGCGCCGAAGGGATAGCGCCTATTCAGCACAATCCCCTCGGACTGCTCTAGGAGGGAAACCAGAAGGTCGTCACTTGCAGTGTCAGGAGAGATAAGCGCCGCAAGACGATTCAGTTTTTCTGTATTATCCATAGGGCTTACCTCCTCTCAGAATTAGCCGCCGATGGTGATCTTGACAGCCTTGGTGGCGTCGGTCAGGGCAGCCAGATAATACTTGCGGGAGAAAATCAGGTTCTTACGATGGTCGGCATCGCGCTCCTGCTCAATTTCTACGCCGCGCTTGTTGAACAGGGTAACGGCTTCCTTGGTGCCACCAACGATAGTGCCAGCAACGGCATCCTTCTTGGTGTACAGGTTCCAGCCAGCGACGGTGCCGACATAACCCTGGCGAGCGAAAGCCTCAACATACTTCAGGTCGTCCTTCAGCGCCTTGCGAACCTTTGCCATATCGGCAGGAGCAACGAAAGCAAACAGCTCGATGCCCTCCAGGTTCTCCACGTTCAGCAGAGCGGCAGCATCCACGAAGCAGGCGAAATCGGGAGCGCTGGCAGTGTGAGCCAGAGTAGCCTTGTTAAACTCGGCGAAGATGTCAGCGTTGACGTGGTTGAACAGGTCAACACCAGCATGACGCATACCAGTATCAACGACCAGGGGATCGGTCATTTCTTCCTCATCGAAGTAGGGGAAACGGGTCTGAGCCATCAGAATCTCGTATTCCTTTTCGGCATAGCCAACAGTGATGTCCTTGGTGTTACCCTCGCCCATCGCCAGCTTCTCGGTGCCATCGGTAGCACTGTAGACATGAATCTTCTTCTTCATGCCGGGAACGCCAACCAGGGCGTTGTCAATGGTGCAAAAACGCATCAGGTCCAGGTGGGAGTTGTACTGATCTTCAACGGTGTTAGCCAGTACAAAATTTTCATAAACAGTGTGTGCCATGGATTAAATCCTCCTTATTTGTAAAATGCCGCATACTGCTCGGGATTCTCCGTGGCGAACTTCTGCTTCTCGGCCAGGCTCAACTTTGCGAAATCCTCTTTCTTCATACCAGAGGGATCGCCGCCAGCAGGGGGCGGAGGAGTCTGTTTCAGAAGTTCTGCTCGCAGCGCCTTTTCCCGTGCATCTGCGTGTGCTTTCTGATTTGCGAACACGGTAGCCATATCGCCCTTCGCCAGTGCTTCCGCAGTGGACTGAGCCAGCTTTTCATCATAGCCCATAGCCAGGTAGGATTTCGCATAGCCATTGACAGCCAATGCGTACTCGGCTTTCTCGGCTCGTGCCAGCAATGCTGCCCTTTCCTCGGCGGCGGCGGCGGCCTTGGCTTCGTCCTCAGACATACGCTCTCGAAGCTGCTTTTTGAATGCGGCGGCTTCGGATGCAGCCTTGTCGGCGGCGGCCTTGTACTGAGCCACATCGGGATAGTTAGCTTCCAGAGCGGCAACCTTTTCTTCGGGGGTCATGGTATCGTAGTTCTCGATGTTGAATTTCATAAAAATTCTCCTTTGCGATTAAAGACTTCTCTGTCTATCTGCTTGCGATTTAAGGCTTCTCTGCCTGTTTTTTGCGATTTTCGACTTCTCTGTCGTAAAATAAAAAACGCCAGTATCCGAGTATTCCTCGGTTACTGGCGCTCTTAATTTCGGCGCTCTGTTTTTACACTTATTTTCCTGGTCTCCGTATCCACTTCGACCAGTGCTTTGCACTTGGGACACTTAATCTGCGCCTGTCCGCTCAGATTGGCCAGTTTCCGACCGCACCTCGTCCCATCCGGGAGCATCCTCGGACAGCGCACTTCTTCCAGAATCAGCAATGCGCTCCGCCTCCTTCTTCTGTTGTTCTTCCTTCCATGCCATGCTCTGCAAATATGCACTCTCAGGATCGACAAACATACCGCAGTACGCAAACGCCAACTCAGGATGAATATTCGGATTGTTCAGCATGGAGATAAGCACTTGGGACTTGCTCGCAATATTCTCATAATTGCGGCGAGTAAAGTGCGGCTCAATATCAGCGAGCTTCAAGCTCGTGCCGGTCGTATCACGGAGAATACGCAGAACCAGTTTCAGCGTCTTAGTTTCCGCTTCTTTGAACATGGTTTCAACGCCCTTGGCTCTCGCTTCTGCATCCTGCCAGCCATCGCGGAGCTGTACCGCAACGCCGTTATCGCTGGTGCTGGAACCGCCGTTTCTGTTCGGAATGCCGGTGATGGTCATAATGGCATCGAGAATATCATTCTTCAATGTCTGCACATCCGACTGACTCATATTAGCAGAAAGATACTTCGCATCCGAACCTTCCGGCAGACACAGCGTTTTCCATTCTTCCAGCCGCTTGTATGTCGCTTCGTCCAGTTCTGCACCCAGAACGGCAAGGAAACTATTCACGAACTGCACAATATCATCCATGCGATTGCTTTGCAGCTCGTTCAGGGCGTTCAACTGATCCAGAACGACCTCAAAGATACCGAGCCGGGATGTTTCAATGGGATATTCGACAATCGGAATCATCCCCAGCGTGTTCGGCTTTACAGTAACCGGCCCAAACTCAGTGAACTCAAAGTAATTCTCGCTGGTATATACAGCAAAAACCTTTTCGTTATTGGAGCGTTCTACAACATAAACGCCAGCCAGTTCTTTTTCATCTACGCCGGTGCTGTGGATAACGAACGTTCGCTCCGGGGACAGGGCATACATGACAAACGGCGATTCGTCGCTATCCTTTACCCACGCATCATTAGCGAGGGTCATACGATAACCCACACCAGCAATGAACATCCATTCGCCCAACTTCTTATCGCAAGCGGCTTTACCGGCACAAGCAGCAAAGCCGTTGAGTGCGTTAATATCCGATGCAATAGTATCATCGGGAGCGTTCCTCTTGGAATCCTCTCGGCGGACATACTGGATCGGCTCGCCGAACAGGTAGCCATTATAGAAATTTACGATTTCGTATGCTCTGTTTTCGTTGATTTTATGGTTGATAGTTTCCCGAACTTCCTTAATCTTTTTCAGGATGTCGGTTTTTCCGCGGTACACTTCGTACAGCTTCTTAATTTCGGCCTGGTTGGTCGAATGAACCAGAAAAGCCTTGCGGACTTCATCAGCCACGTTTTCAGGTGTGATTTTTGCCGCATCAGAGTAAATTACACGGCGACCATAGCTCATAGCAACCACCTACCTTTTCGCATACCATTTTAGTTGATAAACAGCAACCTGTCAATACCTTCTGTTGACTAACAGCAACTTTCGCCACAAATTAAAACGGCCTTTTCGCCACAGTGGCGAGTTTTACGCCGTTACTCAAAAAATCAATCAGCATCGCCAGACTATCCGGGGCATCATCATGGAGATTTTTACCGCTCACAGTAAATAGCGTGAGTTCTCGCATGAATTTCTCATATTCCGGGGTTCTGTGCTTTTCATCCAAGAAATATATCCGCTTAATATCCGGCGCGTACTGGATAATCCGGCTCAGTTTGCTCTGGTTCGTAGGCGCTCGCTTATAACTCATGTTAATTCTGATACCTTCTTCACGGAGCTTTTCATCTACGATGCCACCGTATTCATCGCCGCCGTTATTACTCTCCCAGCGCCCCATGTGCGGCCTGTGCGTTTTCAGTTTTCCAATCACGATGGGGCGAGTAACGGTTTTATCGCCGCTGTTAAACACCACATCAGGCAGGTATATATCTCCGCCGTACTCATACGCTATCGGCATACTCAGACTATCGCCGCCACCCCACGCCGTATCCGTTACAAAGGCGATCCGATCCGGTTCACCATCCGGCAGCACACCATTGTAGTATTGAAGTTCAGCGGCAGGGAACAGCAGACCCTCTCGGATGTACGGATTTCCTTGGTATTTCGCCATCCAGGTCGCATCATCGATACTCGCTTTCATATCACGGTAATAATCAGTATCGAAGCCAAGCCCATACAGGTAGTTAAAATTACTTTCGCCAGCCTCATTCAGCGCCGGAATCACGCGAAAACGATACCTCTCATTTCCACGATACTGTTCCTCAATTCTGCCCAGCGGGTCCGCCACATTCCATCGCGTTCCGACCATCAGCTCCAATGCTCCCAGCTTCTTACGGTCTTTCAACTGGTTCAAATACGCATCGTACTTATTCTGCAAACGAACCGGGTTCAAACTTTCTTCCAAGTCCTCAATCAAGTCGTCACAGTACAGGATGCCGCCGGTGCCAATTTCGACAGCACCAGTCAGCGTACCAGAAATCGATCGGCAGGTCATGGTAGGGAAGCGCTTCTTTCGTTCTAGGTCAATCGTTTCGTTTTTCGCACTGTTATCTACCAGTTTTACATCGTAAAATATCTCGTGCCATGCGTACTGCGTATCATCCGTGATAATACTCAGCAATTCTCGGTAAAATCCGTCCGTCAGCTTATCACTGTGACCGCTCATTACGCTTGCAACATCCGGGCGGTGGCCCATTACAAAGGTCATAAAAAATATGCACAGCGTACTCTTTCCAACACGAGGCGGCAGCGATACTCCGAGGAAATCCAGCTTGCCATCGAACAGGTCTTGCAGATCATCGACCAAGATTTTCAACACCGAACGGCGAGGCAGATAAAAACGCTTCTCCGGGCTGCGATTCCATTCCAGGGCGATGCAATAATCATCAAAATTACCGTCTCTGGCACCCTGTACATACGTCTGTCGGATCAGTTCATACACCTGCTCGCTCCGTACCTCACGAGCTTTCTGCCGCACATACAGCAGCCACTTTCGCCGCTCCTGTGCATCCTCGCAGATGCGCACCATATCGAACAGGTCACGCAGTTTTTCGTAATCTGCTCCCTTAACCTCTATCGCTCGTTTGATTTTTTCCTTAATATCCAAAATCTATCACTCCAATGCAATAAAAATGAGCGCCGCTACTAAGCCTTTCAACTTAGCAACGGCGCTCTTTAACTTTGGCGCTCTGTATATTATTTTTTAACCCCCAATAGCCACTTAATCGTAACTATCAGCAACAACGGTATTCCAAACACCAGCCACACAAAACAGGTAATCGCTTCCGTGTAACCAGCCACATATTTTCGCCTACTCACATTACACGCCTTTCTCCGTTTAAGCCCGGCGGCTTATTTCTTTCAGTACCTCCAGCGCCTCCGCCATCAGATCATCCATACAGCCGTCCAGCTCATACTTACCCTTAAAATACGGGCAGTTATCCGCACACGACATATTTTCACTCTGGCAACATTCCAGACCAGCGATTACTTTTTCAATCTTTTCCATTTACGCCTCCATTAAACGATACCATGTCCTCCGGCTGATACCCAACCGATCACACGCCTGCACCACTGTTTCACCAGGCAACAGTTCCGGCGTTACCTCCACTTTCGGTCTGCCAAATCCACGCCCGGTTTTCGCAGACACCTTCTTACCGTCCACTACCGGCATCGCCGCAATCCCCTCTGCCTGGCGTTCCAGCATGACCTCACGCTCAAACTGGTTCATGCCAGCGATGAATGTCAAAAACATTCGCCCTGCCGCAGTGGTCGTGTCTATGTTCTCTTTCTTGCTCACGAAACCGACGCCCATTTTGTTCAGCTTCTCAACTGTTTCTAGGAGGTCTTTCGTGCTGCGGCTCATACGGCTGTAGCTTTCTACCACAACCGTGTCACCCTCACGCAAGACTTCCATCATTTCATGGAACTGCGGCCGATCTGTGTTCTTACCTGAACATTTATCAACGAATACTCGGTCAACTCCAAGCTCTCGCATCAATACATCCTGGCGAGCTGTGTTCTGGCCTTTCGTGGATACTCTTACATACCCATATCTCATTCAGCCTCGCTCCCTTCGGAGGCTACCAACACTTCCTCGTCAGTAACCTTGTTCCGTACTACCACATCGTAGCCGAGCAGATTCATCATTTTAACGAAGTTATCTGTTCTCATGCCGTTCTTGGCTTTCAACAGATTAAATACTGCTTGCTGGGTTTTAAGACCCATCTTTTCGGCAAGCCGCTTCTGGCTGATACCAGATGCGTCCAAAGCCTCTCTTGCAATTTGTCCTGCGGTTTTTGTCATTTTGGTTTGCTCCCCTCTGTTTGTTCTGAGGTTAATATAGCATACAATGTTTTTGTTGTCAACAGTTATTTTGTTGTTAGGGGTCTTTTTTATTTTTTCGGCGGTAAAACGCTTCACCCGGCCGCCCAGGGGATGCCCAGAACCCCACCCCACCGGGACCAGATCGCCGCCAATGTGCCAAAAACCACGGATAAAGACACATAAAAACAAACAACAAAAACAATGTTAATTTGTGCAAAATAACAGCAA
Source organism: Faecousia sp. (assembly GCA_045611825.1). Taxonomy (GTDB): domain Bacteria; phylum Bacillota; class Clostridia; order Oscillospirales; family Oscillospiraceae; genus Faecousia. The sequence goes on from JAZKXW010000051.1 coordinate 16,226, forward strand.
AATAATTGTTGACCAACAGCAAAATAACTGTTATATTTATATTACAGCAAAAACATTGTTAAACAAGGAGGATTTACCACATGAAGAAACCACTAGAAATTAGCTACGCATTTACAAGGCAAGGCGTGGCGGCTTTCCTGGATTATGTCCTAGCGGATACATTCCACGCAATCGAAACGATGGACACCGTGCCGGGGATTGAAATTATTGTAGGCAGCCGAAAAATTCAAATTCCTATGTTTGCGGAGCAATACGAGGAATTATGCGATTACCTGAAAAGAGCTATCGAAACAGAGGAGGAACAACAATGTTAAAAACCAACAGCAAAAAAGCCAGGGAGAATATCCGCCGCTATATCGTGGAGAATTTCGACAGTAGCAATTATATAGATACACCGCCGGAAACATTCCCAGAAATCGCCGCTTTCATCCTGGCGACATTCCGAGAAGAAAAATATAGCATTATCCAAGATTTCCGCTATTATGGCGGATCGGAACAAAAAGCATTTACCGATTGGGCGGCGGGCTTGCCCTCTGTCCTTGACACTTGCTATTTCTATAACCGCTCAGCGGTAGACGACCTGGGCGACATTCTGGAAGAAACCCACGAAGAACGCCACCGGCACAGCGAACACGACGCCGAAATTTGCTTAACGCATTTAATCTATAGGGAACTTTTGAAAGGGGAAAAAGAAAATGAAAAAATTGCATGATTTGAAAACCACAATAGCCAATTACGAAACAGTATCATTTTTCTATGTGAGAGAAAAGAACGACATTAACGGAAATCCTCGCTATAGGGTCTATATCATGGACACAGACACGCCGACCGTCTACGAAACAATTTTTAAGTGCTACGAAAGCCAAATTTCGGAACGTGTAAAAATGTTCGTAGAAAAGGCGGCGGAACAATGCTAATAATTGGGCGATATATAGGGCGAGACGAACACGGAAAACCGCTATTTTTGTTGAAACGGAGGGTTAAACGATGATTCTACACGTTACTTTCTCAGACGGTTCTAACCCCTGGCTTAGTTACCCACTAGGGCGGCACACAATAGCAAAATACTGGAAAATGTGGCTAAAATACCACCCAAGCACGGCACAGCCCACAGCACGGCACAACGGCCATATATGTATACTTTCGGAGGATCGCGCCGGGTATTGGGTATTTAAGCAAGGCGAATTTTTCAACACTAAAAAGCATTATAAGCGCTTAGGCCACGCCCTGGCAGCTCTAGAGCGGTTAGGAGGTGGCACAGCTTGAAAAAGGTACTATTTGTTATTGCGGTAATAATCTATTTCCCAATTGGCGTGATCCTGGCACTAGCGAAAAACTACAAATAAACAACGACCCCCGGCGAACTATTCCGGGGGCTTTTTAATGGAGGTATAAAGATGTTTAATCCCACAATAAAACAGCCCACTTGTTACGAATGCAAAAGGAGAAACGGCAAACAATACGCACTTTTCAAAAAAGAGGACATCGCCCAGGCTATCAGATATTTGGGCGAGTTTCAATGTTATGTGGGGCGTTTTTACAATGTTTCAGTAAAGCCATACCGGGGCAAACATTGGAATCCTGAGAAATTCGCTTGGATCGTGGAGGGGTAACACAATGAAAAAAATCCTTAATCTATTCCGCTTGCTTTTTACTCGTGACAACGCTGCCGCCGTTCGGAATGGCTTGGTAGACTATTCCGGGCAGGGTCGCCACCGAGAGGGCGACAGCAAATAACGACTAACAAAACGCCGCTGGGGCTTTCCCCGGCGGCTTTCTTTATGCTGCCACTGTGGCGGCTATTTTTATGCCCTTTTTCTGTGACCCTCTGAGCGGCTTTCTAGCGGCTTTTCTCCGTTGCCATACAGCAACACCACCGGCACACCGAAACGCCGTAGCGGCTGCCTGGCGGCTTTCTGGCGGCTATCCGTGGCGGATATATACCGCCGCCGGAATGGTCCCCAAATGGTAAAAATTGTTAATTTGTTCGGAAAAGTGGTCATACCACCTAGAAACGGCAACAAAAACGGTTAAAAAACTGGCCTGTTTTTTCTCTCTTTTTTTATAGGGTCAAATCGAACGAAGGCGAGCCGGGGCGAAAACTCAAAAGTCGTAAAAGTCGTGAAAGTTGTGAAAGTCGTAAAAAAATTCAGACCCCCGAAAGTCGTGGAGGTCTGAAAGTCGTGTGTTAGTCTCGGAGCAGCATCACTGTGATAGCCGCCCACAGTAGAGGAACGATAATGCTCATTAGTCACCCTCCGGCAGTTCATCATATTTGGCTTCGATAACATCCGGGGAAACCGTCTCGCCCATCTGGTTAGGAGTAACCACATACTCTTGCTGATCGCGATAACCGAAGTTGTTTTTGCCGAGGAAGATGCCGGACACGGGATTGATTTTGCCGTTTACCATATTCATCTCCCACATTTCCTCTAGCAAGTCGTAAGCCCTACAGATAATATCCTGGTGGGTATCCGCTCTGAATTTGCCGGTTCTCCATATATGAAGCGTCTGCCTTGGAATACCGAGGGCATTACAGAAGCCCTTAACAGTCGGCTTCATATCTTCCTCGATACAATGACCGAAATACCAACCGATGCGCTCCTCAACCTGGCGAGGGTCTGCGATGTCGATGGGCGGTAGGTTCCAGCTTGCCAGAGCGTGTCTTACATAAGCTGAATTTGTACCGGGTTCGATAGAGTCCGGGTCTACAGCAGTAGGAAAGTTGTACTTGCCTCCACGACCCGTTTTTACGATAGTCGTTTCCTTATTGTCTGCCATGAAAATTCCTCCTCGTCACAGCGAAATAGCGGTGGTGTCACAGCGTCGCACCCTAAAGTGACATCCGCTTTATATATAGTGATTTTTTCTTAAAAATAGGGGTTTTAAGGGTATTTTTAATTTTATTTCTTATTGACTTTATTTTTACTTGTGACACTTGTGACAGTAAAAGAAAAAGCCTTGAAAATACTGGGCGAACAGGTGTCACAGGTTCAAAAATTAACCTGTGACGATCCTGCGACAGCCTGTGACATTTACTGATTTTTTATTCCGCTGTCACAGGCAGATGTCACAGGTTATTGGAACACAAAAACCCTCGTTCTGACGCCATCGATCCTCCGTTGAGTGTCGTCCAAAATCCTGTTCCCTAAGCAGTCGCGGAACTTCGGCAGAAATTTCTCTCTGCTGAGAGGCTTATGCCCGGTTTCCTCGCACCACCACTTGTACCAGGTATAAATTTCAGAGCGTGGAACCACACCATGAAAGTTGCTATCGTGATCCTCGCAGAAAACCATAACCGGGTTACTGGTCTGCTCGAACTGCTGCATAAGGCTGTCCTGCTCTGGGGCATCGGTAAAGTAGCCCACAGTATTAAGGAGCTGGTAGCCGGAATATGCCCAGTTGAAGATGCCGGGAAGTTCAGCCGTGAGCTTGGCGATGATATTTATATCACGCTGTTTCTGTTTCGGATCACTGGGGTCCGGGGTTTCCACATAGCGGCAGGGGAAATCCACGAACTGCATACGGCGGTTAAGACCGTTGATAATCTCTGCGGTCGGCATAGCGTTACAAGCGTAGACGAGCTTGCACCGAGGAATGAAGTCTATATGGTTCATGCCCTTGTAACACGCCTGGACGGAAGTACCGTCTGCGACCTTGAGAAGCCACTCACGGATTTCGCCTCTGGAAAAGTCGGAGTTAATATCCGAGCCGATGTTCAGCAGGGAGTCTTTCAGTCGGATGCGCTGGAACTCAGCGGCGAGACCCGTAGGCTCGACGTGGGTAACGTTCTCAGAGCCGAAAAGTTTTTGGATAATTTCGAGATACACGGATTTACCGTTACCACCGCTACCGACGAGGATAAAGACCTTCTGGTGGCGGCAGTCGGGGAACAGGACGTAACCGGCGATAAACTGTAGGATTTCCTGGCGGCGAGGTTCTTCATCGGTGACATCCTCGATAAAGCTCTCCCACACGGGGGCTTTTGCGGCCGGGTCATAGTCGTAATCCATAATAATAGAGCAGTAGTCGCCGGGCGAGAAATCACGGAAAGTGCCGGTTTCGATTTCCAGAGTACCGTTCTGGAATGTAAGCACCGGGTTTCTATCGAAAGTCGCCTGAGTGATAGACCGGGATTTTAATAGATTACATACACTGGCGACACGCTGGGCGGTCGAAAAACGCTTGCCGTAGAACTGGTCAGCGTAGTTTTTAACCGCAGCGTCAGAGATACGGGTCCACACACGAGAGTCCCACTCATAGCAGCCGACCTGATCCACATAGATGATATTATGCTTGGCGATAATTTCATCGACGATCTGGGACTCCGTAGGCGCTGAGTCCGCTGATTTCTGGATGGATTTAATCACAGACGGAGCGAACCGCTGAGATAGCGTATCCAGAGCGGCGGCGATAGCCGTGGAGTCCGTATATCGGTTGATGGTCATAATGAAGTTTTTGAGTTCCACCGGGTCCTCGTATTGAGAGACCATATACCGCAGACCGTCTTGGGCTTGGGATATTAGGGTTTCCAGAGAGCCGCCGTTGGTGTAATAGTCGTTCACGTCCTTAACGCCGGGAGGCGTGTGACCGACCACGAACGGAATGCGGTTCTGGAATAGCTTGCGAGCTGTCCGAGCGGTGAAGCCCTCGCCAGCGTGTGATACAGCGTCGTTGTCGAAAATAATGAACACACGAGAGAACATTCTGCAAGCGGAAATTACATCCGGCCACTGATCCTTAGAAAAGTTACCCGTGATAGGGGAGATAACCGGGTATCCCTCGCGCTCCCAGGACACGGCATCGAAATAGCCCTCAGAGATAATCAGCGTATCGTGTTTATCGCGGCGTGTAAGTGTTTGTAAGCCCCACGGAATGTGCTGATAGCTGGCACACTCGTCACGAGAGGCTTTCATGTACTTATTTTCGGCGAAGCTGGAATTAGGCATCGCACGAGTGGCGTAGTAGACCACAGCACCGTTTTTGAAATAGGGGAGGAATAGCCGCCCACGAAGGTAGCCATCGGTTACACGACCGATCATAAGCCGGTCGGTGTCCTCTGGGGTAAAACCACGAGCCGACAGATATTCGTAATCCGCAGGAGTAAGTGCCGCATGATAGGCGGCGGTACGATTGCAGAGATTTTGAATATCCTGTTTGAAAGTTTCGGAGTAGTCCGAAAACTGGATGCCGAGTTCTTGGGCGAGACCACGCACCGCCTGGGATATATCGCCATCGTATTGCAGAGCCGCGGCGAGGTCGATAACGTCACCACCAGAGCCAGAGCCGAAGTCATACCAGTGGTCGTCCTCCACCCAGAAGGATGTAGGGTTTCTTGCTCCGGGGCGGAGCGGTGATGTACACCGCCCGCCGTTTTTGACATAAATTCCATGTCGCGAAAGGTAGTCCACACACGAAAGTCTGGATTTAATTTTTTGTATCACTGTAACCACATCCTATCGCACCGCAGAGCGGGTGTTTTGTATGATACTTGCATTTTTTACAGCAGTAGTAGCAGATATACTCGCCGAGAATGCGATTAACGGCCGGATTAGGGCATCGGCGTATCTGTAACTCTCTGTGGGCGTGTCCGCACCTGGCACACACTTTTAGCGTTTGCTGGCGCATAATTATTCACCACTACGGCAATAGAAGAAATTATTATAGGCATCGTATCGCTCCTGGATGTTGGGAGAAGCGAGTTTCGGATCGATGGCGATGGCTGTTTCGTACCAACGACAGCCGCCCGGTTCTGGACAGCCACAGCGGTAGACGCAGTTAGGGACCAGAACATCGGAAATCTCCGGCTCGTAGTCGCGGAGAGTTTTCTTGAAATCCTCCGCATACATCCGGGTTTCTCGTGAAGCCATCTGGCACAGGCGCTTTCTCCAAGCATCGATCAGATGTTGAGTGTTTGCATCGCCGGTGAAGCTCACGAGAGCGTCCTGGGGCAGTTTGTCACGATTTACGCCCGTGCGGTCGGTGCGCTGAGTCTTGACGAACTTCTCAAACTTGTGCCGCACCCAATGGGTAGCAACCCAACTTTTGATAGACTCCCACTTCCACTTAACGGAAATATCCCGGATAGGGCTATGCTCGGAGATCAGAATTTCACGCTTGAATTTCTTGGAGGGTTCTTTGCCCAGCTCGTCCTTGCCGACCGTGGTGCGGCAGTCGTTCACGACTTCTTCCCAGTCACCCTTAATCTTGATAATTTTAGTTTTCATGGAAATCTGCCTCCCAGATACAGCACATGATATTCCAGACAAACGCCCGATCATGCGGTTCATCGGTATCGCCCCGGCGATATTTCAGATAGTGCCGGATGGCAGAGTCCATATAGCACTCTACCGGGATGCCCTTCTGCCAGTTGTTATCGCCGTACTTGGCAGCACCCTCCTCGAAATGCTTGGAAACTTCCAGAAACATAGTTTCGATGTTTCCGTTGTAAGCCATGTTTGCGAAGAACCGAAGCGCATCGTACAGGCCGCCAGAGCCGCCAGTTTTCTTGAAACGGCTCATACAATAAATCACATCGTCGCGGTTCAACAGCGTGGACACGACCTCCAAAGGCATAAGCGAGGGTCTGCCTTTGCCTTCCTGAATGTCCCGGACAGCGCCAGTATCGAAGTTGCGGCGTTCGCCGCTGTCCTTAATCATCGGAAAGTTCACCTGCTTTCTTGCCGAGCTTTGCACCAGCGCCAAAAATCTTAACCAGCGAAACGACACCGAGCAGGGTGTAGTACCACCAGGGAGCGCTGATCTGGATACCAATGTAGATAAAAAGAATTACAGAAATCATGTTTATTCCTCCTAAAAAATTATTCGCTGGTGGTGCCTCTCATATCAGCACCGCAGTTGGGGCAGTAGTTACTTTCTCTGTTGGTTACAATCGAACACATTGAACAAGTATAGTTGTATAGTGTACTTGTGTCAGTTTGAATAACGACGCTCTTTTCCCACCGCCCCTTGCGCCCCTCCTTGTAATGCTCACATTTATTCACGCCACCAGTAGCGATATACTTGGAGCAGACGGGTTTATGGATACAGTTATTGCACATCGGATGCCCTCCTGTTCCACGCTTCAATTGCGGCTTCCTTGGTATAAAATCCGTGTAATGATAAAGCCTTCTTTTCGTTTTCCTCAAATGTTTCTACGCCGTGGATACCATCACCGATGCAGTATCGAGGGCATCCAACCGAATACCCAAAGGCAAAACCGTCCACAACATCGTTGCTCAAATACGCCTTTGCTCCGCATACAGGACACGGTTTCAGCTTATCCATCGTCATTCTCCTTCCGCTGGCTGTTGCTGCTGTTCCAGAAATTCAACAAAAGTTTTCAGGAACTCCTGAATTGTTTCTTTGCTCGGTTTATGCCAAGGATACGGTCTACACAAGTTCCACATACTCATTCTCCTTTCGGTGCTTCGGGAAGGGGCATCCAATGGGTGACCTTTGAGAAGCAGGTGCGGTGGTTGTGCTTCAAATAAAGTGTTGAAACCACATCAGCGAAACCGCCTTTATTGATTCCAAATCGTATCATCCCATCATCGTGATAGACCAGCACTCTTTCATTGTTGTCGGGCAACCTCTCCGTCACGGGAATCCACTTGCTAGGGACATTATTGTCCTTTGCAAAATAATGCTCCATCATCTGCTTTACTCGGAATACGGGGATCAGTTCAGCCCCGTTGGTGTACTCTTGCTTGGTATCAGTAAATTTGTACTGCCCGATAAATTCATCAGCAGTTTTGGGAAATGCCATACATTCAGCCATTGTCAGTTCTCCTTTCTCCGTGGGAGCAGAAATCGTCAGCGTCCATCGTCTGTTCGTAAAATTTGCAGTACAGCCCGCCACAATATTTCTTTGCGTTCTCGCAATCCTTGCAGCGCGTCACTTCCACGGCATCCACGGTGGGAGCATCTCCCGCCCAAAACTGACAAAGGTATTTCCCTTTGGGGTCGTAAACATCAATAAACCCACCACCGAAAGCAAGGGAGTGACCTGTTTCGTTGATTTCATTAAGCGTATAGCTCCCGTTGGCATCAATCAGCCGCTTTTCAGTTGCCATCTTCTACCTCCGATTTTTCCGCAGAACTACAAATGTTTTTTCTGGCTTCTCTCAGCCTATCCGCTAACACTCGCTTTTCTTCTTCCGAGATTTCTCTACGCTGCCTGTAAGGATTTTTTCCCATCCTAAACGGATACAGCGGACACACCTGCCGGGGGCACTCCTTAACCTCGGATGTCTGCCCGCAGCTACATTCCAGACAGAACGCTCGGATCGCTTTTATGGGGTTCGTAATCATTACATAGTCACCTTAATCTCTTTCTTCTTTCCATACAGCGTAATCATCTGCGCTGCGTGGCTAGAGGGGAGTAGCATCTTCTGGGCGGCATATCCGCCGTAGTCGAGCCATGCAGAGGAAGATACTACCTTGAACGGAACAACGGAAACTTTATTATTTCGAGGATCGATTTTGATTTTTCCGGTTTGTGTAACGAACGGCTTATGAACGTGACCGACAATCAGGCAGTCCGCACCATCAATCACGTTTCCGAAGCGTTCGTTTCTGTTGACAGCACCACCAGTGTAAACACCGCCACCGGCACCATGGGTCACTACCAACATATAGGTGGGGTTTAGTATGCCGGAAGCCTCTTGCTTGCCCATTTGGATTTTCACAAAAGCTACATTCTCACGGTACAGATGTTCAATGTCCAGCTTGCACATGATGTCATAAGTAGGATCGTCGTCGGCATCCTTCATACTGCGCCGTTCATGGTTGCCGCTCACAGCGCACAGGATTCTGTCACGCAGTGGTTCAAGCATTTTCGCCATCAGCTTTTTCTGCTCGCTAGGCCGCATGGTTTCCTCAAAGATATTGCTCACAGAACTCTTGGTTGCGTTGTTAATGAGATCGCCGCCCAAAGTAATGTAGGTGTTGGGGGCTTCCAGGACGCTCTGACAGAACAGCTCCCATTTTCTCTGCATATGTTCAGCCGCTCCCAAATGCACATCAGAAATGGGAATGATGGTTATGTTGTTCCGCTCCGGGAACTTGTGCTGGATGATTTCAAAATCTTTCAACATGGGAATATCCTCCTCTCCTGTTTTTTAATGCTTTTCTAACATGGATGCTACGCTGTTCATAAATTGCGTTTTGAACAGCTCTTTCTTTATCGAACTGTTCCTTTCGCCTTTCGTGTTCGGCTTTATCTTTCAGATACTCAGGGCAAGTGGAATGGCAGCCGGGATGTCTCTTTGGTGCGGTGCAGTATCGACAGCTCTTAAATGTCGTCATAATCTGTTCCCTCCAACGGTTCCATGCCGAACTGTTTGCGGAGGCGATTGACAACCGCATTCCATTCGGCGGCTCTTGTCTTGTCGATTACTTCCTCGTCATAGTCATACTTAACCTTCCACGCACAGTTGTCCGGGGAATAAGGTAGCGTTGCATCAATGAGTCGCAACTTTGCTCCAAAGGTATAGCCACTGCTCATAGCCCACGCATAAAAATCTGGGTAGAAATCCCATTCAGGAGTATGCGGATTCCTACGCACCGCTTTCCAGTAATAGTACAGACGCGCTCCGACCGCTGTTTTTCGTAGCGCCGGATCATAAGTTCTTTCCATGGCTGATCTCCTTTCTTGCAAATACAATGTCGATTGCTTCTTCGACCGAAGTACACCATCCTGCGATAGCACCATGCTTTTTCATTGCTTCTAAAAAATCTAACTGATTTTTTCGTGGCTTTTGACCAGGAATTTTCACTTCGATAAAAAAGGCTTTTCCATCTGGGGCGCGAACCCCCCAAATATCCGCCTCGCCTGGAACACCGACCGAAACACGGCCGCCATACTTCGTATAGAAATCTCCTACAGTATGGTTCACGGCGAAACACCCACGCCCACAGAGGGCGACGATGATTTTGTTTTGAAGAACCGTTTCTCGGTTCATCAGAATAACCCCCACTCGGCGAACTTTTCAAAGCCGCCGCATTCCTTGATGTAGTCCCTTGCGGTTTCTACGATTTCGCTGAAAGGACGACCATCGATGGTTTCATCACCGATGGCACAGCACAGTTCGATAGGACTCCCAGTAGCCTGTGCTTTGATGAAAGCGTAGATATTCACGGAAACATCAGCTTTGGACAAATCCTTGCCATGCAGACCGCCGCCAGTAACGCTGTCAGCCATATCGCTGCCGAGTTTGCGGTTGGTAGCACCAGTATCAACATCGGTGCCGCCAGTCCAGTAGCCGAGAGGATTGATAACTGCATTGGGATACAATTCCCGGAGTTCGGATTCTTCTGCGTGGCTCTGGCAGATAATCAGCCGGTTGCCATTGAGAATGTACTTACCGTCTCTCTCATAGGCGGTGTAAATATCCCTTGCGATTGCACTTAGGAACTTCTGCTCATTGGTCAGCGGCATACCCTTGAAAATGCCGTTGTCACCGCAGCGAAAACCGTTCTGTTGATTTTCTGCTAGGTGTGCGTCCTGGGGGACGCACACAAAGTCAACCTCGATAGAGTAGTTACCAGTAATGCGGTAAACGACTTGGAGAATATCTTCATGGTTCAGAGCCACGGAAGATTCAGCGATAATGTGGCACACGCCATGGCCGATAAGAACTTCTACGGCAATCTTGGGATTATCCTCAACCTTATAGGCAAGGTCTACGATAGCTCCGGCGATACGATCAGCTACCTTGTCGGGGTGGGAGGGGTTTACCTTTTCAATCATGTTTATTCATCCTTTCTGCGATGCCTTGCATCACATAGAGTGCAGTGGGGAGGGCGATGCCATTGCCCCACATTTTGTATTCGGAACTGTCGGTGTGCAGTTTGCTGTACCAGGTAAGCATTTGAGCCTTGGTATATTCCTTAGTGGCCTTGCCGTTGATGGCGGCGTGAGTATTTCGGACATTGAGCCAGAACCGATAATCTTCATCGGAAAAATCGGATTTAGGATCGATATGCCCCCACTCGTCTGCGAAACCTTGGAGTCTGGCACACTCAGTCGGAGTAAGGCGGCGGACGATATAGCGGATGCGAACAATTTGATTGTTGTTATAATTAAATCCGCCGTTATCTTTCGCCTGCAGAGTTCCGTTTAGTTCTGGGTATTCTGTGGCGTTTCTGCAATCCACGCCATGTGCTACCGCTCCGGGACCTTTCGCCACCAATGTGGGTACGGTGCCGTCCTCGTAAAATTGCGGCGTGTATAGTGCATTTGCTCCCTGGTTGAAGTAAGCTCTATCTAGGGCGTAGCACACAACCGTAGGGTCCTTATAATCTCTGGCTTTCAGAGTGGTGGTTTTTTCTTCCTCAGATGTACAATGGAATGTTTCCATCGAATAAGCCACGCCGTGAGTTCCGGCATCCTTCGCTGTGAGCGTGTACATCTTGTCGCCATCACGGATACCTAGACCAGAACCGCCGCTACGCTCTGCCTTGCCGATTTTGTCACCATCGATACAGCAACAGACGACCGTGGAATAATCGGTGATTCTGTTGTTATGGTCGCCAGTGACGGTGTTGCAAACATCGCCATCGCCGTTGCCTCTGGCATCGAAACACTTGCAGACAACGCCAGGAACAGCCCCAGCTCTCAGCGTAGGCGCTTGCTCCTCTGCGTATCCTACGCCTCTGGTCTTTGCGCTTTCCTCTGGGCAGAAACCCGCCGCCTCCATTACGCAAGGCACATTTCCGTGCATTTCGGCTCGTAGGGTAGGGGACTTGCCATCGTTGCGAACGGAAATCTGTTGACCGCCCTGGTCGTCAAGAATCATGTGTGCGACAGCCATTTGATTGTCGCCTGCATTGGCTCTCAATGTGCCGGACACCCCTTCGTAGATATGACCGCCCTCTCTAGCGGCGATGCCGGGTTCAAGAGAACAAATCCACGGCTGATTATTACCGCTCATACCAGCGGCGGCGGTGATAGTAGGACACACACCATTTTCAGAAACCTCTGCGCCGCCTTGCTGAGTGGCTACGGCAATAAGCGGCAGTTGATTTCCGCCGGTCCCGGCTCTTGCCATAAGACAAGGGCAAATTCCGCCATCCGTAATCTCTGCGTTTTTACAGCTTGAAGCTAGAACGCCTACGCAGTTTCTCTCTCGATCATCTGCTCCAACGCCGTTTTCAGCATGGGAGGCAGTTCTTTGCCACGGCGTTCTGCTCTCCGCAAAATACCCTCGCAAGCCTTCGCGCTCAAATAATACTTCTCTGGCGCATTCGCCTCCAAAATCTGCGACAAGGTAGATTCTACGGCGGCGTTGGGGGACTCCCCAGTATTGAGCATCGAGAACTCGGTAAGCAAGGCTCCATCCGTCTCCCCGGTAACTGTCGGCGTATGCCCATCCGCTTTTCGGAACACCAGGCATAACGGCGTTCGGCTCGACGATTTTGATAAGTTCTTCACATACGACACGAAAATCCTCTCCTTTGTTTGACGAGAATGCGCCGGGAACATTTTCCCACAACGCCCAGCGCGGATACTGTCCGCCGGTCGCTTCGCGCATTTCTTTGATGATTCTGACAGCCTCCATGAACAGACCACTTCTGGTGGTTTCATCGTCACCGTTTTCGGTGTGTTTCAATCCGGCTCTTTTGCCTGCTACGGACAAATCTTGACAAGGACTGCCAAATGTGATAATGTCCACCGGCTCGATTTCTGCACCGTTTACCTTGCTGATGTCGCCCATGTGTTTCATATTAGGGAAACGGCTACGAGTGACAGCAATCGGATACGGCTCGACTTCCGCCGCCCATACTGGGGTAATGCCGCACAGAGTTCCGGCTAACGGGAAGCCGCCCGAACCATCGAACAGGCTTCCAAGTTTATATGTATTCATTGGCTACTCTCCTCACATATTGTTACGATGTGTTCACACAGCAAAGTGGGGATTCTGGCTTTCTCTACTCTGTTCGCCAGTGCTTGTGTGCCTGTCCTAGCCCCTCTGGGTGCCGCATCGTGACAGGTATCGCCGTTTTTACACGGAGGCTTAAATTTTGGTGCCGGGTGGTTTGTCCAGATGTCGGTAGGCTTCATGCGACGTTCGCCATACTGGCAGTAGGTAACTGTGTACCGCGGCAGCCCTTGCATAAAGCGCATCTTACGCAAACCACCTCTGGGGTTCTCGATGAACCAGTATTTAGGATCGAGTTCCTTAATAAGCTCCACTACATGAGCGTTGATTTCATCGCACCGTTTGGCATAATCGGATATGGGGTGTAAGTTTCCATCCGCCTCTCTGCTCCGATGCTTTGAAATTGCCGCTACAGAATAGGTAGTGCAGTCTGGACTTGCCCAAATAACATCAGGTCTGCCAAACCTCTGTAGGATTTCTTCGGCTTTCAGTTTGCCGATGTCCGCATGGAGGTCGATCCCCTCAAAACTCTGGTCCCAGTCAACCGAAAACACTTCATGGTCTCTGGCTTCAAAAGCCTTGCCGATGCTTCGTGTTCCGGCGAATAATTCTAAAACTTTCATTACCTTCTACCTCGCAATACCATCTGCGCCCACGCCGCAGGATTTTTGTAACCTCGCTCTCTACCAATAGCCAGAAGCTCTGGGAACGTTTTTGCCTTGCCTTGCTCCATGCGAGCCTGTTTGCGTTTCTGCTCTGCTTTCTCGGCTTCTTCGGCAGTGATCCTAGCGAGTTCTATATCCTTGCGGGCTTTTAATTCTCTTGGGTGCAGAGGATACTCAGTGCCGCAGTATGGACATACTGCCGCAGTTTTGAATACCTTGTAGCACTTGGGACAAGTCCGTATTGCGAAATCGCCCTCTGTGTTTATCCGCGGTTTCTTTCGTACCGACTCTGTTAAACTCCACTCCACATCGGCATCGGGGAGGGGATTGCGGGTGTAGTTACCCACGCAATCTATGATGATCGCTGTTTTCCCTGACTGATACCGCATACAGCGCATCGCTTGCTGCCAGTAGAGTGCATGGCTCTCGGTGGGTCTGAGGAGCAGACAGCAGGTAACATCATCAATGGATACGCCCTCGCTGATAATGCCAACATTGCACAGCACCATTATTTTTCCGTTACGGAAATCTTCCATAATCTGCGCTCGTTTCTTCGGCGGTGTACCGCCATCAATCTCAACGGCAGGGTAGCCAGCCTCGGTGAACATCTTGGCTGTTTCCTGCGCGTGTTTCACAGAAACGCAGTATGCGATGGTTTTCTGCCCCTTGGCTAACCGCTCCCAGCTTTTCAAAACATCCGAATAGATAGCTCGGTCGCTCATAAGCTGTTCCAGGTCTTTAATCACATAGTCACCGGCTTGCACTCGCAGACCATCCGTTTCGACAACGGTAGGTGCGTAATACTCGTAAGAGGAGAGGCGGTGATTGTCGATCAGCCACCGCACCGATACGCCAGTAACCAGTGCAGAGTAAATATCGCCAAGGGGCTTACCATCGAGCCGCACAGGGGTCGCTGTGAAGCCGACAGTAAAGGTGTTATAGTAATCTAGGACTTTCATCCATGAATTACTTCTCGACAGGTGGGCCTCATCGGTGATTATCAATGCCGGTCGCTCATGCTCTCCCAGGTGGTTCGCTTCGGTGAGTATCATTTCTATCCGGGCGTCTATCCCATGCTCTCGGAACAGATGCCCTGTCTGATCCAGAAGCTCCCGGCGGTGAGTAAGCACGAGGACGGGACCATTGGTGCGCTCGGCCATCTTGGCGAATATATAGGACTTGCCAGCACCGCATCCGACAGTAACAAGCACTCGCTTGTTACCCTGCCGGAATGCGTCTACTGTTTTGTTGTACAAGTCCTGCTGATACTCCCGGAGCGAAATCATTCGAAAGGCAGCTCATCATCGTCCGCAGTGATGGGAGCGAAAGTGCCAGCGGCGGCGGGAGCTGCGTTTGCGGTGGGGGTGAACTTCGCAGGAGGCAGCTTGTCCTGATTCTTGCGGCTCAGACAGAAGCGAACCTTTGCCTGGGTGTCGCCGTTGTATTCCTCGTGGACAACACGGACAGCGCCGACCTTGCCCTTCCAGCGGGGGTAGTTCGCCATGTTGTAATCGGTGATGCCGAAGGAGTCGAAGAAAGAGCCGATGCGCTGATTGGTTTTCTTAGGATCGCTGGGGTCGAGTACCAGGTAGTACCACAGACGGCTGCCATGGCCAGAAACAGCCAGAGTGATTTCAAACATATCTCTACCAGACTTGGACTGCTTAGAGATAACGTCCTCGATGCGGACGCGGTGATCGCCAACGGGGATAATGGAGAAGTTGCTCTCCTCGTACTGACTGGGATCGTATTGCCACATAATAAAATTCCTCCTAAAATTAAAATTCGATAGTAGATGCCATATCGGCAGTATGTAACAGGAACGCTAGGGGATAGGCTCGGAACGCATCGTTCACAGCCCAGTTGCCATTTTCAACGCCCATGTGGCAGTTGATAGCAACAGCCTCCTGGTCGGTCAGCTTCATGTACTTTTGAATTAAGTACACGGATTTACTGCCGTGACCGCCATAAGCGAAGTCCTCCTCAAATTTATAGTCCGGGTATCTCTCCCACTGCCCATATTCGTTCTTTCTGTTGCGGTATTCGACCTTGTAGCAGTTCAGCTTGCAAACATCATGGAGCAGACTGACAATAGCCGCCGTTTCTGCGGTAATTCGCAGTTCTGGGTATGCTTTGAGCAGCCGCACCAATTCGTTGAACACATTTGCTGAGTGTTCTACAAGACCGCCGCTATAGGCTTCGTGGAATCGAGTGCTTGCCGGGGCTGTGTCGATGTCCGTTGACAAAAGCCACTCTTTCAGCTCCTTGGAACCCTCACGCTCAATGTAGGTGTCGTAGATTTCCCAGAAGGTCATTTATTTACCTCCGGCATAACGAAGATGTTCTCAGGCATACAGCTCTTGCGGCAGGCAATCTGATCCTTTGCCATGAGAGTGGGCTTGCCTTCGGTAACGTAGTACCAGCGCTTGTTACCATCCTTGTCGGCGGCGGTGTTGATGTAGGCCACCACATTCATCAAACCGCAGACATTATCCAGAATTTTTGCCGGGACCTTTGGCTGCAATCGAGAAACCACTTCGCCAGAGGGGAGAGTGATTTCCGCATTGTCGCTCCATGCAGTAAAAATGGTATTGCAGTCGAGCATGGTGCTTTCTCTGGACAGACGCTTCAAACTCTGGTAGACTAACTGATATGCTTGACGGAAATCCTTGAATTTTCCGCTGGCATCCAGCTCCAGAAGCCACATATCAATCAGATCGGACAGATTATCGAGGATAATGTTGTCGTACTGCTTGCTGTTGTAGCCATTCTGGTACTCATCCACGAAATCCTTAACGGTGCTTACATTCTTAACGACCAGGTTGGGCCGCTCAAAATTTTGTAGCACGATGCTACTGTTGTCGGAGCAAATCAGAAGATTTTTGCCCCTCTTGGGTGCAGCCACCAGTGTGGAGTTGCAAGTTTTACCTCCACCACTCTGGCAGTAAATAAGTGCGTTTGCCATTTATATTTCTCCTTTCATTCCTTTTATCTGCGCGGCACTCATGCCGAACAAATCTGTGTCAATAGCTTCGGTGATAATTTTTGTGCTAGTGCAGAACTCGCATCCATAATCCTCGCAACGTTCCGCTTCGACATTGCCATCTTTGACAGCCTGGAAGTGCCGGATATTTCCACGGACAGTTTCCATAGCCTCGTCAATGTTCCACTGGCTGATCTGACCGACAGCCAAGTGTGCAGGCTTTTCCTTCGTTGCCACAACGAAGTAGAACGGTAGACGTTTTCCAGTATTCTGAAAAACGATTTCTTGGTAACAGGCGGCTTGCATATCGTAGCCCCAGTATTTGACCATCGGCTCAAATAGGTTAGGTGAGCGCAGGCTTGCCATGTATTTCAGGTCTGCTATGTATTCGTTTGGGTCGAAGCTGTCCATCTTAATCTTGAACGGCACACCTTCAATCTCGCCGGTCATAATCTTCTGGTGCTTGCCGCCTAAGTAGTGCATCATCAACGGCTGTTTCTTCACTCGCTCGATGGTTTCCATCGCCTGTGCAACATCGGCGTATGGGTCGCCATTCTTCTTGAACAGCTCCGAACGGTTTTCCTCAACGAACTTCTCCCGGGACTTCATCGTGCCGGTCAGCATTTCATCAACGAAACTTCCAAGCAGTAACGCTCGGCCATATTCAGGAACATATTCGCCTTTGAGTTTTGCCATCGCCATGGCAGGACATTTAAGGAAGTCCTTAAACTGCGATACGCTCATATAGGCCGTGTTAGCTTTATTTGAGTAGTAGTTATTCTGGGTCAGCTTCATATCAGTAGTCACCTATGCTTTCTGCCGTACTGCGGAAACTGTCGATACAGCGTTCGCAGTAAACTTCGTGTTGGATATGCCATACATCGTCACCCTCACAGATTGAACGACCACAGCCATCACAGATGTAAACCGGCGTTGGGTCTGGTGCGTTAGGGCAGCGAGGATCGCATGGCGACCGTAAACAAATCTCACAAATGGTAATCACCTCCATAAATTCTAAGCTCCGCCGCCTTGCGGGCGGCTACAGCATCATCAAAACAATCAAAAATTCCTACATGGGTACTTTTTCCGCCGTGATAAATCTGCGCCCTCCAACGCTTAGCGCGATTGTCGAAAAACACACCAGGAACGCCGCTTTTATTGTTCGATCGAACTGATGAATTGTGGCAGTTTTCTTTCTGCGTAACGACGCGGAGGTTGTTTCTCCTGTTGTCCAGTTTGTTTCGGTTTTTGTGGTCTATCACTAACCCCCTCTGGACGGTTGGCAGCAAAAGACGATGCAGGCGGATTGATCGCCCATCGACATAAGCTGATGGGTAGCCAACACTATCGACGAACCAGTTATAAGAGGAAACCAATTCTAAGTCCGAAATATCAAACTTCATTTCAGTTCCGCTATCAAAGATTCCGACCGCGTAATCATTTGCGATTTTGTATCGCAATCTAGACATCTTTATCTTCCTTTCTGCTTTTTTCGGCAGCTACCAGCAGTTGCATAGCGGCCGCCCTAATTGCTGACATACGCCGTTCTCGTTCTTCGCGGGTTAATTCCGGCCGAGAAACGTGAACTATTACATTGCTCATAACTACCTCCTTCTTATAATCTAGTAGGTTTTGTGGATTACCCTTGTTGTCTTATCAGAGTAGCGATGCACCAATAACATTTCTGCCGGTGTATCCTTAACGACAAGCCACACAGCCGGATCGAGCCGCCACTGCTGAATTAGCTTGCGTTGCTCCCTGGTTGGGTTTCTTCCGTGTTTGATACCGAACACCTCTCTTTCGGAAAGTTGCTGTTTAGCAACTCTTTCTGCAAAAAAAATAAGGTTCGACTCCGCTGAATGGAATGCCGAGAAGAACACAGGCTTTATCAATGTCAGCCCGCGTCCACTCAGATTGATTGTTCAGCTTTGCACTAATAGTGCTACGGTTGTACCCCATTGCAGTTGCAAAAGTTCCCTCAGTGCCGAACACTTCCTTGATCTTGCCCCGCAGTTTGGAATAATCCATTTCGACATTTCCCATACTCACACCTCCTTCCTAGTTGCTAAACAGCAACCAACTGACTTCATTATATCAATATAATTTCTGTTGTCAATAGGAAAAATTGCGTTCTAGCAACTTTTTTTCTAATTTCGTCACATTGTTGTTGACTTTAGACAACATAGGTGGTAATATTTTCTTACAGGAGGTGATAACATGAGAAGCGCTACTACAGCAGAAAGATTGCACATTGCAATGAGAGACGCTGGAATGCAGCCAGCAGACCTGGCGAAAGCCACCAAGATAAATAAAAGTTCTGTTAGCCGCTATCTGTCTGGTGAACACGAACCAAAACAAGTTGCAATCAACAAAATGGCTATTGCTCTTGATGTTTCTGAAATGTGGCTGTGGGGCTACGATGTTCCGAAGGAGAGAAGTGTTAAACAAAAAGAAAACGATGATCTCGTTGAGATCACCGTTAGAATGCGTAGGGATGCCGCTTTTTTCAAGGCTGTTAAGTCTCTATATGAATTGTCGGTCGATGATTTTGAAGCCATCAATCGTTTGTTATCTAGTCTCGATAATAAGTAATTTAAGTATGTAGTCGAGCAAGTCTGCGTCAACAATCTCATTTAACACTTCGGCAATTTTGTTTCTTAGTGTTTCCAAAAGTACATCGTGGTTTTCCATTGTAAGTTCAATCCTTTCTGCCTAAAAACGAACTGATGTTCTAACATTACTATATCGAAATTATTTTGGACTTGCAATGCTTCTTAGTATATTCAGAATTGTTTGTATTTATGAAGTTAATGTGGTGTGGAGGCGCTGGTCGCCAAACTGCTCACCCCCACACCGTACTGGGGATGATAGGTCTTTCAACCTGGCTATAGCCTATCATTTCTGTGATAAAAAATCCACCGTAATGTAAGAGGATTTTTCCGCAATTTACATGGGAATAAACCGTTGCTCATTACGGAATAATCCACCCGTATATTACGGCAAGCACCCCTATATATTACTGAAATGAGGTTAGTCAAATTGAGAAAACAATACGATACTACAACAAAACCGTACTACCGTTGCCTGTCGTGTCCTCGGTTCCGGGTTTTATGTGGTGGCAGACCCACCCGCGACATGGACTATAAAAGCTGGTGTGAATACATCCGTGACATCATGGACACTTACCGCCTCACCATAGCTTTTGTTGCAGAAAAAGCGGAAGTTTCACAGAAGCGGGTCGAACTGATCCGGGCAATTAAAGAGGACCAGGACATCATGCGAGCTACCGCCCGTAGGATTGAGCAGGTAGTTATCGGGCCGGCAACCAACCACATCTGCGACATGGATTTTGATGCCACCGCTACAGAAAAGATTGCTAAACTGGAAGCAGAATTGGCCGCCGCCAAGGAAGATGTGGCATACTGGCGCAAAGAAAATGATCGGAAGGCCAAAATCATTGATAAATATCTGGATTCATAACCAGCATAGCTATGTGAGCTGAACCCAGAACAATAGTATCACAACAGAACCAAGTATATTGTCAAAATTTAGTAAGGAGTGAAAAAAATGTGGCAATTACCACCGTTATCACCAGATGAAATTTTAGACTATCTACGAAAATCGAGATCGGATGATCCGCTGTTGAGCGTTGAGGAAGTCCTTTCAAAGCACGAACAGATGCTAGATGAATGGGTAGAGCGAAATCTACCGGGTATGGGAAAAATACCAGAAAAGAACCGATACAGAGAAGTTGTTTCCGGCGAAACTATTGAAAGTAGGCCGAAAATCCAGGAACTTCTTCGGCGCATAGAGTCACCAAGAATAAAAGCCATACTTATAGTAGAGCCGCAACGACTCAGCCGTGGCGATTTAGAGGATATTGGTCGCCTGGTCAAACTGCTTCGTTACAGTAACACACTCGTTATTACCTTGCAGTACACATACGATCTGCGAGACGAGCGTGACCGAGATATGTTCGAGCGAGAACTAAAACGCGGAAACGAATTTCTTGAATACCAGAAGCGCATCATGGGAAACGGCAGATTGTTGTCTGTGCAAAACGGCAATTTCATTGGTCAACGAGCACCGTATGGTTATAAGAAAGTACAGATAAAAGAAGGCAAAAGAAAATGCCATACCTTAGAGCCAGACCCAGATACAGCACCAGTGGTTAAAATGATATTTGAAATGTACGCCAGTGGGATGGGTACAACCACAATCGCAGACAAACTGACCGCTATGCACATACCAGCCCCTAGCGGTGGCGAATGGGTGAGGGAATGCCTAGCGCCGATGTTGGCTAATGTTCACTACATTGGTAAGGTACGCTGGAATTACCGACCGACAGTAAAGAAAGTCGAAAATGGCGAAGTTGTACTTAGTAGACCGAGAGCCGAGGATTATCTTGTGTACGATGGAAAGCAACCAGCAATCGTAGACCAGGAAACCTGGGACGCTGTGCAGGCAATTCGCGGGAAAATCCCACGCAACAAAAAGAACGCTAACGGTTTTAATCCGCTGGCTGGTATCATGTACTGCGAATGTGGCAAGGTAATGTCAGCACGACCTTACAAAAACAAGGGCGTAGAATTTTGCGAACCTCGTTTTATATGTAGCCAACAAAGAAAATGTGGCAACGCATCTTGCCGAATGTCCGTTGTACTCGACAAAGTGACAGAAGTGTTGCAAGAGGCAATCGAAGATTTTGAAATAAAGATTGAAAATGGCACAGATAACAGTGCTGAGATTCATCGTCAAACCGTGGTACACCTGGAGAAACGTCTACGAGAACTACAGGAACTAGAAATCACACAATGGGATGAAAAAACAAAAGGCGGAATGCCCGCCCATGTTTTCGAGCGGTTAAACAAAAAAACCGTTGCGGAGATAGAGGAAGTACAGCAGGCTCTATGTACTGCAAGGGATTCTGTGCCGGAGCCGATCAATCTACAGGAAAAGGTTACGAATTTCCGAGCAGCCCTAGAAGCGTTGAAAGACCCTGCCGTACCAGCTAAAGAAAAGAATAAACTAATAAAGGCTTGCGTAGAGCGCATCACCTACAGTCGCAAAAGAGTGGGAAACAACGGCCACCCACGAAAAGGCGAGGAATCACCAATACACCTAAACTTTGATTTGCGGGTGTAAATTTTTTTCACCCGCTCATATACATCGTGTGTGTCCAGGCTCATACGAACACACAAGTTTGATATATGTGCAACGCCAAAAGGAGGGACACCACTGTGGGTGTCCCTCTTTCTGTTAGTTCTTTGACTCATGCTGAGTGCCGAAGTAGAAAGCAATTACAGTGGACACGACAATCATTACATTGTCAGCCGTAATGCTGCCCCGGATTGCCAGCGCCGCAAAGATACCAATTACCACTAGGGTAACGATGGTTTTTACCTTCAATAGAGATGCGAGGTTTTTGATGAAATCCATAGTTGCACCTCCTCAGTTCGGTTGCTTATGGTATTTTTCCAGTTCCTCAACTTTGTGTTCCAAAGCCTTACACCTGGCTTCTAACACAGGGATTTTTTGTGCGAACCCATTGTGTTGCCGTACTTCATTTGTGAGGTTGTCGATTTTCGTATCCGTAACCGCCTGTGCTACCGCTTGTGCCTGCTCCTGCTTTCTGGCTGTTGCACTGCTAGTAATCACAACGCCGATCAAGGAAAGACCGCCGGTAATAACGGCTACAAGTATTGCTTCACCCATCGGAATCACCTCCCATTATACGCCTAACAGTTCTGCCCAAGTCTTAGTGCCGCAGATGCCATCCGCCGTTAGGCGCTTGTCCATTTGATAGTTCCGCAGAGCCGCTTGTGTGCCATCGCCGAAATCGCCATCCGCACCACAGCCGCCACAAGTGTAACCATAGCCGATTAGCAAGGTCTGCATGGCTCTTACCGAGTCGCCTTTGCTACCTTTTTTGAGTGTAGGAATTTGCATTTCTTTTTCCTCCGATATGCTTGCATAATCTGGCAGACAGTAGCCGCGGATATACTTTCCGTTAATCGCCAGAGTGCGGCGTTTTACTGTGTTAGAATAATTGCCTTCGATAACGGTAATACTACCGTTATCGACCTTCTCCACGATTCCGACGTGATCTGGATTTCCGCTGTTGTCGCCTTTGCCGGTGTCACCCCAGTCGTACATGATAATGTCGCCCGGAGCTGGTATGTATCCGTCTCTTTCTTCCCATCTTCCGAGGGATTTATAGAGCGAAATCATTTTAGGACAGCCGCACTCCGTCGGCATAATGTCTGTGAGGCCGCACACGATGCCCACAGCGGACACAAACACGGCGCACCATGAATCTGTATAGCGAACTTTATAACCCCTTGCAAGGGGCGTGTGGGCGTTATAAACGTCCGCGAAAATTTTGTGATCTCTACAACCGATGTACTTCCTTGCAGTTTTTACCACAGAATTTCTCAGTTGTTTTTCGGTCAACGTAATCTCCTCCCAGGAGGGTTAGATTTTTGGGAACACTCCACTCTTTACAATCCAAGCAAGAGAAAATGCCCACAGCATACCGGTTTCGCATATCATGGTCATGTAGCCGGGGAAATCCAGTATGTACCCGACGCCAACGATTGCCATGAACGCAAGCATTGCCCAGCCGCAGATGCGGTAGATGATATTTCTCCGCTTATGCGTTCCCTTTGTAAACTGGGTCAGTGTCATAAGAGCAAAAGACCCAAACAGAGCGATTGCTGCCACCATGTGAATAACATCCGACAGCTTAGTGGGGAGAGCCAGCAAACCCATATAATCCGTTGGTGCCGCCGCACACGGGCAGGCAACGATTAAGAGTGCTGACACAGCCGCCGCTAGGGTGTATGCCCGGTCGCCCAGGTCATACCCCTTATAGGTGAACAGGAAGAAGGAACACAGGCACAACGCTCCGACCATGCACATATTCGAGTTTGCAAAATATGTAGCAGAAATGGAGTTATACCACTGGGGGTAATTGATGCCCCGAATCGCTCCCAGTAAGCCGAACAGTAGACAGGCGATAGGGAGCAGACCGCAAATAACGCCCAGCATGAAACGCTGGTAATGAGTCTGTGTTTCAAATTTCATACGAACATCACCCTTATTACGCCTTTTCGTAAGCAAAGTATTTTCTGTCGCTGTCCTTCATAATGGTGTAACCGTTATAGACGGTCACATAGGTATATCCGTTTTTCGCATCCGGGTATTCTCCGTTGGCAAAATAAACAGCGCCAACTTGTTCTCCTACCGGGTAGCGAGTTGCGTATTCGTACTTTGTGAAAATGACACGGCCCGCTTCGTCATAATTGCCGGAACTATCAATAGTGTAACGGTTAACAGTCCAAAAATCGTCGTGATCGTCAATGGTATATGCGGTCCCCGGATTGTCCACGCTGATAGTGATGTAAGGCTGATAACCAACATAAATATACTCGCCCATGTGTTGACGAATTGTATAATCGTGAAAGCCTGTGTAAGTTTTGGTTACGTCTGTTCCACGTTTCGATGTTCCCCAAGCACTTTGCTTATAATAGGTGCGTTTAATATACTCCTCGGCTGTACACTCATACTTGATCCACCGAATATCGCAGGCTAATGCTCCAGCCTTTCTGCTCAAACGCATTAAACCGCCCCCTGTACACTCCACACGTTGTCTGCAATCTGCTTTAAGATAACGCTGGCATATTGGTATTTGACGGTTTGACCAGTTGTTACCAGTTCCGTGCCGCCAAGGAGTGCAAAGGAAACACCATCGGCCGCAATCGTCACAGCCTCAGAAGTATTGCGGAACACCTCGATTTCAGCTCCCAAAGGGAAAACGTCGGTCGGAACGGTGATGGTTGCCGCTGCATCTACTCGCAGGAATTGGCCAACATCCATCGCATCAAGCACCTTATCGGCAAGCACGGGAACAATGGTGGCACCCATCTTTTTGCCAAACTGGTTTTCAATATACGCATTGGTGTCCGCATTTTGGATATACGCATACCCGTTTACTGTGTCTAGCAGCACTTTTACAACTGCTCCAGCGCTGAATAAATTGCCTAGACCGGTTAGATCGTTGCCGTGAGCATCCCGGAAGGAAAACTCCGTTCCGTTGACAATTACACCGTCTACTTCGTTGCAATCACACGGCGCTTTGAACATTACGGATAAGCCATCGCATAACGGGCATCCTGGAACAATTTTTATTTTCGCCATATATCATTCTCCTTTTCGGGGTTAGCCCCACCCACTAGGAGTGGGGCTTTTAGTTTACTCAGCTACCGCCGTCCACACGCCGTTTACTACCTTCAAAACTTTGCCATTGTCTGCTTCGGTAACAACAGGCAAGACAGCCATTTTGGCTTCGATGCTTTCCTCATACGGAGCATAACTGGTATCCGTGTTATTTACCGTAATGCACAGGTTCGGGAACCCAGCATCTTCCGGGTAAGGAAGTTGATTGCGGATAAATGTAATGCGGATAAATGCCGTTCCCTCGATTGCCACATGGGGCTTAGTGTAGTCAATGACTTCCGGGGCAGAGTTTGCACCGGACCAGATATGGTAGTGTCCTAGCCAGTTCAACTCAGCATCATAGCAAGCCATGTGATAACCCTGCACCATTACGCCGTTTTTCGACAATCGGATCACATCGCCGTACTCAGCAGCAATCATGTGGGTCATCCAAGCATCGGTGTTGTTTTCGTAATATGCCTGCCCGGTGTTAGAGTTCGTATAGACCTGGCCGATGATGTTAAAATCATCAGCAGTTCCATACGGCCCGGAAGCCTTGTTCTTGCTTGCGTTGAACTTGTTTCTACCAACGATTTTCTGCGGCGTAGTTGCATCATCCATCCATCCCGTAACAGCGTTGTCGATCTGTTCATCGGAAATGGTTACGGCCGGGATGGACACCTCTTTTTTGTGAGAGCCATCGGACAGGGACAGCACATTTGCGCCCGTTGCAGTATCGGGCGTTACGGACATTTCCAAGTTCTTAATATTCAGGTTCTCGGCTGCATTCAGTTTCTTGTGGATGTAGGTTTCGCATACGTCAAAGTGGCTGGAACATCCAACACAGGAAATGATGGTTGCGCTGTTCTTAATCGTTTCGGCCACAGCAGAGCCGTTGACAACGATTTCGCCGCCGTCAGAATAGGAGGCAGGGTAGTCAACTGTGCCGCTAGTGTCCCACAGATAACAGCTATAAAAGCTGAAATCCGTCACTTTCGCCAGCTTGACCAATGCACGATGTCCCTTGCGATCCTGGTAGTTATCTGCTTTCACCGATTTGGGCTGATAGCCATAAGCCTGGATGGTCAACCCATCAAACATCCAGCCAGCGACATTGCCGCCTGCCACATAGACGCCATAGTCACAATGGCAGTCGATGCACATATTCTTAACGAAAACATTGTGCGCCCACTTCCCGGCGGTGTTTGCGATGTCGGCACGGAAAGCGTAATCGCAGTATCGCAGGCCATCGTGCTGACCCAGCATTACATCCTCAATGATGTAGTGGTAAGAGGAAGAAGGTGCGAAATCAAACAGGCATTCGGGAATTGTTGCGTAGTTTGCAGTGTTTTTCTTGAACTGCATATCCACTCGGATGCCTCTCAAACGAACGGAGGAAGGATAGGTTCGATATCCCTTAGAGCCATCGTATTTCAGCACAATGCCCTTGCCACCATAGGCACTCGCAGTGGCATTTGCACCGAAACCTTCCATTGCTCGGATGTAGAAGCCATCCAGATTGACACCATCACCGATCACAATACCATTGGTAGGGGAATAGGTTTCAATTCTCGCACCCATCCAGTTATCATCATCGGTATAGGGCATATCGCCCTCTAGGTAGCTATCAACGTTGAAATAGCTAGGGTACTGACGGAACATGGAAATCGTGCAAGGCTTGGTTGCCAGCAACGGTGCAGTAACCTTGTACCGACCAGCGGGGAAATAGACATCACCGCCAGCATCGAGTGCTGCTTGAATGGCATTGGTATCATCGGTCACACCGTCACCCTTTGCACCAAAATCCTTAACGCTCGCCCTCTCGGCAACGGCTGTACCACCGCCCGCACCACCTAAAATGGATACCCATTTCTTAGTGAGAGGGTCTTTGTATTTCATTACACTCATACTCATTCGCTCCTTTGATTATACTGCTACCGTCACAACTGCGCCAGAACTGTCCACGCTCAACGCATAATATTTATTGTCTGCGCCAAGAGCAACAGGAGAGATAAATCTGTCGGCCATTGTGACGTTTCCAGCTCTCTTCTGAGACCTGACTGCAACAATGACAAACGTCCAAAAAATACCACCAAAGACCATTCGAGCCAACATTAGCAAGTTACCATCAGAGAACAAACAATATGCTTCCGTATCCGACACAGCCTGCATATTAAGAGTAATCTTCTCGGCTGTCGTTTCCCCATAAGGAAGATAGTTAAACGACACCTTAGCAATGCCTTTTGCCAGCTGGTTTGGAATTGCAGCCGCTGCGTTGGGATTTACCATTTGGCCGGCATCGCCCGCTGTCACATATTCAGCACCAGAGAAAGTGATTTCAATCGGTTCAGAATTGATGCTACTAATGGGCGGAAGGAATTTCTCGTCCAGCTTGTGGACGGTTTCGGAAACCTCGGAAACAGCGATGGTAATGGATGTTGCGCCGGTCAGGTCAATAATCAAACTACCTGCGCCCGGCATATACATAGCCCCAAAAGGCTCGCCAGTATCGGGCATTCCAGCAGTCACAAGATTTCCAAGTACAACCATACCACTACCAGCAGCTTCGGGAGAAATCGTTCCTGCATCCACCGCTGTACAAGTGTAGGGTGTGCCATTGTAGGTAATCTCATAGGTCTTGCCTATTTCGAAGACAATTACGCCATCGTCGAAGTCAAACTCGCCGTTCTCATCTGCGTTCAGAGTGGTTTCGGGCAAGATTTCCACCGCTTCTCCCTTTTCAACCCAATGTGTTCTGTTCTTGATATGACCAGCCTCGCCCTCTGCGGCATTCCAATCAGATGCACCAGCCATATCGGGCAAGAACTTTTCGGGCAGCTTGATAGGCACTTCGTCAAGTCTATTAATTCCCACATTGATTGTAGTTGCATCTTTATCTGCTACACGGACAAGACCATACCACGCATCGTCTTCAGCGTAATAGTAAGTTTCCGCCCAGAACGGAAGTCCGTTATCTTCTACATCCAGACCATCGTGGAAACTCTCACCCAAGTACGGATTGCCCACACCGATTAAATGCACTTCATTCCCATCCGATGCAGTATAATACACATCTTCGGCTGCCAGTTCATAAGTTTGACCCTCTAGCGTGACATGATATACCTTTCCACTCTCAAACATACCCATTTTGTCGATTGCGGCGTTTTCCTCCATGTATTCGCTAGTATCTAATATGCCTGCACCGACAACATTCAAATAATCAGCTTGTGGCAGAATGGTGGTGAGTGCGTTTTCCGTGGTAGCCATCCACTCGGCATCAATGAACTTGCTGTCAATCTTCTGCAACACGCCATTGGCTGTTACGGAATAAGTATGACCGCTATAGGGACTAATCGAGGCAAAGTCATTTCCGATATAGCCAAAGATGCCAAAGGGATATTCGGGGGCAAGATTATTATAGTTGCCGATGTAGAAATAGCTTTCATCGCCATTCACAGTAATATCCTTTACG
>JAZKXW010000052.1:0-33566 GCA_045611825.1 Faecousia sp.
CTTTACCCTGTCCAATCAGGGCTACGTCAAGCGGATGCCTGTGGATACCTACCGGACTCAGGGCCGCGGCGGCCGTGGTGTCAATGCCCAGAACCTGAAGGAAGAGGACTACGTCAAGAGCCTGAACATTGCTTCTACCCATGACCACATCCTGTTCTTCACCAACATCGGCAAGGTCCACCACCGGAAGGGTTACCAGATTCCCGAGGCCGGCAGAACCGCCCGTGGTACGGCCATGGTCAACGTGCTGCCTCTGGAGCCCGGTGAAGCTGTGACTGCTATGGTCGTCACCCGTGAATTTGATGAAAACGAATATCTGATGATGGTCACCAAGCATGGCACCGTCAAGCGGATTCCCTTCATCGCTCTGAAGCCCAACCGCAAGGGCGGCATCCGGGCCATTACCCTGGATGAGGGCGATAGCCTGGTCAACGTGATCCGTACGGGTGGCAATGACAATATTATTCTCGCCACCCGGGAAGGCATGGCCATCTGCTTCAACGAAAACGATGTCCGTCCCATGGGCCGTGCCGCCGTGGGTGTCCGGGGCATTGCCCTCAGCGAAAGCGACCGGGTCATCGGCGCGGAAAAGTACGATGAAAGCAAGACATTGCTCACCGTCACCGTCAATGGCTTCGGCAAGCGCACCGAAATGGCAGAGTACCTGCGTACCGGCCCCGACGGTGCCAAGATCCCCCAGCAGCGTGGCGGCAAGGGTCTGAAGAACTACAATATCACCGCCAAGACCGGCAACATCGCCGGCTGCTGCGTGGTGGGCGAAGGCGACGATGTGATGCTGATCGAAAACGGCGGCGTCATTATCCGTGTTCCCGCCTCTTCCATCAATGTCTACAAGCGGGATGTCCAGGGCGTCATCGTCATGCGCATTGACGAGGGCAATGCTCTGGTGGCCATCCAGCGGGTGGAAAACGAGGAAGCGGAAGAATGAAAACCGTCACGCTTTACACCGATGGCGCTTGCTCCGGCAACCCCGGCCCCGGCGGCTGGGGCGCCATCTTAGAGTATATGGGCCATGAAAAAGACCTTTCCGCCGGCGAGGAGAACACCACCAACAACCGCATGGAGCTCACCGCAGTGATCAAGGGCCTCTTGGCACTGAAGGAAAGCTGCATCGTGGAGCTTTATTCCGACAGTAAGTACGTCATCGACGCTTTGGAAAAAGGCTGGGCGGCCTCCTGGCGGAAAAAGGGCTGGATTAAGTCCGACAAAAAGCCGGCGTTAAACCCCGATCTTTGGGAAATCCTGTTGGAACTCACTGCCAAACACGAAATGCACTACCATTGGGTCAAAGGCCACGCCGAAAATCCCAAAAATAATCGCTGCGACGAATTGGCCGTAGCGCAGTGGAAAAAAATCAAGGGTGAATAAAAATGTACCTATCCATCGGCAATGATTTTGCGGTGCGTGACAAGCACATCATCGGCATTTTCGATATGGACAACACCACCGTCACCGCCCGGGGTCGGGAATTTTTGGAAAAAGCGGAAAAAGAAGGACAGATCGTGCCCTTCGACGATCTGCCCAAGACGTATATTCTGGCCATGGAGTACGGTATGCCTAAGATCTACCAGACCAATCTAACCGCCCAGACTCTGGAAAAACGACTGAAATAAGAAAAATGACGGCCTTATGGCCGTCATTTTTTTTGCAATTTTTATCCCAATGCCACGTCCAGCACCATCATGAGGGAAAATCCCACGGCGAAGAAGATCGTGCCGATGTTGGAGTGTTCTCCTTCGGACATTTCCGGAATCAGCTCCTCCACCACCACGTACAGCATGGCGCCGGCGGCGAAGCACAGCATCACCGGCAGGATCGGCGTCAGAAAATTGGCCAAAAGGATGGTCAAAATGGCTCCGATGGGTTCCACCACACCGGAGGCCACGCCGTAGCCGAAGGCTCTGCCTTTTTTCATGCCTTCGGAACGCAGGGGCATGGAAATGATGGCGCCTTCCGGCAGATTTTGCAGGGCGATGCCGATGCTCAGCGCCAGGGCAGCGGACAGGGAAATGCTCTCATTTCCGGCCAGCCAGCCGGCCCCCACCACGCCCTCCGCCATGCCTTCCGGCAGATTGTGCAGCGCCACCGCCAGCACCATCATGGTGGACTTGCCCAGGCCGCAGCAGCTGCCCTCGGGGCAGGGGCTATTTAAGTGCTGGTGGGGGATCAGATGATCCAGCAGCAGCAAAAAGCCAAATCCCAGCCACACGCCAAGGAAGGCCGGCAGGAAGGCCAGCTTTCCCATATGGGCGGATTGATCCATGGCGGGAATAATCAGACTCCATACCGATGCCGCCACCATCACGCCGGCGGCAAAGCCGGTCAACATGCGCTGCATGGTCCGGTTCATGCCGTTTTTCATTAAAAATACCAAAGCGGCGCCCAAACTGGTGCCCACAAAGGGCAGCGCCACCGCCAAAATCGCTTCGATGTACATATTTCATTCCTCCATTCTTCTTATTCTATTCGTTACCATAAGAATAGTGCGAAAAGGAAGATCTGTCAATGGTTCAAATTTCCGTTTGATGGGCTGTTAAAAAGCACGTCATTGCGAGGCCCCAAAGGGGCCGTGGCAATCCCCACCAAGTTTCCGGGACTTTTGTGGGAAAAAATCGCAATGTTTTCCTGCAACCACACAAAATTTACTCGTTTCGATGCACCGTGCCCCGCCACAGGGGATTGCCACGCCGCCGCCTTTGGGCGGCTCCTCGCAATGACGGTAAATAATTTAAAAATGCAATTACTCCGTTCTCAGGGCCACCACGGGGTCTTTCTTGGCGGCGCTGCGGCTGGGGATGAAGCCAGCGAAGACACTCAGCAGCACGCTGATACCCACCAAAACCAAGGCCACCTGCCAGGGCAGATATGCCTTCAGACCTGCGATATCCGTCAGCGCAAAAATGATGGCGTTGATGGGGAAGCACAGCAGGTAGGTAACGCCCACGCCAATGAGGCCGGAGGCCAGGCCAATGAGGATGGTCTCGGCGTTGAACATACTGCTGACATTTCCCTTGCTGGCACCGATGGCCCGCAGGATGCCGATTTCCTTGGTCCGCTCCTGGACGGAGATGAGGGTGATGACGCCGATCATGATGGAGGAAACCACCAAAGAGATGGACACGAAGGCGATGAGCACATAGGTGATGGCGTCGATGATGGAGGTGATGGAGCTCATCATCAGACCCACATAGTCGGTGTAGCTGATCTGCTTGGCTTCCTCCACGCCGGCGTTGTAG
The DNA here is from genome assembly GCA_045611825.1 of Faecousia sp. GTDB lineage: Bacteria > Bacillota > Clostridia > Oscillospirales > Oscillospiraceae > Faecousia. The sequence goes on from JAZKXW010000052.1 coordinate 3,258, forward strand.
TTTTCAATGGCCGCTTCGATCACTTCCTTGCTTTCGAAGCTGGCGGCGTAAATACTGACGGAACTGGGGGTGGAAAGCTCCAGACAGCCCAATTTTACCAAATTTTCCTCATAAGTGGCGTCGGAAAATTCCAAAACCTCGTCGTAATACTGGGCGCACTGCTGCGTGGTGTAGCCCTCCAATGCACTTTGCAGCATGGCGGCCAGCTGCTCTTCGCTGAGGGAAGCGAGCTGTTTTCTGATTTGTATGGCATACTGGGCCTTGCACTGCTGCTGGAGCATTTGGGTGAAAATTTCCTGCACTTCCCCGTCATCCATGGCGTTAACGTATTCTTCCACAGCCTTCTGCTCCATGCCCATCTGCGCGGTCAGCGTCTGCACCAGATTTTGGCGCATGGTTTCGGGGGTAAATTTACTCAAACTCTGCGCCACCATATTATCCAGCGTGGCCTGGTCGGGGATGGAAGCGATGGAAATGTAGGTTTTGGCCAGGGCCTTTTGATCCAGACCGGCCAAATGAGCCCGGAAAGCGGCTTCTTTTTCGATTTCCGTCATGGAGCCGGTATTTTCCTGGAAGGGCAGGCCGGTGAAAATGTCCATGGTTTTGTCATTCAGCTGGGCCTGCACCGCGGCGGTAGATTTGGCCGATTCGATGACATGCTCGGTTAGCGCGCTGGTGTAGCACACGGTGCCGCTGAGCATGGCGGAAACTGCCTCTTCATTGGGGCGGATGATGCCGGTGACCTTCAGAGAAAGACCGTGATCGTAGAGATATCGCAGGCCGGCCTCGCTTTCTCGCATATCGGTGTAGCTGCCGCTGACGGGATCGTAGGTATAGATGTCGCCGGGCAGCACCACCCGGAATTCCATGCCGCAGATATCTTCGTAGCTCCATTTGTCGATTTCGGCGGGCAGCGTGGTACCTTCCAACGCCGCTTCCATCAGCGCCTTCATATCGTCCAGGGACTTCAGACCCAGGGCGTACAGCGTCATATCAGCCAGCTCGTTGTTGCCGTCCACCACCAGCACGATTTCGTCGTAACTGTTGGGCCAGGCGCCGTAGATCAGATCATACTGCTTGTAGAGCAGCTCGTTGATGGGTTTTCCGTCCTCGCCGGGGAGCATTTCCTCCCAAATGTTGGCGCTGCCGCCGCCCATCATGCCCATCATGGGATTTTGAGGCGCGAATGTATTTTGGTTGGCGTTGCCCATGACCTGCAGCATCATATCCTGCAGCAGAGCTTGAGAATCGGAAATGATCACTTCCCCGTCCACATTTTTGGTGTACACCGGAAGCTCCAAATCGTAGCGGTATTTCACGCCGGTGACGGCTTTGTATAGGTCGCTGTTTTTGTCCTTCAGCTGGGCATCTAAGTAGGCTTTGAAGGATTTCAGGTCATTTTCCGTGGTCTCCATTTCGCTCATGGCGTTGACCAGATCGTAGAGCATACCCTTGCTGTACACGCCATCGTTTTCATGCTCGCCGTGGGAGGCGGCATTTTCCATGAAGGCCATCATCATGCTGCCCATGTCCACAGTGGTGGACTGGATGGAAATGGGATAAGAGGACAAGGTGTCCTCCTGGACGGTATTGATGTAGGTGCTCATGCCCTGGGATACGGCGTAAATCAGGGCGATGCCGATGATGCCAATGGAGCCTGCGAAGGAAGTCAGCGCCGTGCGGCCCCGTTTGGCAATGAGGTTCTTCAAGGAAAGGCCGAAGGAAGTGGTCAGCTTCATTTTGGGCTTCTTTTGCTTGCTCTTGGTGGCCAGTTTATCTTCCTCTGCTTTGCGGAAAACTTCCATTTCCTGGTCCGTCACCGGCTTCGTGTCGCTGAGAAGGTGGCCGTCCAGCATTTTGATGATCCGGGTGGAGTAATATTCCGCCAGCTCCGGATTGTGGGTCACCATCACCACCAGCCGGTCTTTGGCAACATTTTTCAGAATTTCCATGACCTGCACGGACGTTTCGCTGTCCAGCGCGCCGGTGGGTTCGTCCGCCAGGATGATGTCGGGGTCATTGACCAGCGCCCGGGCGATGGCCACTCGCTGCATCTGTCCGCCGGACATTTGGCTGGGCCGCTTGCGCAGCTGATCGCCCAGACCACCCGCCTCCAATGCGGCGATGGCCCGCTTGCGTCGCTCCGATTTGCCCACACCGCTCAAGGTCAGGGCAATCTCCACATTCTGCAGCACCGTCTGATGGGGGATCAGGTTATAGCTTTGGAACACAAAGCCGACGGTATGGTTGCGGTAAGTATCCCAGTCCCGATCCTTATAATGCTTGGTGGAAACACCGTTGATCACAAGATCGCCTTCCGTATACTGATCCAAGCCACCGATGATATTGAGCATGGTGGTCTTGCCACAGCCGGAGGGTCCCAAAATAGACACGAACTCGCTTCTGCGGAACTTCAAATCTATTCCTTTCAGGGCATGGACCGTACCGCTGCCGGCAGGATAATCTTTTTTGATGTTCTTCAGTTCTAACATAGCTTGATCCTTTCGGTAACACATTTCGGATAGATTATAGACGATAATAAGGAAAAATATGTGAATCCTTTGTAAAATAATACATGTTGGAGTTCTATTATCGCATATTTTCCGAAAAATACAACAGATAATTGCAACCTGTTGGAATTTATGGTATATTTTTAGAAAATACTTCTATAAGGAGGTGGAAAGACCCATGTCAATCACCGCAAAACGCCCTTGGGCAGACCATACCGGCAATGTGCCGCTGGAGCTTACCTATTTTGAAGGTACCATGTTTGAAGCCTTGGAAAAAATCGCCCATCAGTATCCGGACCGGATCGCCTTTGATTTCATGGGGAAAGCCACCACCTACCGGTCTTTTGTCCGGCGCATTGAAGCCTGTGCGGCGGCCTTAAAAGCCATCGGCATCCGTAAGGATGACAAGGTGACCATCGCCATGCCCAACTGCCCCCAAGCGCTGTGCCTGTTCTACGCCATCAATCTGGCAGGCGGCATTGCCAACATGATCCACCCCCTGTCCGCAGAAAAGGAGATCGAGTTCTACCTCCGGGAATCCGGCAGTGTTGCCGCCGTGACCTTGGATCAGTTTTATCCCAAATTTGCAAATATCCTTGACAACACACCGCTCATGCATCTTCTGATTGCAGACCTTTCCGACGAAATGCCCCTCCCTGTCCGGCTGGGCTACCGGCTGACCCAAGGCAGAAAGACGCCCAAAGTGCCGGCAGGCAAGCCGGTGCTTCTGTGGAAGGATTTTGAAAAACTGGGACATGCCGGTTTTTCAGAAGCCCGCTGTGGCAGCGATCCTGCTGTGATCCTCTACTCCGGCGGCACCACCGGCACCACCAAGGGCATCGTCCTGACCAACAAAAATTTTAACGCCCTTGCCCAACAGGTGGTAGCCACCAACCCCATGTTCCGACCCGGGGACAAAATGCTGGCAGCCATGCCCATTTTCCACGGCTTCGGTCTGGGTGTGTGCATCCACTCCATGCTGACCAACGGCGGGCGGTGTATTCTCGTTCCCCGGTTTACGCCCAAAAGCTATGCCAAGGATCTTGTAAAGCACCGGTGTAATTTTATTGCCGGCGTGCCTACCCTTTATGAAGCCCTGCTGCGGCTGCCGGGTATGGAAAAGGCAGATTTAAGCTGTCTCAAGGGCGTATTCTCCGGTGGTGACAGTCTTTCCGTGGAGCTGAAAAAGAAGCTGGACCGTTTCCTTGCCGACCACAATGCCTCTGTCCGGGTCCGGGAAGGCTACGGCACCACGGAAACCGTCACCGCCTGCTGTTTGACTCCTGTGCATCAGCACAAGGAGGGCTCTATCGGTATTCCCTTCCCTGACACCTATATCAAGATCGTCAAGCCTGACACCGACGAAGCACTGCCCTACGGACAAGAGGGTGAGATCCTGCTGGCAGGTCCTACGGTGATGGAGGGCTATCTGCACCACCCGGAGGAAACTGCTGTGACATTGCGCCGCCACGCCGACGGCTTAACATGGGTCTATACCGGCGACTTAGGCACCATGGACGAAGAGGGCTTTGTCTATTTTAAGGGCAGAGCCAAGCGGATGATCGTCACCTCCGGCTACAATGTCTACCCTGCCCAGCTGGAAAATATTTTGGATGCCCATCCCCTTGTGCAGATGAGCTGCGTCATCGGCATTCCCGATCCCTATAAGATGCAAAAGGTGAAAGCCTTCGTAAAGCTGACCCCCGGCACAGAGGCCTCGGAAGCGACCAAGGAATTGATCTTTGCCCATTGCCGGCAAAACATTGCCAAATACGCCATGCCCTGCGACATTGTGTTCCGGGAGGACATGCCCAAAACCTTAGTGGGCAAGGTAGCCTACCGGGTACTGGAAGCGGAAGAGGCAAAAAAACAATGATAAAACACCTGACCTTGGGCGTTGCCCAAAGTCAGGTGTTTATTTTTAGGAAACGATGTAGCTTTGCTGCTCCTGCAGCCGTTCCGCCACAGCCTCAGAAACCTCAATGCTCTGATAGGTATATGTATTGTGTGTTGTTTCTGTGCCCTGATTATAGGTCACATACTCGATCCTGTTGCCTGCGTCATCGTAGACAAAGACCTCTCTCCACTGCTCCTGTCCGTCGCTCTTGCAGATATACTCCGTCCGGTTTCCGTTGGCGTCGTAGGCATACAGATAGGTATCCCCCAAAATGCCCTGATCGTACCGTTCCTGTTTGATCACATTGCCGTCGGCATCATAGGTGTAGCTGTTGTGCCAGTTCTCAGTGCCGTTCTGCCAGCAGGCATCCTGCAGCAGATTGCCGTCAGCGTCGTAGGTATACACAAGGCGGTAGCCTTCTTCTTCGCCGATATAGTAGATCGCTTCGGTCTTTTTGCCCTCGGCATCATAGGTATACACCGTGCGGTTGACCCATTCGCCCCACTCCCATTTCCGTTCCTCAACAGTCCGGCCCTGGGCATCGTAGCTGTAAGCGAATTTCCGCTGAAGCTCTCCTTTGAAATAGATCTCATCCAGAATCAGCTGATCGTTATCGTCGTAGCTGTAAACATCCCGGGTCGTCAGCTCACCGCTGCTGTAATACAGCCGCTCTGTCAGGTTGTTCCGCTCGTCATAGGTAAAGGTCAGATGGCTGTAAACTGTACCCTCGTAGCTGTAGGTCTCCTCAAGCTTGTTGCCCCGGTCATCATAAGCAAAGGTGTACCGATCCACCACCTTGCCGTTTTCCTTGACGAAAAAGCTTGTCATATTATAATTCTCATCATAGACCACCGACAGCAAACGGGGATTGGTACCGTCGGGATAGGTAGTCGTCCGGGAAGTTACCAAATAAAACCGGTCTGCGCCGCCCACATCCGGAACATCGGGATCCTCCGGGTTGGACGGATCGGTGGGGTTAGACGGATCGGCGGGATCAGAAGGATCGGTAGGATCGGAAGGATCAGACGGGTCGGAAGGATCCGTAGGATCTGTCTCATCGTCCTCGGTCTCGTCGTCTTCTCCCGGCTGATAGTATTGTACCTCCTCATTACATGCAGAAAAAACTGCCGCAAAAGAAAATACCATAACCAAAACAAGCAGCATTGCCAAAAGCTTCTTTAACATGTTTCTTTCCTCTCTTTCTTTGTGCGAAACCTTTGCACTAAGCTTACTATACCATATATTTCCCCGATCCGCAACTGATTTCGCGCAGACAGGCTGTCGCACAATCTCAAATCTTCTCGCAGGGGCGACCAATAACGCAAAATGTAAGAATTGTGTCATTCTGAGCAAGCGGCTTTGCCGCGCGCCGAAGAATCTTCTATCCTCAATGCCTGAACCAGCAGAAAAGATCCTTCGACTCCGCTCAGGATGACCCTTCTTTTTTTATTCGTCGCCATCGGCGACACCACTACTGTGCACTCTGCACTGTGCACTTAGCAAGGCTTCGCCTTGCCGGGCGATTCGTGAATCGCCCCTACGAGATCTATCGTACCATGTAAAAATGTGTCATTGCGAAGCCAGTCCGCAGACTGGCTGTGGCAATCCGTTTCCCCTGCGATGCTTGCATCGCGCAAGGCTTCGCCTTGCCGGGCGATTCGTGAATCGCCCATACGCCCGAAACGAGAAAAAAGCACACAGCCGAAGCTGCGTGCTTTTTCTTAGATCTCTTTGTACATGGCTCCGGCATCGTCCTTGCGGACATTATCTGCCACTTGAACCACTTCCACCGCCAGAGTGCGGGCACCCATAGCGATTTCGATCCGATCGCCTACCTTGACCTCGTAACTGGCCTTGACCACGCGGCCATTGACGCTGATACGACCGTTGTCACAGGCTTCATTGGCAACCGTCCGACGCTTGATCAAACGGGATACCTTCAGATACTTGTCAAGCCGCATAAGAATTTCTTACTTAGCGACAGCGTCCTTCAGAGCCTTAGCAGCCTTGAAAGCGGGCAGACGGGTAGCGGGGATCTGAATAGCTTCCTTGGTACGGGGGTTGCGGCCGACGCGAGCTTCACGAGCCTTGACCTCGAAAATGCCGAAGCCGGAAACCTGAACCTTGTCACCGGCAACCAGGCTGGCGGTGATGGTGTCGACGGTAGCGTTGATGACGCGCTCTGCGTCCTTCTTGGTGATGCCTGCCTTCTCGGCAACTGCTGCGATGAGTTCAGTCTTGTTCATAAGTGAGTTCCTCTTTTCTTTATTATTAAATGCACTTTTACACTAACATATCTTTGTGGAAAATGCAAGTATTTTTCCTAAATTTCTCTATTTTTTCAATAATTTTTTATAAATGCAGAAGTTTGGCGATCTTTTCACCCTTGGGCAAAAGCTGGCAATCCTCTTTGGTAATGGACTTAAACAGCACCACACCGGCAAAATATACCGCCACGCCCACCAGGATCGGCAGGCCGCACAGGATCACCCGGGAAGCATCCGCGCCCAAAACACGGGTCAGGACCAACCGGCATCCGTACACCGCCGCGCCCATCACCGCCGCCGGCAGAACCGGCCGCAAAAGGTTCACAAGCAGCCGGGGCTTTTGGGCGATCAGCTTCCGGGCAGCGATAAGATTCAGCACCGCAATGCACAAATAGCACAGCGCTGCGCCGATGGGCGCGCCCAAAATGCCGATCTTAGGATCTCCTACCAGCAGATACACCACCGCCAGCTTTACCACGCCGCACAGCAGCATGTTGATCACCGGCACATGGGCATAGCCGTGAGCCTGCAGCAGAGCGTTGGTATACTGGATCACCGCATAGAGGAAAATAGTAATGCCGAGAATGGCCATCAGCTGACCGCCCAGCACCAGATCGCTGCCGGTATGTCCCCACAGAAGCCCCATCACCGGCTCTGCCAGCAGCATCAGTCCCACAGAACAGGGCAGGGACAGCAAACCGGTAATCCGGGCAGCAGATTCCTCCGTCTGCCGTACATCCGCATCCTGACCCTTGGTCAGCTTCTCCGTCACCGCCGGAATGACGCTGATGGTGATGGGAATGATAAAGGCACAGGGCATATTGAAGATGGTCATGGCCTGATCGTAAATGCCCTTAATATTATCCGCAACCGCCTGCGGCGTAACGGTACTGCTGACCAGATCGCCCATATACAGGTTAGCGCCGATCAGGTGGACAAGTCTGCCCATATACAGACCGGACTCCACCACCGTCAGCAGCTGTAAGCCGGCAGAACCAATGGTGATGGGAACGGCAATGGCCAGCAGCGCCTTGGCCGTAGACCGGGCGCTTTGGGGCTGATCCTGTGTTGCCGGCAGCTCCCGGTAAGCAGGCGCAAACACCGACCGCAGATAGACCGAGGACACCAAGCAGCTAAAGGTGACACCCAAAATTGCGCCGCCGGCTGCCCAAGGCACACTGCCGGTAAACCGGATAATGGCAAAGGCTGCCGCCAGACCCACTACCAGCTTGAACACCGCTTCCAGCATTTGGCTGTTGGAGGTAGGTCGCATGTTGCCCTGTCCTTGGAAGAAACCCCGGTAGGTGGACATAAAGCCCATAAGCAACGCGCAAGGACCTAAGCACAAAATGGCCTGCCATGCATCGGGCTGATTCAGTTTCTCGGCTAAGAACCGGCAGCCAACCACCATAATAAGGGTACTGACAACGCCCAACCCAAGGAAGATGGCCCGGGATACCCGGTAGATCTGCCGCACCTGCCGGTAGTTGCCCAAAGAGCTTGCCTGACTGATCATGCGGCTCATTGCCACCGGCAGACCGGCGGTAGATACCATCAGCAGCACGGAATAGATATTATAGGCAGCGGTAAAATAGCCGTAGCCGGCATTGCCGATAGCGGCGCTGAGGGGGATCTTATAGAAAAAGCCGATCAGCTTTACCACCGCGGTGGCAATGGCTAACAGCGCGGCACCATGGAGAAAATTCTGCTTCTTTCCGGATTCGGACATGACTTACTCCTTTTCAAACAGACGGGGAATGGCATAGGAAGTCAGTTCCTCGACCACAGTTTTCAAATCAATGGTGGGGAATTGACCGTTTTGATACAGGATCTTGCCCCGAACCATGGTCATGGCAACATCGCCGCCCTTGGCAGAGAACACCAGACCGTTGACCACATTGTGACAGGGCATCAGATGGGGCGCAGAGAAATCCACCAGGATAAGATCCGCATCCATACCCTCTTTGAGCATACCGCACTCCTGCGCCCGACCTTGGGCTCTTGCGCCGCAGGCCGTTGCCATCATCAGCGCCGCAGAAGGGGGCATAGCAGAAGCGTTTTCCGCCTTTTCCCGGGCCTGCAGGCACAGGAAGCGCATGCTCTCAAACAAGTCCAGATTGCCGCATTCCACAGCGCCGCCGGTACCCAGCGCCACATTCATGCCATCCTTGACACAGTCGGTCACCGGTGTGGCAGGCAGGCCCAGCTTGGCGGCGGCAACGGGCATGGCAACAGCCGTTGCCTTCTTCTTACCCAGCAATTTCCGCTCCTGTTCACTTAAGCAGGCGCAGCCGGCGGCCGTCACCGGCACATGCAGCATACCGTGGCAGCCCAGCAATTCCGCCGGGCCCAAGCCGGTGCGATCCAAACAGCTTTCCGTTTCCTCCGGCGTTTGGGCAAGATGCAGCTGCATGCCCAGTCCCTTTTCGGCGGCATAGGCGGCAATGCCCTCCCAAAGCTTGTAATTGCTGGTATATTCGGCATAAATACCGCCGTCAATGCGGATTCTGCCGTCTTCAAAGCCATGCCATTTTTCTGCCACACGGCAAAACTCCCGGCATTGCTCATCGGTTTCAAAATCAAAATCCTCGCTCTCGTCGATAAACCGGTAGGCAGACAAAGCGAGGTTTGCCTTGATGCCGCTTTCCGCCACCGCCTCGGCGGTAGCCTCGGGGTAATAATACAGGTCGGACACCGAGGTAATACCGAAACGCAAACACTCGGCAATGCCCAGCAGCGCAGAAGCCTTGGCGCAGCGGCTGTCCATCTTTGCTTCCCGGGCAAGCTGCTGCTCCAGCACCTCCTGCCGGGACACATCGTCCACATAGCTGCGCAGCACCGTGGTCGCCAAATGGGTATGGCAGTTCACAAGACCGGGCATGGCCACCATGCCTGCGCCATCGACGATGGTCTTGGGCTGCTCTTCCGGCGCAGTCTTGCCGATATAGGTTATTTTACCGTCAGTGACACCTAAATATGCCCCAAACAGCACATCCATCCGCTCATTCATTGTGACCACCGTCACATTGGCAATCAAAGTATCCATAGGAAACATTCCTTTCCGTATTCTGTAGGGGCGATTCACGAATCGCCCGTTTCGCAAGGTCTACAACAGCGCAAACAATTCCTCTTTCTGCCGCAGTACGCTGTCCAGCTGGGCAATGTACTGCTCCGGGAATTTGGGGTTATGGAAGCGCTGCAAGGTTCCGTCCGGCAGGTTAACCTTGTTCATACCACCGCCGCCCAACGACACAATGGTATGCACCTCTTCCATCATATAGATATTGTAAAGGCAATCCCGATCCTCCCGACTCCAGCCCACATTTTCAAAGTTACCGGACATATACTTCTGCCGGTACAGATAATAGGGCTTGTAAGCTCCGTCATACAGGGCAGCATTGGCATACTCCACCATCTGCGCCACCGACCGGTAATCCGGCAGATCCTTGGGATTTTCAAACAGATCCGCGCCTTTTTTCAGGGCTAAGGTATGGACGGTAATATTGGCCGGCTTCAGCCCCATCACCGTATCCAGCGACCGGCAGAAGCCTGCATAGGTATCTGTGGGCAGACCGGCAATCAGGTCCATGTTGATATCTTCAAAGCCGGCCGCCACCGCCTGCTCAAAGCTTCGCAGCACATCCCGGGCGGTATGAGGTCTGCCGCAGGCCCGAAGTACGGAATCCTCCATGGTCTGGGGGTTGATGCTCATCCGGTTCGCCCCATGCTGACGGATGATACGCAGCTTTTCTTCGCTGAGGGTATCGGGTCTGCCGCCCTCTACCGTAAATTCCAGACAGCGCCGCATGTCGAAGCTGCTTGTGATGCTGTCCAGCAGCCATGCCATTTGGCAGGCAGTCAGGGTGGTAGGCGTACCGCCGCCGATGTAGATGCTGCGCAGGGTCTTGCCGGATTCTTTTAACAGCCTTCCGGTCACAGACAGTTCCTTGCTCAGCGCTTGCAAATAAGGCTCCATCAGCTCCGTCCGCTTGCCGATACAGCGGCTGACAAAGGAGCAGTAGGTACACCGCGTAGGGCAAAAAGGAATGCCCACATACACGGAAATATCGTTATTCTCCAGTTTGTCCATGGCAGATACCGTGGAACGGGAACAATCCACCGCCAACCGGCTCCGCTCAGGACTTACATAATACACCCTCTGCATCATGTTTTCTGCCGAATCAGGCGTACCGCCCTCTAAAAGATGCCGGGTGGTGATTTTTGTGGGACGAACGCCTGCCAAAGCGCCCCATGCCGGAGCTTGGGGCAAATGGGTCAGGGCCGCCTGATAATAACACTGCTGCAGCAGCTGCCGCCGCAGACGCACCGTTTCCCGGTCTGCCTGCAGACGCTTGACCGCCCGGGTGGTCTTACCGTCCAGCGTAACGGTGGTCACCGCTGTCAGGAAGCGCTTGCCCCGACACAGCTTCGACACCGCTTCTCCATCCTCCCGGGTGGAAAACAGCGCCATTTGCAATTGTTCCACCGCATAGCGGTCATCGTGTCCGATCAGCTGTAACTGCATAAAAACCCTTCTCCATGCTTAACTTGTAGGGGCGTGCATTGCACGCCCGACGGGCGACCGATGGTCGCCCCTACATCATATAGGGATTATACTTTCGTTCTTCCTCTAAGGTGGTGGCGCCGCCGTGGCCGGGGTAAACCCGGAAATTGCCTTCCAGCGCCGCCAATTTTTTCAAAGACTGATAGATCTCCGTCCAGCTGCCGCCGGGGAAATCCGTTCTGCCGCATGAGCCGGCAAACAGCGTATCGCCGCTGATGATGATATCGTCGATCCGCAGACACACAGAGCCGGGGGTATGTCCCGGTGTTTCCATAACCTTCAGCCTCAGTCCTGCCTCCTCCACCGCCGCACCGTACAGATCGGTGTAGTAAAGAGGGCCGTCTGTCATCCCTTCCGGCAAGGACAGCTCTTTTTCGTGCAGATAGACCCGGCAGCCGGTTTCCGCTGCCAAAGCCCGCACTCCACCGACATGGTCAAAATGACCGTGGGTCAGCAAGATCGCCGCGATCTGCTTGTTTTTTTCTTCGACTGCCTGCAAAATGCGCGCCGGCTCATAGCCCGGATCGATAACGATGCAGTCGTTTCTGTCCGCCTGCCAAAGCAGGTAGCAGTTGGTCTGATAAGCGCCCAGCGCCAACACTTGCATTTCCATATCTTATCCTCTTCTTGCGGTATCCAGCAGCTGGGCTGTGTCGAGAATCAGGGTCACAGGACCGTCATTGACAGAGGCTACCTGCATATCCGCGCCAAACTCACCGTGCTGGGGTGCATAGCCCAGCTGTGCGCAGTCAGCAAGGAACTGCTCATACAAGCGGTTGCCCAGCTCCGGGCCTGCCGCCTCGGTAAAGCTGGGTCTGCGGCCCTTGCGGCAGTTGCCGTACAGGGTAAACTGGCTCACCACCAGCACCTGTCCGTCCACATCGGCAAGGCCTAAGTTCATCTTGCCGTTTTCGTCCTCAAAAATGCGAAGACCCAGCGCCTTCTCCGCCAAATACCGGCACTCCTTTTCCGTATCCTCCGGACCGATGCCCAAAAGGATCAGAAAACCCTTGCCGATTTTGCCTACGACCTCTCCCCCGATCTCCACCGAGGCAGACTTTACTCTTGTCAATACCGCGCGCATCGTATCTTCCTTTCAAACTCTTCATAGATTGTGCGTCACCGCGCTCTAAAAGGATGCCCAAAGGTTTTCTCGCAGGTTGGTGGCGAATTGCCAGCCGGGGCTCCCCGGCCTAATTCTGACCTCTGTGGGAGCCGATCACATCCCGGATATTCAGCAGCCGGTTGCGAATACTCTCCAGCTCCGCCACATTGCGGACCTCGAACCGTACCGTAAAGGTGGAGTGACCGTCAGGCAGATCCTTGCCTGCCAGCTCCTTCACCCGGACACGGGCAGTGGTCATGGCTGTTGCCACATCCAAAAGCAAACCGTCACGGGTGATACAATCCAGCTCCAAGGTGGTCTCGAAGGGCTGCTCCTCCTGATTGGCCCAGCTGACCTTTACCCAACGGGCTGCCTGCACAGGCAAGCTCCGGTTGGCGGTGTTGGGGCAGTCGCAGCGGTGAACAGAAACGCCAAAGCCCTTGGTAATAAAGCCGATAATATCGTCACCGGGCACCGGCGTACAGCACTTGGCAAACTTGATCATGCAGGAATCAATATCCTCCACGATGACACCGTTGACTGCATGGCGATTTTTCTTTGCGCCCTCCTGCTCCGGAGTCAGACGCAGAGGACCGGCCTTCAGCTTCTCATTGGCCTGCTGACGCAGCGCCTTGTTGATATCGTCACGGATTCTGCCTACCGCCTTCACAGCAGTCAAACCGCCATAGCCGATGGCGGCGTACATATCCTCCCAGTTGTCGAAGGACAGCTTTTTCAGCAGCTGACCGGAGATCTCCGGATCTACGGTAATGGACAGCGGCAGACCGATCCGCTTCATTTCGCCTTCAAAGGAGGCTCTGCCGTGGATCACATTCTCTTCCCGTTTTTCCTTCTTGAACCACTGCTTGATCTTCGTCCGGGCCTGATTGGACTGGCAGATGCTCAGCCAGTCACGGCTGGGACCCTTGGCGCTCTTGGAGGTAATGATCTCCACGATATCGCCGTTTTCCAAGGGCGTATCGATGCCCACGATCCGGTTGTTCACCTTGGCGCCCACCAAGGCATTGCCCACACCGGAGTGGATGGCGTAAGCAAAGTCAATGGGGGTAGAGCCTGCCGGCAGAGAGACGATCTTGCCCTTGGGGGTAAACACAAAGACCTCATCGTCGAACATGTCGATCTTCAGGGAGTTCACATAGTCCTCGGCGTCGGTATCCTGCTGGCTTTCCAGCAGACGGCGAACCCACTCAAAGTCCTTCTCGTCGCCGTCCCCTACCCCCTGCTTGTACTTCCAGTGGGCGGCAATACCGTATTCCGCCGTTTCGTGCATATCCCAAGTCCGGATCTGCACCTCAAACGGAATGCCCTGTGTGCCGATGACGGTAGTATGCAGACTCTGATACATGTTGGGCTTCGGGGTGGAAATATAGTCCTTAAACCGACCGGGTACCAGATTAAACAAATCGTGGATATGACCCAGCACATTGTAGCAATCGGGAATGGTGTCCACAATGACCCGGAACGCATAGATATCATACAATTCATCCAGGGTCTTGCCCTGGGTGTTCATTTTCCGGTAAATGGAGTACACGTGCTTGATGCGGCCGTAGGTGGTGTTGTGGATGCCCATGCTCACCAGCCGTTCCTTTACCTTGTCCTGAATGGTGTTCATAAAGGCCTGATCCTGCTCTTTATGGGCAGACAGATAGGTCATAATGCTCCCATAGGCCACAGGATCTAGATATCTCAGCGCAATATCCTCCAGCTCCCACTTGATCTTTTGCATACCAAGACGGTGAGCCAAGGGCGCATACACATCCATGGTTTCCCGACACTTGATGACCTGCTTTTCCGGAGACTGATACTGCATGGTGCGCATGTTGTGCAGCCGGTCGGCGATCTTGATAAGCACCACCCGGATGTCCTTGGACATGGCCATAAACATCTTACGCAGGTTCTCCATCTGCTGTTCTTCGGTGCTGGAGAAATTGGCGCGGGTCAGCTTGGTAACACCCTCCACCAGTTCGGCGGTGGTATTGCCGAAGCGCCGGGCAATATCATCATAGGAGGCGTCGGTATCCTCGATGCAGTCATGGAGCAATGCGCCTAGAACCGCATCTGCGTCCAGACCCATCTCCACCACGATCTCCGCCACCGCTAAGGGGTGGATGATATAGGGAGAGCCGTCTTTTCGCTTTTGGGACTTGTGCTTCTCCTCTGCATAGGCCACCGCCGCTTCAATGAGCTGCATGTCCGCATCGGGCATACGCCTGCGCAGCGTGGCACAGAAGGTATCATAATGTTCAGCAAAACTTTCCATATCGTAACTCCGTTAATCAGCACTCCCGGACAGCCTGCAGCCGCCGCATAGTCGCGCTTTGATTCAGATCGGCCTTTTCCTGTGTAGGAAGCAGGCGCACCGTCATATCCTTGTGGAATCTGTGTATTTCAATCAGACCCACATCCCGGAAAACATCCAGACAAACCAACATTTTTTCCAAGCTCAGAGGGATCTGCGCCCATCTTGCGATCTTCCGGCACAGGCAAATATCAGACTCCTGTACCTCGCCGCCGGGACAGGCAGCCAAATACCGCCACACCACACCCAGCAGCGTCCGATCCGGCAGCAAACGCTCCACAAAACCGGCATTCAGACCGCCGTGACACAAAGCCCGGTAACCGGCTGTGTCTACACTGCATGCATAGGGGCAGCTGGGACGGATGTCCTGAATGTTCATCTGCACCGTCCGTTCCCCCCGATAGTCATTGACCTGAGGAATAAAGGCCACA
This sequence comes from Faecousia sp., assembly GCA_045611825.1. Lineage (GTDB taxonomy): Bacteria > Bacillota > Clostridia > Oscillospirales > Oscillospiraceae > Faecousia. The sequence goes on from JAZKXW010000052.1 coordinate 18,352, forward strand.
TCCACCAAATCTCCCTCTGCCACAGAGGCCTGCTGGGCAGTCACGGAGAAATAAATGGCGTTGAAGCTATGATGCCCCTTTTGCAGCCTTAAACGCATGTGTCTGCCGCCGCCAACCTGCTGGATCCGCTCGATCTGCAGACCGTTCATCACCAGTATCGGCTTGGGACAGCCGTTGCCGCAGGGCTCCAGCCGCTCCAAAGAATTGACATTATACAGCGTCAGCATATCCGGAGTAATGGCGCAATCCGCCTCCAGCACCGTCCGGGGCATATCCCCGTGATAATGCTGCCGGGCCAAGTTGCAGATCGCTTCCCGGAAGGCCGGGATCTGCTGCCGACGGATGGTAAAGCCTGCCGCCAGTTCATGACCGCCGTAGCTTTCCAGCAAGGGAGACAGCTCAGACAAGGCGGTAAACAAATTAAAACCGCCGTAGCTGCGAGAGCTTGCCTTGCCGTGATCCCCGTCCAAGCACACCAGAAATGTGGGACAGCAGTATTCCTCTGCGATGCGGCTGGCTACAATACCCACCACACCCTGATGCCAGCTTTCCTCTGCCAGCACGATGGCCTCCGGCACCTTGCCCTCCGGAAGCATTTCCACAGCCTGCCGGTAGATGGTCTGCTCCACCTCCTGCCGCTGTCTGTTCAAGTCGCACAACGCCTCCGCGCAGGCATCTGCCCGTTTGGCATCCTTGGTCAGAAACAGCTCCACCGCCAGTTCAATGTTGCCCATTCTGCCGGCAGCATTGATCCGGGGCGCTAAAATATATCCCACTGTGGAAGCATTCAGGCTGCTCTGCTCGCAGCCGCTGTGCCGCATCAGCGCCACCAGTCCGGGACGGGCCGTGGTCCGCAGCGCCTCCAAGCCCTTGGTTACAAAGACCCGGTTCTCTCCGTGGAGGAGCATCACATCGGCAATGGTGCCAAGGCATACCATATCGGCATACTGCTCCAGCACCTCCTGCTGAGAGCCGCACAAAGCCGCCGCCAGCTTAAACGCAACGCCTACGCCGGACAGATCCATGTGGGGATAGCCGCCGTCGGGACGGTGGGGGTCTACAACGGCCACCGCCTCAGGCAATACCTGCTTACACTCATGGTGATCGGTAATCACCAGTTCCATACCCAGCTCCCGGCACAGCCTTGCTTCCTCGATGGCGGTAATGCCGCAGTCCACCGTAACGATCAGCTTCACGCCCTCCGCCGCCAGCTGATGCAGGGCAATGGGATTCAAGCCGTAGCCCTCCTCCAAACGGCCGGGTATGTAGGGAATACAGTCACCGCCGTGGCGACGGATAAAATCCGTCAGCAGGCATGTGGAGGTAATGCCGTCCACATCGTAGTCACCAAAAACGGCGATCTTTTCGCCCCGGGTCATGGCAAGGCCCACACGACCTGCCGCCAAGGCCATATCCGTCATCAAAAAAGGATCGTAAAGCTCCGCTTCGCAGTCCAAATAGGCGTCCGCCGCAGATGGGGTTTTCAAGCCCCGGGCAGCCAAAATCATCGCCGCCAAGGGCGCGTAACCACCCCGGGCCAGCGCATTGACCGATTCCATCTCCGGCTGCGCCACATTCCAAATTCCGTACTTCAAGACATAACACTTCCATTTTACTTTTTTTCTTGATATTATAGCAAAAAAAGCTTGTTTGCACAATAGGAAGTTGCCATTTTGTCGGAAATAAATTCAGCGGTCAAAAAGGGCCGCTGACCTCTATAGATAATCTTGTTTGCCTGCGGCGGACACTTGTCCTTGCATTTTCCAAAATCTGTGTTATAATGTTGGCACTGATTACCCGTACAGGGGAGGTTCTATCCATGGAAAACGAAACAAAATACTACATTGTGGAAAGCTCTGCGCTGCCGGAGGTCTTTTTGAAGGTGGCGGAAGCCAAGCGTCTTTTGTCCACCGGCGAAGCCACCACCGTCAACGAAGCGACCCGTATGACTGATTTGAGCCGCAGCGCCTTTTACAAATATAAGGACTCCATTCTGCCCTTCCAGAATATGATGACCGGCAGGATCATCACCTTCCAGTTCCTGCTCCACGACCGACCGGGTACACTTTCCGGTATGCTTAATTACATTGCCGATGCGCAGATCAATATTCTGACCATCAACTCCATCGTACCTACCAACAGCTGCGCGGTGGTCACCATCTCCGCCGAGACTCGCAACGCCACCATCGGTCTGGAGGAGCTGCTGCAAAAGCTGCGCAAATTCCCCGATGTGATCAAAGCAGAGATTTTAGCCGGTTAAGCCGGGATGCCCCGGCAGGCAATTCGTCACCAACCTGAGAGAAATTGTTCGGGCATCCATTTAGAGCTCGGTAACGAACAGCTCCACAGACCTCTCTGCCCTCTAATACCGGGATGCCCCGGCAGGCAATTTATACCCCACAATGTAGAACCCCGGGATGCATCAGGCATCCCGGGGTTCTTTTGTTACATTTTTTGATACAGCCTTGTCAACAGGTTCCGCAGAGGTACAAACAGCACCAAGGCAATGCAGAAATTGCCGATTCCGTGGGGAATATCAAATACAAATCCGCTGATCCACCAGCTGATGGCAAACTCCAGACCGAACATGGAGATATACACCGGTGTACAAAACAGTCCGAACAGAAAACCGAAGGCGCCGGACAGACATGCCCACCACAGCGGATGGCGCATTTTCTGCAGAAAATAAGCGCCCAAAAACAGGATCGTCCAGATATACAGGTAGTTGAGATTCCACAGATTGAAGCCGTAAAACAATACCTCCAGCAGCACATACAGGTATAAAGGATACAATCCCCTCCACCCGAATACGACCGCAAAGAGCATCACCATCAGGGATACCGGCTCGATATTGGGCAGACCGCTCATGGCAACCTTCATGCCGAACGTCAATGCGCCCAGCATGCCAAACACGGCGATCTGTCGTAAGGAAAGTCCCTTATGCCGGTGTGTAGACATACTTGTAAACCGCTCCGTCCTTGATGGGTGTAGTGGACACGCCCTGCATTGCATACTGTTCGCCCTCATACAGTGCCCAGTAGGCCTTGTCCGTGTTGTAGATAGCCTGCTCGCCGTCCACATGGCTCACTTCCAGACCGAACGCGCCATCGCTGCCCTGAATCAGCTTATGCTCCAGAAGAACATCACCTAAAAATTCCTTATCGGTGCGGAACTTAAAGGTCTTTTCCGACTTGTCCTTGTGGACAATCTTTACCGTAATCAGGTTCTTACCCTCACCCACCACAGGGATTTCTTCTGTCTCTTCTGTGGCAGATGTGTCATTCTGTTCCTGCGCCGGCTTGTTGCAGGCGGCAAAGCAAAACAAAATACCCAGTGCCAAAATAAGCGCTAACATTCTTTTGATTTTCATTTGTGTTTTCCTCCTTAGGCTGAGAGGACTCGAACCCAAGCAGCCTCTCATCAATTCTTTTGTTGCTTTTTGCCTTATCTTCCTTGCCTTGCGTCAGCAAGGCGGCGTCATCTGCGACAAAAATCAAGCAAACATTACTTGCTGAGAGGTGCTTCGCAGTTTTCAGATGCCTGCATTTTCCAAGGCAAAGAAAATCACGCAGACAATACTTTGTGTATTATCAAGGGATTTTCTGATGTATTGGGGAATGCAGACGTTTGAAAACCTGTTTGGGTTCAAGTCCTCTCAGCCCAAAACAAAAATGCCGCGGCACCCTGTGTTGGGTGCCGCGGCCGGTTTTCCGCGACAAACGCATCCTTTTGTAACACGCAAAGGACGGAGAAAGCCAATTCCGTAGGTCTTCTGACTTGTGCTTAGGGAGGGGTTGCGGCCTCCTGCGTCGTTCTCTGCCTTCCCGGATTGCTCCAGTGACCGGCTTTCGCCATTGAGAACGGCTCCACACTTACAGCGGCGGTACCGTTCGGGAATCACACCCGATTATCTTGTTCAGCAGCAGAGGCTGCGCGCCTCAACTGCCACGGAATGGTATCTGGTTGTCGAAAAAAATTATAGCACGCTCTTTTCCGCCTGTCAACAGGGGCAGCAAAAAAATCTGCCCAAACACCAGCACAGGCACAGAGGGAACAAGCCGCCCTTCATCTCGAAGCCCCGATAAGAACCGGCCTGCTGCCGGTAGGTCTGACCGCCGCTTTCGATCTGCCGAAGAATATATAAGTATTCCTCATTGTCCGGCTCCATGGATACCGCCCTGCGGATATGCTCCAGCGCCGTGACCTGATTGCCCACGCCCTGATTGGCAAGGGCAGACAGGCAATACCATTGCGCATCCCTTTGCGGATCCGATGCCAATGTATTGATGGCTTCCTGATATCTGCCGAAGCGGATATACTGCATGGCCGCCTGCTGATACTGGCTGCCGGTGCTGCTCTGCTGCTGCCATTGACCGCGGAAGGGGTCATAGGTTTGTCCCGGGTTGCCCGGACCGTGATACTTCTCCGGATTTTTGATCCGGTCATAAGCATCGTTGACCTCCTGCATCTTTCTGGCAGCCTCCGCATCGCCGGGATTTCGGTCAGGATGGTATTTTTTCGCCAGCTTTCTGTATGCTGTTTTGATCTCCTCGTCGGAGGCATCGGGGCTGACCCCTAAAACCTTATACGGATCCATGTTCCTGTTTATCCTTTCGTCCCTGACGCCGGCGATATTCCACCCACACACCGCTGTAAAGGATATTGTCTAGAATTTTCTTATCCTGTACCAGCGGCAGCCGTTCGTAGGCATCGGTGCAGCGCCCAAGCTCCTGCACCAGATACTGCTCCCAGCGTCTGTAGTCCTCATCCATGCCCATGGCAAGGAAGGGATTATACTGCTTCTTTCGTTGATCCCAGCGGTAGTCCACCGCCGCATCCGCCAAATAAATGTACCTGCCCAAATGGAAGCCGATCTGCCGGAGGGCATCGCTCCACATATCCTCTTCCCGGACTAACAGCTGGGCCATCAGCTGACCGAAGGCAGAGGCCGGCTCGTCGGGGTTATCGCACTTCTCCTGCTCCAGCTGCCGCAGCTTGGCAAGGCAGTCTTCCACCGCCTGACTTTGCCGGGGATACTGCTCCTGCAAACGGGGCAGCGTCTTGCGGAACAGTCCTGCCACACCCTTTGCCACCAAGCTGCCCTCATCCTCGTAATCGTCCATGGCATTGTGGTAGGCAAGCAGCGCATTCATATCCGCAGCATATTGTACGCAAACATTATCCGTCCATGGACGGGGCTTGATGGGATGCAGACAGCAGGCCCGGTCACCGGATATTTCCTCCGGCTCATACAGGCTCATGTGCAGCAGCGCCAGAAATGCCATATCGTAGCTAAGCGCCAGCCGGGCGCCGTTGCCGATACGGCTGTGGATCTGCCGGCAAATGCCGCAGTAAACCGATAAATACCGGCTTTTCTGCTCTTTGGTCAGTTCCTTAACATTGGCCATCACATATCCAAACACTGCCATCCCTCCCATAATCTTTTATACTTTATCATACTTTTTCTCTGTGAACAAGCGGTAAACAAAGAAATATATTTACAATTCTTTTACATTTCTTCCGAAAGATACACATTCAGCGCGCCGCCGTAAAAAACGATGGACACACAGCAGTAAAGCCACAGCATACTCAGGGCCACCGCATATACAGAGCCGTAGATGTTGGCAAAATGCGAGAAATTCTCCACATAAACGGAGTAAAGGTCGGAAAAGATCAGCCAGCCCAGAGATGCCAGCACTGCCCCGGGCAAAGAATCGGAAAAGCTGTTCCTCCGGTTGGGCAGCACCATAAACACTCCGGTAAACAGCAGGGTCTGCACCGCCAGCAGCACAAAAAAACGCAGCCCGATGACCTCCGTCAAAAATTGCAGAAAGGGGGATTGGGCCACCGGCAGCACATTGAGAAGCGATGTGCCGAAAACATGGAGGAGCATGGTCAAAATCAAGACCAACAAAAAGCCGAAGGTATACAACACGCTGACGCTTCGGGTATGCAAATATCCCCGGTTCTCCTGTACTCCGTAAATGGCGTTCAAGCCTTTTAACAGGCCGTAGATCCCCCGGCTGGCCGACCAAAGGGCCGTCAGGGCAGACACCGACACCAGCGCGCCGGTGGTGCTGCGGTAGGTGCTTAAAATCAGCCGTTGGGCGCCGGGCAGTAAGGCTTGGGGGATCAGTCCCTCCAAGGCCGCCGTCAGGGTCTGGACCTGCAGACCGGTGTAGCGCAGCAGGCTTAAAAGCAGCACCAACAGCGGAAAAAACGCCAAAATCAGGAAAAAGCAGGCATAGGCCGCATGATTGCTGATGTGCATCCCTGCCAGCGCCTTTACAAAGTGGATCAGCTTCTCTAAAAAGCTGCCCTCCGATTTCTTCATCCTGACCCTCCTTTTTCCGACTTGCCCCGGCAGACAATGGACAATTATCTGCACCGCACCGATTCCAACACCGCCATTGGGGTCCCCGCAAAGGGAAACGGCCTTTGTGGGGAAAGGAGAAGCCAAGATGCTGGTGAAATTTCCTGCTTGCAGGAAATGAAAAAGTGCATCTTGTGCTTCGACGAAGGGGCGACCATTGATCCTCAGCGATAAAAAGCGTACTGTAAGTCATCTTACAGTACGCTTTTTCTATTCATATTATTCCGCAGAAATCAGATAATAGTACACCGGCTGTCCGCCCTTAAGCAAATTCACATCCGCATCGGGGCAAATAGAAGCAAACAGGTCTGCTGCCTTCTGGGCATGCTTTTCCTGAATGTCCTCACCGTAGTAAATAGTGATGTATTCCTTACCCTCAACCCGAACCTTTTCAGCCAGCGCCCGGAGCAGAACCTTAATATCCCGGCTGGTGCCGAACAGGGAGCTGCCACAGATCGCCAGATAGTCGCCCTGACGGATGTCATGGCCGTCGAAGTCGGAATTTCTTGCGGCATAGGTGATCTGCATGGTATCCACCGTAGCCAGCGCCTCAGTCAGGGCTTCGGTGTTTTCCTCCTCCGTACCCTCGGGGTTGAAGCTCAGCATAGCGGTAATGCCCTGGGGCACCGTCTTGCTGGGGATCACCACCACATGCTTGGGTGTCAGAGCATCCACCTGCTGTGCCGCCATAATGATATTTTTGTTGTTGGGCAGCACATAGACCGTCTCGGCAGGCACCTTGTTCACCGCCTCCAAGATATCCTGTGTGCTGGGATTCATGGTCTGGCCGCCGGAGATAATGCCGTCCACACCCAGATTCATAAACACCTCTGCCAAACCGTCGCCGGCGCAGACAGAAACCACGCCAAAGGTCTTTTCCGGTTCCGCGATCTTGGGTGCGAGCTCCTGCTCCTTCATCACCTTTTCGGTGTGCTGCAGACGCATATTCTCGATCTTCACCGTAACGAAAGAACCGTAGTCCATGGCTTCATGGAGAGCCTTGCCGGGGTCGTTGGTGTGGACATGGACCTTGATGATCTCCTCATCATCCACCAGCACCAGACTGTCGCCCAATGAAGACAGGAACGCACGGAGCTTTTCCGGGTCCAAATCATTCTCCCGGGAGATAATGAACTCGGTGCAGTAGGTAAAGGTAATATCCTCGGTATCGAAATCATCAAAAGAGGCACTCTCCCGAACCTCGGAGGTCATACCCTCGGGAACTACGATATCCTCACCCCGGAGGGCGCTGAGCATTGCCTCCAGCACAAACAGCCAGCCCTTACCGCCGGCATCCACCACACCGGCCTTCTTCAGCACCGGGTTTTGGTTCACAGTGTTGTCCAAAGCGACCTTTGCTTCTTCAATGGCCGCCTCATGGACAAACTCCACATAATTGTTCTCCTGCGCAGCGGCAGTTGCCTTGGCGGCAGCCAAACGGGCCACCGTCAGGATGGTGCCTTCGGCAGGCTTCATGACTGCCTTGTATGCGGCATCTACACCTTCCTGCAGAGCAGCCGCCCACAAAACGCCGTCACATTCGTCACAGCCCTTCAGCTTCTTGGAAATGCCCCGGAACAACAGGGACAAAATCACACCGGAGTTGCCTCTTGCGCCACGCAGCATAGCAGAAGCGGCAATGGCAGCCGCCTTCTCCAGCGTAGGATCCTCCGCCTTGCGCAGATCTGCGGCGGCAGAGTTGATGGTCATGGACATATTGGTGCCGGTATCGCCGTCAGGAACCGGGAACACATTCAGGTCATTGAGCTGCTGTTTATGGATCTCCACAGACGCAGCCGCACTGATAATGAGCCGTCGTAAGTCAGCTCCGTTCATTGTCTGTCTCAATGGTCAATCCCTCCAGAATTATCCGATCATAACGGAGTCAACAAACACATTGACCGCCCGAACCTGAGTGCCGGTATACTTGTTGACAACATACCGCACCTCGGAAATAATGGATGCACCCACAGCAGTCAAATTGACGCCGTGCTCCACCATAATGTGCAGATCGATGGTCAGAGTATCGTCCTCGTGGAACTCCACGCGAACGCCCTTGCCCATGGACTCCTTCCGGAGCAGATGGTACAGGCCGTCCTTCATGGAACGGGCAGCCATACCCTTAACACCGAAGCAGTTGGATGCGGCGGTGCCGGCAATGTCGATATAGACGTTGGTGCTGACTTGTACTTTACCGTTTTCGTTGACGTGCTGGATCATATCAGTACCTCCTGTTAATAGTTACATTTCAGATCATGCTGTCTTCCCAGCAAGCGGGAGCTTCCAGGCCCATCATCTTGACCACCGTGGGCGCCACATTGGCAAGGCCGTAGCTGCCGTCCTTGATCTGCCACTTGTTGTCGGTGTCATAAATGATAAAGGGAACAGGATTTAGAGAGTGGGCTGTGCGGACGGAAGTCTTGCCCTTCTTGGTCTCAGTCATCTGGTCGGCGTTGCCGTGGTCAGCGGTGATGAGCACGGTGTAGCCGTACTTGTCAGCTGCCTCCAAAATGGCCTTCAAACCGCTATCCACACACTCCATGGCGTATACAACCGCTTCCATCACACCGGTATGGCCAACCATATCGCCGTTGGGATAGTTGCAGCGGATAAACCGGAACTTCTTGGAAGCCATCGCCTCCACCATCTTCTCGGTGATCTCTTTGGACTTCATGGCAGGCGCGTGCTCAAAGGGGATCACATCGGAGGGGATCTCCTCGTAAACCTCCAGATTCTCGTCCACCTTGCCGGAACGGTTGCCGTTCCAGAAGTAGGTCACATGGCCGTATTTCTGAGTCTCGGATACCGCATACTCGGTAACACCTGCGGCGCACAGCACCTCTGTCAGGGTGTTGGTGATGACGGGAGGCTGGACCAGATAGTTTTCGGGGATGTTCAGGTCGCCGTCGTACTGGAGCATACCGGCAAACTTCACGCCGGTGTAATCGCCCCGGTCAAACTTATCAAAATCCTTTCTGTCAAACGCAAGGGAAATTTCCTGCGCCCGGTGGCCGCGGAAGTTGAACAGAACAACGCTGTCGCCGTTGGCGATCTTGGCAACAGGCGCGCCGTCTCTTGCCACAACAAAGGCAGGCAGGTCCTGATCGATGCAGCCGGTCTCCGCCCGGTAGGTCTCAATGGCCTCGGTGGCAGATGCAAACATCCGGCCCTGACCCTGTACATGGGTGCGCCAGCCGGCTTCCACCATGCCCCAGTTGGCTTCATAACGGTCCATCGTCACCTGCATACGACCGCCGCCGGAAGCAATGGCGTAATCATAGCCTGCCTCGTTCAGCTCTGCCAGCACCGCCTCCAGCTGACCTACATACTCCAGCGCAGAAGTAGCAGGCACATCACGGCCGTCCAGCAGAATGTGGCAGTAAGCCTTCTTGACACCCTCTGCCTTAGCCTGCTTCAGCAGGGCGATCAGGTGAGCGATATTGGAGTGGACATTGCCATCGGACAGAAGACCGATGAAATGCATTGCCTTGCCGTCCTTGGCATTGGCTGCCAAGTCCTTCCAAGTGGCAGACGCAAACAAAGAGCCGCTTTCAATGGACTCGCCTACCAGCTTTGCGCCCTGAGAATAAACCTGACCGCAGCCCAGCGCGTTGTGACCCACCTCGGAGTTGCCCATATCCTCATCGGAGGGCAGACCGACGGCAGTACCGTGGGCTTTCAGGTAAGTATGGGGGCAAGTTGCCAGCAAATTGTCGAGGGTGGGAGTCTTGGCTACCACAACAGCATCGCCGCTGCCGCCGTCACCCTTGCCGACACCGTCCATGATTACTAATACAATGGGTTTTTCCATGAATATTCTCTCCTAAGAAATATAGTATATGTAAGGTTTACATGTTTATAGCCATATCATTTTACACTATTTTCCGGAAAGATACAACCACTTTTTGAATTTTTTCAAAATTGGCAGAAAAAATCTCCGGAGAAAACCCCAATTTTGGGCTTTTCCCCGGAGGATGTTAAGAAAGTTTAACAAACATTTTATTTCCTTCTGCTTAAATCTTCGTTGTCATTGCGAAGCCAGTTCGCAAACTGGCTGTGGCAATCTCACGGAAATAGCAGGATGCCTTGGAAGATTGCCACGTCGTACCTGCGGTACTCCTCGCAATGACACTGCTAACCGAGACTGCTAATTGATAGTTCCCTCGGCTCTTGCAAACAGCTGGGCGATCCGCTGCCGCAGGGCGTTGCCCTCGGGAGTATCCGCCGTTCCCTCCCGGTCGATCCAGTCGGCAGATGCCTGCTGCGCCTCCTGCAGGGTCTGCAGATCGCAGCTTAAAGACGCCACCCGGAACACCGGCAAGCCGGACTGTCGGCTGCCAAAGAAATCGCCGGGTCCTCGCAGACGCAGATCCTCTTGGGCAATTCGGAAGCCGTCGGTGGTCTTGCACAGGGCCTGCATCCGCTGCCGGGTCTCGGAGTTTCTGTTTTGGGAGGTCAGGATGCAAAAGCTTTTGGCCTTGCCTCTTCCCACTCTGCCCCGAAGCTGATGAAGCTGGGAAAGGCCGAACCGGTCCGCATCCTCAATCACCATTAAGGTGGCATTGGGTACATCCACGCCCACTTCAATCACCGTGGTGGCCACCAGTACATCCGCCTCGCCTTTGGCAAAGGCTGCCATAACGCTCTCCTTTTCGCTGCCCTTCATCTGTCCGTGGAGCAAAGAGACCTTCAAATCGGGAAATACCGTCTTTTGCAGCGTTTCTGCCCATACTGTGGCAGACTTCATGTCCAGCGCCTCATTCTCCTCCACCGCAGGACAAACCACAAAGCACTGATGCCCTTCCGTCACCTGCTTGCGGATAAAGGCATTGATCCGGGCGCGATAGCTCTCATCCACCAGAAAGGTATCCACCGTCTGTCTGCCGGGAGGCAGCTCATCCAGTACAGACACCTCCAGATCGCCATACATCAGGAGCGCCAAGGTACGGGGGATCGGGGTCGCCGACATGACCAGCAAATGGGGATCATCCCCCTTGCCCGACAGAGCCGAACGCTGAGACACGCCGAAGCGGTGCTGCTCATCGGTGATGACCAGGCCCAAGTTACAAAACACCGTACTCTCGGACAGCAGTGCATGGGTACCGATCACCATCTGGGCTGTTCCGTTTTCAATGGCTTCCCGGGCTGTTTTCTTCTGCTTTGGGGTCATAGAGCCGGTCAGCAGCACGGTGCTGACACCCAACCGGGTCAGCAGCTGAGAAAGCGAGGCAAAATGCTGCTCCGCCAGAATTTCCGTAGGCGCCATCAGCGCCGCCTGCTTGCCGTTTTGCACCGCAAGATAGGCCGCCGCAGCCGCTACCATAGTCTTACCGCTGCCCACATCGCCCTGCACCAGCCGGTTCATGGGCGTTCCTCTGCCCAAATCCCCGGCGATCTCCCGGATGGCGCGGCTTTGGGCGCCGGTGAGAGCAAAGGGCAAGGCCTTGTAAAACGCCGTCAGGTCACAGTTTTTGTAGGGCGCTGTGCGCTTGTTGGCCCGGGCAGCGCGCATAAGGGACAGACCTGCGGAGAACACAAAAAACTCCTCGAAGATCAACCGCCGTTTGGCAAGCTCCGCCTCTGCCATGGATGCCGGCTCATGAATGGCGTAATACGCCCTATCCGCCGGCAAAATACCGTACTGCTGCCGCACACGGGGCGGCAGGATCTCTGCCGGAGGGTCGCAGATGGCCAGCGCCTGCTGGACCGCCTTGAGGACCGAAGCATTGGAAAGGCCGGCAGTCAGGGGGTAAATGGGCAGCACACGCCGGGTCGTCACCGGCTGACTGTCCAGCGCCTCGAAGGTGGGGTTCGTCATATTATAGCCGATGAAATCTCCGCACACGGCGCCGTAGAAAATATACTCCTTGCCGTACTGGAGCTGTTCGGTGGTGTACTTCTGATTGAAAAAAGTCAGATTCAGCCTTGCGGTGCAGTCCGCCACCTGTACCTTGGTCACATCCAGTCCCTTTCGGACATGGGCGGTACGGGGGGTGTTCATCACCATGGCCTTAAAGCAGGCAGGCTGATCCACTTCCAGCTTGTCGATGGTCACCAGACGGGTACGGTCCTCATAGCCTCTGGGGAAATGACAAATGAGATCCTCCAAGGTGTAGATATTCAGATTGGCAAACTGCTTGGCCTTGGTAGGGCCAACCCCTTTTAAGATCGTAACAGGGTCAGATAATCTCGCCACGGCAACCACCTCCTTTTATTTTAATTATAACATAAGTAAGAGGATTTTCCAACGAATAATTGATAATTGAACATCAAAACATGCTGCATTGTTTGCCTGTCGGGGCTTCCCCTGTAAAAACCGAAGTTCATTGCTCTGTCCGTTACCGGGCTCTAAACGGATGCCCCAACATTTTCTCGCAGGTGGGTAGCGAGTTTGCCTATCGGGGCTTCCCGATAAATGAAAAAACTCCTTCCGGATCTGGGTAAGATCCTCGGAAGGAGATATTTTCAGAGAAATCAGGCCAGCTTGTTCAGCCGCAGGGTCATGCTGCTCTTCTTGCGGGCAGCAGTATTCTTGTGCAGAATACCCTTGCTGACAGCCTTGTCCACGATCACGATCGCATCCTTGTAAGCAACCTCTGCAGCAGCGCGGTCGCCACCGGCCAGAGCAGCCTCGTACTTCTTCAGGACGGTCTTCATCTCGGACTTGTCAGCCTTGTTCTTCTCGTAAGCAACTTTGGAACGGATGACATCCTTCTTAGAGGACTTGATATTGGGCATAATTACACCTCCTGTTCTGCATTCTAATTCACGCAGATACGTATTATAACGCCTAATGTCCATAAAATCAATACCTTTTTTTATTTTTTTAGAAAACCGCCCTATTTTCTCCCCAAATTTGCATACATTTTCCTGTCTGACGGCAAATCATTGACAAAAGTGTCGCACCCGAAGGATCTTTTCCTCCAAGCAGACGAAGTGCGAAGATTTTATCGACCGCTGCCACTCGCTCAGGTCGCTTCATCCGCCACCGGCGGTGCTCCCATCGCTCCCCCCTACGAAATGGATTGTATATTGTGCGTAAGGTGTTTCGGGCGATTCGTGAATCGCCCCTACAACACGGTTTTTCATTTTTCAATTCCGCATTCTGCATTGTCCATTGTCCATTGTCCATTGTCCATTGCCTGCCGGGGCTTCCCCTGTAAAAACCGGAACTTATCGATCTGTCCGTTACCGGGCTCTAAACGGATGCCCCAACACTTTCTCGCAGGTAGGTGGCGAGTTTGCCTGCCGGGGCTTCCCGGCTGTCAAGTCCTTTTTTTCGGGCAAATTTTTTCCGCTCGTCAAAGTAATCATGCCCCAAAAAATCCTTCTTTTGTCACCATCTGTCGAAAGAACTTATGTAAACTGCCAACCCCTGTTTTTGGGATATTTTCCTGTGGAAAACCCCTGTGGAAAAACCTGTGGAGAATGTGGAAAACTATGGGTTATCAACAGCAAAACTGCCAAATCTCCCCTCCGTTTCCCCACCTGCCCGATCTCGTCATTTTCCATCATTTTATTCTGAAACCGTCAAATAAGCGTGTGTTATGTCGCCGCCTCTTTCCAGAATATTTCCCCCGGAATTTGGAGAAAAAGTTGTCATTTTATCCAATCGCGTCCCATCCTCACCCCTACTGTCCCTGCCTGTCAGGAATTTTTTTGTGAATCTTGCACAAATCCCTCTTCTTGAATGATTTGCCTGCAAACGGAAATACTGTTTGCAGGATACGAACCACAGGAGGAGCCTTATGCAGGGAAAAGTAGAGATCTGCGGTGTAAATACCGCCCGACTGAAAGTTCTGACCCAAGCAGAAATGGACATGCTGCTGATGCGCGCCAAGGAAGGCGATGAAAAAGCCCGGGAAAAGCTCATTGAGGGCAACCTGCGGCTGGTACTTTCCGTGATCCAGCGCTTTGACAAACGGGGGGAATGCCCCGACGATTTATTTCAGGTAGGCTGTATCGGTCTGATGAAAGCCATCGCCAACTTTGATCCTACCAAGCAGGTACGGTTTTCCACCTACGGCGTTCCCATGATCGCCGGGGAGGTACGGCGTTACCTGCGTGACAATTCCGCCATCCGGGTATCCCGTGCCATTCGGGATGTGGCATATAAGGTGCTGCAATGCAAAGAGCTGATGAGCAAGGAGCTGGGTCGGGAGCCGACATTAGATGAGATCGCCGGCCGATTGGACATCCCGCACGACGATGTCAGCGAAGCGCTGGACGCGGTCTGTGCGCCGGTAAGCCTGTACGACCCCGTGTATGCCGACGGCGGCGACCCCCTGACCGTCATGGATCAAGTACACGATATAAAGAACACAGAAACCAACTGGATGGAGAGAATTGCCTTACGGGAAGCCTTTTCCCGTTTGGGGCAACGGGAAAAAGAGATCCTGTCCCTGCGGTTTGTGGGCGGCAAGACGCAGATGGAGGTAGCCGGCATGGTAGGCATCTCCCAAGCGCAAGTCTCCCGACTGGAAAAAAGCGCCATCAACACCATGCGCAGATCCATCAGCTAACGATTCGGCTATGCACTTGCGCCACCTGCCGGAGAATTGAAATTCATACACCCCTCCCTTTCTTCATACACTTTACAAATATCTTTGGGAGGGGTCATTATGGGTTGCTGTAAATTTACGGAACTGCACTGCAAAGAGGTTATCTGCGTATCCGACGGGCGGAGGCTGGGCTATATCGCCGATGCCTGCGTGGAGATCCCCTCGGGGAATATCGTGTCCATCGTGGTGCCGGGACCCTGCCGGTTTTTCGGCATCTTCGGCCGGCAGGATGATTATGTGATCCCGTGGAGTAGGATTCTCAAAATGGGGTCGGATATCGT